>NZ_JADEWY010000177.1 GCF_015207375.1 Coleofasciculus sp. LEGE 07092 | reverse complement strand
GATGGGGGGACAAGGAGACTCTGGAAGTGTTAAGGAACTCCAAAAAATAAATTATCCCGTAGGACAGGCATCTTGCCTGTCATCTTGCTGTCAATGGCAGGCTCTTCTCCCCCGCACCCGTTCGACTGACGCTCACGGCAAGCCCTGCACCTCTGCACCTCTGCTCCCCCGCTCCCCTGCTCCCTAACCTAGCCCCTTAAAAAAGACTACAGCCAAAGGGGGTAAGGTAATATTTATCGAATAGGGGCGTCCGTGATAAGCCCACTCTTCTGCTTGCACTCCACCCAAGTTACCTAAACCACTGCCACCGTATTCTCCAGCATCACTATTCAGAAGTTCCTGCCAAAAGCCACCTGCCGGAACGCCAACTCGGTAGTTGAAACGAGGTAGGGGCGTAAAGTTGCAAACGACTAATATTGTTCCTTCCGGGTTGGGGTTCCAGTTTTCCGGTTCGATGCGGCTTTCCATCACCTCACCCTTGACCCCTGACACTTGGATGCTACCTTTACGAATTAAGCTGATTGTACTGTTTTGGGTATCGTTACAGTCAATCCAGTCGAACCCCTTCGGGTCGAAGTCGAGTTCGTGCAATGCTAGTTCTTCGCGGTAAACTCGATTTAGGTCAGCCACCCAGTTTTGCAACCCGGCATGGAGGGGAGACTCTAACAGATGCCAATCTAAACTGTCATCGTGTTTCCATTCTGACCATTGACCAAACTCACAGCCCATAAACATCAGCTTTTTGGCGGGTTGGGCGTACATATAGCCAAAGAGCGATCGCAAATTGGCAAATTTCTGCCAATAATCCCCCGGCATTTTACCAATCAGCGAACCCTTGCCATGCACCACTTCATCATGGGAAAGGGGCAGGAGAAAGTTTTCATTGAATGCATAAAGCATCCGAAATGTCAACTTATTGTGATGAAACTTACGGTGAATGGGGTCGTGGCTCATGTAGTCGAGGGTGTCGTGCATCCAGCCCATGTCCCACTTCATACCGAAGCCCAAGCCACCCACATAAGTAGGACGAGACACCATCGACCACGATGTAGACTCTTCAGCAATGGTTGTGACATCCGGGAAGCGCTCATAAACAGCAGTATTGAAACGGCGTAAAAATGCGATCGCTTCTAAATTCTCATTGCTACCGAATTGATTCGGTATCCATTCCCCCTGCTTACGGGAATAATCCAGGTAGAGCATAGATGCCACCGCATCCACCCGCAACCCATCAATGTGGCACTTCTCCAACCAGAAGAACGCACTGCTGATTATAAAACTGCTGACTTCATGGCGTCCGTAGTTAAAAATCGAACTACCCCAATCTGGATGATACCCCTGACGTGGGTCAGAATGTTCGTAGAGGTGCGTTCCGTCAAAATACGAAAGTCCGTGCTGATCAACGGGGAAGTGAGACGGCACCCAATCCAAAATGATACCGATATCGTGCTGGTGCAGGTAGTCCACCAGATACATAAAGTCTTGCAGCGTCCCATAGCGGCTGGTGGGAGCAAAGAATCCTGTAGTTTGATAGCCCCAGGAACCAAAGAAGGGATGCTCAGTGATAGGGAGAAGTTCAACATGAGTGAACCCCATCCGCTGGATATATTCAGCCAGCTTGGGTGCCAGTTCCCGATAGGACAGAGAACGATTGCCATCCTCAGAAACCCGCATCCAAGAACCAGTATGCACTTCATAGATGGAAATAGCAGTATCTAAAGCATTATGCTTGTAACGCTTCTCCATCCATTCGCTGTCATTCCAGGTATACTCACTATCCCAAACCACCGAAGCAGTTTTGGGCGGTACTTCATAGTTAAGCGCTACCGGGTCAGCTTTCTCCACCTCATAGCCGTTATGGTAAGAGGTGATGTGATACTTGTAGACAGTGCCTTTGGTAACATCGGCAATGAACCCTTCCCAGATACCGGAGTTGCCTCTAACACGCAGGGGATGGCTGTCCTTATTCCACTGGTTAAAGTCTCCTTTCACCGAAACGTGAGCAGCGTTAGGTGCCCAGACAGCAAAGTAGGTTCCTTCTACACCGTCATGCACCATTGAATGAGAGCCTAACTTCTCATACAAGCCGAAGTGAGACCCTTCGTTGAATAAATAAAGGTCATCATCTGTAAATAAAGTGACTTCAGCGTTAACAATTTGAGTCGCTGTCATAAGTCATGCACTCCTTAAGTAAACTTCATCAAAATAAGGGGTTGGTAAGGGGAGACAGGAGTTCGGAGTCAGGAGTAAAACAGACTTTATGTCTAGAAGACTCAGTTGTGTACTTCATCAAGTTGAAAACTACTGTTAAGTAACCCCCTAAAATCGCCTCCCCATCTCCCTCATCACCTCATCTCCCCTATTCATCCAGAGAATTGAGATACCCCATCTGAGGTATAGATTCCAGCAATTGCAAAATCCGTTGAAGTGGGATTTCCACCCAATCTGGACGATTGTTGAGTTCGTAGCCTAGTTCGTAAATCGACTTCTCAAAAAGATAAGCATCCAACAAAACGTGCAATTCTTGATCTGTCTTAGGGATGAAGGAATAACCGGAGGCTGTAGACAGATAGGTTTTGAGGAAGGTGTGACTTACCCAGGAATACCAGAACCCAGCCCATTCCTCCATTACCGAGAGGTTATCCGGTCGGATCATGCCGCTCTCGACTTCTTTTTGCAAACCTAAGGTGACGGCGTAGTGGAACGATTGCAGCATCCCAGCTATATCTCGCAGGGGAGAGCGCTTCATGCGCCGTTCGCTCAAAGGACGAGCGGGTTCGCCTTCATAATCAATAATCAGCAAGTCTTTCCCGGTATAGAGAACTTGCCCCAGATGGTAGTCCCCGTGCGTCCGGGTACGCATGGCGGTAATTTTTTGGTTGACCAAGGCTTTAAAGCGCCCCGTAATTTGCTCTTGGCGGTTCAGGACTGTCTGGGCGACGGGTTGGATGTCCGGTGGCAGCGAGTCTAGCCGCTTTTTCAATAGCAGCAAAACCTGTCCCATCAGGTTGCGCATATACTGATAGACTGATCGCTGATAGAACGTGGAAAATGGCTCTGGGGCAAAATCGGGATTCGTCTCATCTGAGGCTAGAGCAATATGCAGTTGAGCAGTGCGTTTTGCCAAGAGTTGAGCTGTATCCAAGTAGGAAAGCAGCAAGTCGTACCCAAAGGGGCGCGTTTTTTCATCCAGCCAATCGACTGCTGATGGGGATAAGAGTTCGGTTTCCTTCAAGTCTGACCCAGGCAGCACCATCACTTGCTCGAAGTAGTCGCGCAGGGAATCTAAGGTATAAGACCAAGCATTCCGGGTTTCGGGAATAAATTGTTGCAATATTCCCACGGTTATGGTATCAGCTCCCTTGCGGCGGTACTCCAGAGATCCGGCAACTGGGACGAAATGTTCTGAGACTTTTGTCTCGGTTAAGAAACGCCCGATTTCTAGGTCGGGGTTGATGCCTTCTTCTAGTTTGCGGAAGAGTTTGAGAATAAAGCGATTGCCGTAAACTACTGAAGTATTGCTCTGCTCACCTCGCAGTAAATCTGGCTCTAGGTTAATATCCTCACTCAGGAGTTCTGTCAGGGCGCTTGTTGCCATTGCCACCAAGGTTCCTGCCATCCCATCGTAACGGTGCTTGTGCATGATGGCGTCTAATGGGAATGCCAAGAAGTTCTGGTCGCCTACAGCGTCGAACAGCAGCCCAATTTCCTCAGACCCCTTAACTTGGAGATAAGCCACCACCCGCTCGGAATGAATGCTGTTGGGGTCATTACCCAACTCACTTCCTAGACCGTATGCCAGGGGCAGTAGGTAGGTTTCGGGCGTGCCTTCGGTGTATTCCAACCGCAGGAAAATCACGGACGTTTCCATCTGGTTATAGAATACCGGGATAACTTCCACGATTTCAGCCGATTGCACGATCCGCGCCTTACCCCCAAACCAGCGACAGCCATAGAGGTAATTGGGCAGGACAGATTCGAGAGTGGCTTTAAGATCAGGTTGGGAAAAGACCGTCTGCCACTTGCCACTCACTGCCAGGGTTGGGGGCTGGAGTTGAGATTGAGACGTCTCAACTAGGCTGTGTTCCAATTGCAGGGTAAACCAATAGAAGCTGTGGGGAGTGAGGCTGAGGAAGTAGGGTGACTCACCGATGGGGGGGAATTTGGTGCTGCCAAAGATTTCCACAGGCACCATCCCTTGGAAACCGGATAGATCCAGTTCTACTGTTTGCACGAAGCGGGATAAGTTGGTAATGACCAGGATATGTTCACCAGCATAGGTACGGGTGAATGCCAGCACTTTGCGATTATCTGGGTGCAAGAATTCAAAGGTGCCGCGCCCAAATGCCTGGAAACGCTGTCGAGTTGCAATCAAGCGCTTCATCCACCACCACAGGGAATTGGGATTTGCCCGTTGTGCCTCAACGTTGATGGCTTCGTAGTGATATTCTGGGTCAACAATGGGGGGTGCATACAGCCGTTGCGGGTTGGTGCGAGAGAATCCGGCATTGCGATCGCTACTCCACTGCATTGGTGTTCGTACCCCGTTGCGATCGCCTAAATAAATGTTGTCTCCCATACCCAGTTCATCTCCGTAGTAAAGCACGGGAGTACCGGGAAGCGAAAGCAGCAACCCATTCATCAGCTCAATTTGGCGGCGGTTGTTCCCCATCAAAGGAGCCAAACGGCGGCGAATCCCTAAATTAAGTCGCGCTTGGGGGTCTTCTGCATAGACCTTGTACATATAGTCTCGGTCTTCATCGCTGACCATTTCCAAGGTCAACTCATCATGGTTGCGCAAAAATAACGCCCACTGACAGTTATTGGGAATTTGGGGGGTTTGGTTGAGGATATCAATGATGGGGAAATTATCCTCCATTTTCAGCGCCATGAACAGGCGCGGCATCAGGGGAAAATGGAAGTTCATGTGACACTCATCCCCTTGAGCGTAGTAAGCAGCGGCATCTTCTGGCCACTGATTGGCTTCTGCCAAGAGCATCCGATTGGAGAATTTGGAATCAACGTGCGATCGCAACTCTTGTAAAAACCCATGGGTTGCTGATAAGTTCTCGCAGTTCGTTCCCTCTTCCTCATATAGGTAAGGCACGGCGTCCATGCGTAGCCCATCGACTCCCATCTCCAACCAAAAATCTAGAACATCTAATACAGCTTGCCGTACTTCTGGGTTTTCGTAGTTGATATCAGGTTGGTGAGAATAGAAGCGATGCCAGTAATAGGCTTTCGCAACCGGGTCCCACGCCCAGTTAGAATGCTCAAAATCCTGGAAAATAATGCGAGCTTCTTGGTATTTTTCGGGGCTATCGCTCCAGACGTAAAAATCTCGCTCGTTACTTCCCTTTGGCGCTCTACGAGCTCGCTGAAACCACGGGTGCTGGTCGGAGGTGTGGTTGACAATTAATTCGATAATGACTCGAATTCCCCGTTCATGTGCCGCTTCTAATAAGGCTTTGAAGTCTTCTAAATTGCCGAAAATGGAGTTAATCGTGTAGTAGTCGGCAATATCGTAGCCATCATCTTTGAGGGGTGAGGGAAAGAAGGGTAATGTCCAGATGGCTGTAACGCCTAAGTCGCGTAGGTAATCTAGCTTTTTGGTGAGTCCGCGCAAATCGCCAATTCCATCCCCGTTGCTGTCGGCAAAAGCACGAACGGGTACTTCGTAGATAATGGCGTCTTTAAACCAAAGGGGATCGTCTTTTAAGATTGATTTGAGCATTTGTTTTTTCGGTAGTTAGCCCTGGTTGTTTTTGTTGATTTTTTGCATCTTGCACCAGTGTTAAGTTTTTTTTAACGCAGAGGTACGCAGAGGTTTTGGTGCAAGATATGAGGTTACTTGTAATGAGGAATTACTGTCTTACCCAGAAAACATGAGCTGGGATGTTTTGGGGATTGAGTTCGACGTAGTTGTGTCCACCGAACCAAGTAAATGTGTTTTGGCTGAGTAGGTCGTGTACTTGATACTCTCGGTGGGGATCGATGCCGAAGGATTCTAGGGGTAAATCAATAAAGCCGCCTTGTGTCCAGTGGGGGTCAAAGCTGACTACCACAAGAATTACATCCTTTAAATCATCGGTTTGTTTGCTGTAGCAGATTATCTGCTCATTGTCGGTGTGATGAAATCTCAGGCTACTATTACTCTGTAACGCGGGATGTTCTCGACGGGCATAATTGACCCGTGCAACCAAATCCTTGATGCTGTAAGGACTGTTTAAATCCCATTCCCGAATTTGATATTTTTCGGAGTGGAGGTATTCTTCACTTCCGGGTTTCACCGCTCGATTTTCGCACACTTCAAATGCCGGACCATAAATCCCGTAGCTAGCCGTTAAGGTGGCGGCTAACACTAAGCGAATCATACAGCCAGGGCGTCCCCCATGCTGGATAAATTCATGCAAAATATCGGGGGTATTGGGCCAAAAGTTGGGTCGGAAGAACTCATGGACGGGGGTTTGGGTGAGTTCGGTGAGATACTGGGTCATTTCCCACTTACTATTCCGCCAAGTGAAATAGGTGTAGGATTGGGTAAAGCCCAGTTTTGCCAAACGATACATCACCTTGGGACGGGTGAAGGATTCGGAAAGGACAATTAAATCGGGATAGGTTTGTCTGAGGTCAGCAAGAACCCACTCCCAGAAGTTGAATGCCTTCGTATGAGGATTATCTACCCGGAAAATCCGCACGTCTTTTTCCATCCAGAAAACCATGACGCTTTTGAGTTCCTGCCAAAGGTTCTGCCAGTCTGGGGTTTCAAAGTCAATGGGGTAAATATCTTGATATTTTTTCGGTGGGTTTTCCGCGTACTGAATCGTCCCATCGGGACGGCTACGGAACCATTCGGGATGCTCTTTGACATAGGGATGATCCGGGGAGCATTGAAAGGCTAGATCTAAGGCAATCTCAATGCCGTGTTCCTTGGCTTTGGCAACAAACTCCTCGAAGTCTGCCATGGTTCCCAATAGGGGATGGATTGCTTTATGTCCACCTTCAGGACCACCAATGCCCCACGGTACGCCGACATCGTCGGGTTCGGCAACGGTAACGTTATTTCTGCCTTTGCGAAAGGTTGTACCAATGGGGTGAATGGGGGGGAGATAGAGGACATCAAAGCCCATGTTGGCAATGTAGGGCAAGCGGGCTTGAGCATCTTTGAATGTACCGTGTTTTCCGGGTTCGCCACAGGAGCGTGGAAACATTTCGTACCAGGTGCTAAACTGGGCTCGTTCCCGTTCTACGGTAATTTTGAGTGCTTTGTGGTAAGTGCTGGCAAATCGGCGATCGGGGTATTTCGCCATTAATAGTGCCAGTTCTGGTGAGATGGCTTTATCGCCCCGGATAATCGGGGAAACGTCTTCAGAACGCAGTGTTTCTACCCAGGTTTTTAACTGTGCAGCATCATCACCTGTGGCTCGCTGACTAGCTTCCTGGATATAGTTGGCACCAATGAGCAAATCGACTGATATATCCTGCTCGGCTGCCAATTTCTTCACCATGTCCCGTTGCCAGGTTTTAAAATGGTCAACCCAGCCCTGGATGGTGTAGATGTAATTCCCCATCTCAGAAACGGTGAATTCTCCTTGCCAGCGATCGTTAAACGTCGGGAACAGTGGCACCTCAAACCAGCTTTGGGATACTGCTGGACGATACAAAATAACGCCAGAAACCGCGTCATGACTGTCCGAAAACATATCAACTTCGACGCGGACTCGTTCACCAACTGTCCGCTTGATGGCAAAACGACCGCCATCAATTTCAGGCCAGACGCCCTCAATCTGAACTCTTATCCTACCTTCTTGTGGCAGCATCTTAGCTCTTTCCTCTAGTAATTGCCTTTAAAACAGCCGTAGGTGCCCCGTTTTGGCAAGCCTCTCCCCTCTCCGACAGCTTTTAGTTGGGACGGGTTTGGCAAACCATCGGAGTCACTAGGATTTGAAGCTTTTCAATAAACCTTCCGACTGCTACCTTAGTTAACTCAACGAATGAGTGTCAAGGATATAATGCAAAATGTTAATGCATTCGGTTAATGTGATAGGATTTACGACTGATAGATTAGTGGAATAGCTAACTCGATTCATCTGACTTAGGTAAGAATTGTAAAGGGTTTAGCCACCCTGCCCAAACTCATGCCAATTAAATGGCGACTGGCGGCTGTTATGGCAGACCGCGAAGTGGATTACAAAGAATTAGCTCAAAAGACGGGAATGCATCCCGTAACCTTGTCCAAGCTCAAAAACAGTCGGATTATGCCACCGCGCTTGGATCGGACAACGCTAGAAAAACTCTGCAATGCCCTTAATTGCCAGCCTGGAGAACTGTTAAGACACATCCCTGAGGAGGATCAGATATCGAAAAATTCTTGAATTTATCGCTTTCTAGGAGCGATCGCCCTAGCCCTAGCCCTAATTAACTAGTACGAAATGACTTCGACACAACATCAGTATTGCCATGCCCGTTCATTACCTGTCTCAAGACTTGTGCCAAGATACTGGGCTGTAAAAAAGCTGTAGGTGGCTTGAGGAAGTGTATGACTTCTATCAGCACTTTGTAAACCTCGGTACTCTCACCAGAGACTAGCATCACTTGATCGAGATACCAGTGTAATAATCGAGTGATCGAACTGGGTTTACCTCCCTCTGTTGTTGACCAACGGAAATCATCGCCCGTTGCCATCAGCCAGGGTACTGTATTCACTTTAGAGAGTTGTTTCTGAAAGTGTCTTCCCAGACCTGTCAACTCTTGATTAGAACGGCGCTGGAAATGTTGCTTAAGGCATTGATCTAAGGTTAGGGCACCCAAAGCCGCAACGGTCATACCCTGACCATAGACCGGATTAAAAGCACAGACGGCATCACCCACGACCCCAAAGTTTTCTGGGAAGCGAGATAGTTTTTCGTAGTGAAGTAGGCGGTTTTCTGTACGCCGATAGCTGTAGATAGGGGAGATAGGCTGGGCGTCTTTTATCGCCTCATAAACCTCTGGGCTGTGTAAGCTGTGGGCAAAGCCTAGAAAGCCAGCTTCATCGGTGGGGGGATAGTCTCGACCCACACCAATAAGGGCGACTATCCAGCGATTGTTCTCCACTCGATAGATTACACCACCCCTCGGTTTGTGCGGAGCTTTGGGCATTAGGTACAACACCTTGTAATCTAACGGTTCTCTACTCAAGGACTGATACCAGCGACTGGCATAGCCCAAAAACGAGTTAACTGTTGTCTTTTGGGGCGTTTCATACCCTAGACCCTGCAACCACTGGGGCGTTTTAGAATAGCGTCCGCTAGCATCCACAACGAACTGGGCGGGTAATTCGACTTCTGTGCCATCAGACTCTCGTACCCGGACACCTGTAACGGTGGTGTTCCCCTGGTTAGTCAACAAGCCTGTTACCGTCCCCGCCTCTAAAAATTCTATAGAGTTGTAAGTAGCCAGACGCTGGCGAATCCGGGCTTCGATTAGATTTCGGGTACAAGTACGGGTGGTAATCCCAGAGGGAAACCTCGGTCCCCAGCCCCCCAAAAATAGCCACTGGTAGTCTGCCGTCCAATCGACGGATTCTGCACCTATTTCAGCCAATTCTTCCGTCAGTCCAGGGAATAGCTGTTCTAGAATCCGCTGTCCTTGAGTCAGAAGCACATGAAGCTGATGAGACTGGGGAACACCTTGGCGAGGTTCTGGTTTTTCCGGAAAGCGATCGCGTTCAACGATAGTCACTTGGTCGAAGTGGTTTGTCAGTACCCGTGCCGCTAAAAGTCCGGCAATACTGCCGCCGATGACAACAGCCTGTTGTCGTTCCGTGTCGTTAGCTATTTTTAAGTGAGACATTCAAACTTTTCCTTGAAAATTAATTTTCAAAAAAATCATTACTCAACCTCGACGATACTGCATCCCCGGTAACTGAAACATCAACCCCTCTCATTCCAACAGCACCAGCGCACTCGACACCTCCCTCACCAACTTTCCCCCGAACCCCTCCACTGTCCCTATATCCCTAGCTGAAGCCGTCCAAGCCTCTGCTAAAGAACCTTGGTTGCCAATTCCTGAAGAACACCGTCCACTAGCAGTTGATCAACAGGAACAACAACCCCAGTCGTTACTGAATAAATACCGCCGCCTGATTCAGTGGCGCAAGCAACAACCTGCTTTAATTAAAGGGAATCTGACTCTTTTAGATACTGCCGAACCCTTATTAGGGTTTACTCGTAAAAGTGATGAACAACACTTGCTATGTTTGTTTAACTTAAGTCCAACTCCTATCTGTTATGACTTGTCGCCGTATCTCAATTGCCTTGAGATTGAAGGGTTATATTTCACAGTTAGAATGGGGTATTAATTAATGAAATTAATGAGCTGAAGCCATGAGTTTCTATCACGCAAGCGATCGCTATCATTCTTTAGTCCCTATTTCCAGCGTTCTCGGCACCTGCACCCCAAGGGTAAAAACTCGCGCTGCCATAAATAAAGACATCGCCAACCACAATAAATAGCGACTGTGTAACTGCCAAGCAACTACCGCCACTGGCACAAATCCAATCAATGTGGCAGTTAAAGCGGCACCTCGCAAAATTCGCCCCTCTGCCAAACCCAGAAAGTACCCATCCAGCATAAATGCGATCGCACCAAATCCCAAAACAGGCAGCAGCCACATCACATCTATACTAATAGTGTCAATAACTTCTAGGTGGTTAGTCAGTAGTCCAAATAATGGCTGAGGAAAGAGCACAAAAACCAGTGCAAAAATCAATCCCACCGCCAGACTTGCTAATCCAGAGATCTGTAATAGAGGAATTAAGCGATCGCTCTTACCTTGACCCCGAAAGATACCCGCTAAACTCTCCGTCGCAAACGCTAGTCCATCAATCACGTAAAGTGCTAGTAAAAACGCCTGTAATAGTAAAGCATTTTCAGCCAGTACCATTGTCCCCATTGACGAACTCACAATTGTAAAAAGAGAGAACGTAGACACGAAGGCGAAGGTGCGGATAAAGATATCGCCATTGAGGGCAAATGTCGCCTTTAACGCTGACTTTTCCAATATTTTTCCAGCTACCCCTTGTACCTGTTTCCACTGAACCTCTCGACAAACCAAAATTATCCCCACCGCCATCATCAAATACTGACTAACTGCTGTAGCCAAACCTGCCCCCGCACTTTCCCACCC
>NZ_JADEWY010000176.1 GCF_015207375.1 Coleofasciculus sp. LEGE 07092 | reverse complement strand
CTGGGGTGGTTTTACCGGATGGGTTTTTGTTTGGGGAAGGGGTGAAAACGACTCTGAAGCAGGAACTTTTAGCTCAGTTTAATTTGCATACGATTGTGCGATTACCGAAGGGGGTGTTTAGTCCCTATACGAGTATTAGTACAAATATTTTGTTTTTTGAGAAGGGGAAAGCGACGGAGGAAATCTGGTTTTTTGAACATCCTTATCCCCAGGGTTATAAGTCTTATTCTCGTTCTAAGCCTTTGACGATTAAGGAGTTTAATCGGGAGAAAAAATGGTGGGAGAAGCGAGAGGTAACGGAATTTGCTTGGCAGGTTTCGGTTAAGGAGATTGAGGAACGGAATTTTAATTTAGATTGTAAAAATCCTCATTCTATGGAAATTAATCACGGTGAACCGGATGAGTTGATGGCAGAATATGAGGAGATTTCCCAGGAGTTGGCGGCGGTACAGGAGGCGCTGAAAGCTGAGTTGATGTTGGCGTTAGGTAGTTAAATTTTGGCAAAAAGATTGATTATGAGAAATTTAGAGGATATTAAACAGCTTTTACAAAAGCATCAAGATTTTTTAAGGACAAGGTTTCGGGTGTCTGAAATGCAAGTTTTTGGTTCCTATGCGAGGGGACAACAAACGGCTGATAGTGATGTAGATATTTTAATTTGTTATGAGTCCCCGCCGACACTCTGGATGTTAGGAGAATTACGGGATTATTTAAGTGAGATTTTGGGTTTACGGGTAGATATCGTGACGGAAAAAGGTCTTAAGCCAAGGATTCGGGAGCGGGTTTTGGCCGAGGCGGTGAAGGTATGACCAAACGAGATTTACTTGATTTTTTAGAGGATATTTTAGAGGCGATTGACGAAATTTTTAGTTTTATTCGAGGCGTTAGCTTTGAGGAGTTTGCCAATAATCGTGAAAAGGTTTTGGCGGTTGTTAAATTGTTGGAAATTATTGGGGAAGCAACTAAGAAAATTCCGTCTGAGTTGCGTGCCAAATATCCTGATATTCCTTGGAGTGCTGTGGCAGGAATGCGGGATATTTTAGTACATGAATATTGGCAGGTTGATGTGGAGGTTGTTTGGGAGACGGTTATTGATTCTCTTCCTTTATTAGCAAGAGTCATTTCAGAAATGATTCAAGATAATCGAGTTGAGGGAAGATAGGTTTTCATGGAAATTTTGGAACTTTTAGATAAATATTTTGATACAGCGTTTGCTGCACCGGATGGGGTGAAACGGTTACGGGAATTAATTTTAAGTTTGGCGATGCGGGGGAAGTTAGTACCGCAAGATGGGAGGGAACAGCCTGCGAGGGAACTTTTAAAGGAGATTGAGGCTGAGAAGGAACGGTTAGTTAAGGAAGGGAAGATTAAAAAGTCGAAGCCTTTACCGGAGATTAAGCCGGATGAGATTCCTTATGAAATTCCTGAAAGTTGGGAATGGGTGAGGATTAGAAGTATTTGTCATGATTGGGGGCAAAAAAAACCAGATAAACGTTTTACTTATATTGATGTCGGCTCTATTGACAATAAAAATGGAGTAATAAGTGATTCTGTTCAACTGCTAGAAAGTAAAGAAGCTCCTTCTCGTGCTAGAAAAATTGTCAATAGAGAAACAGTTATTTATTCAACTGTTAGACCTTATTTATTAAACATTGCAGTTATTGAAAAAGAATATGATTATGAGCCAATAGCAAGTACAGCATTCGCAATTTTACATCCTTATACAGTAATCAATACTCGTTTTATATATCATTATTTAAAATCTCCTACATTCATTGAGTATGTAGAAGATCAGATGAAAGGTGTTGCTTATCCAGCAATTAATGACGGAAACTTTTTTCAAGGTTTATTCCCCCTCCCACCCCTCCCAGAACAACGCCGAATAGTTGAAAAAATCGATCGCCTGATGTCCCGATGCGATGAACTGGAACGACTACGGGATAAGCGCAACCAAAAACGCCTGATAGTCCATGCTGCTGCGTGCGATCGCCTCTTGAACGCCAAGGATGATCAAGGGTTTAGAAAAGCTTGGGACTTTATCCGCCATAACTTCAGCGATTTGTATTCCGTTAAAGAAAACGTCAGCGAACTCCGTAAAGCGATCTTACAACTCGCGGTAATGGGTAAACTGGTGCCGCAAAATCCAGATGATCCGCCTGCTAGTGAATTACTCAAGGAAATTGAAGAGGAGAAGGAACGGTTAGTTAAGGAAGGGAAGATTAAGAAGTCGAAGAAGTTACCGGAGATTACACCGGATGAAATTCCTTATGATTTGCCGGAGGGTTGGGAGTGGAGCAGATTAAAAAGTCTTTCTCTGTTGATAGAATATGGCACTTCAAAAAAAACAGGAACCGATTCATCGAAGATACCTGTATACAGAATGGGAAACATATTTAATGGTCGATTAATTGACGTAAATTTTAAACACATTGATGAAAACATCGATGATTTGCCACGCCTTTATCTTCAGAGAAATGACATTTTATTTAATCGAACTAATAGTTATGATCTAGTTGGAAAAACGGCAATTTATCAAGGAAAAGATAATATTTCAACTTTTGCTTCCTATCTTATTCGTGTAAAACTTTATGAGAAATATATATTTCCTTTTTACATAAACATGGCAATGAATTCTCCTTATTTTCGTAAAACACAGATAGAACCAGAAATCATTCAACAATGTGGTCAAGCAAACTTTAATGGAACTAAACTATCTGAAACATTAATCCCCCTCCCCCCCCTTCCAGAACAACACCGTATAGTCGCCAAAGTCGATAAACTAATGACACTGTGCGACCAACTCGAACAACAAATCGATCGCGCCACTGACAAACAAACCACCCTCTTAAATGCAGTGATGAGTAGGGAGTAATTGCACGCCGACAGTATCTTTGACCTCACATTGACTAGCTCTTTAAGAAGCTATCTATTTTGGCGATCGCATCCTCAAGGATACCTGTAGGTGTGTAACTACTCAAAACCAGCTTTACAGACCACTAGTATTGACCTTGCCAATCATGTTTTAATAAACTACCAACGACAAAACCGATAATCAGTCCCGACGTATGACCCGTAAAACTAATCTGCGGAACTGAAAGGTCAAAAACAACCTGAAAGGCAATAATAAACAGGATAAACCGCAGACGTTGGGACGCAATGCGAGATTTTTCCCTGAACCAACCCCGCAATAAAATTGCCGCTGTCGCCCCCACAATTCCCATCACGCAGCCAGAGGCTCCAACGACAAATTCAGCCTGAGAGTATCCCCTCTCTGTAGCCAGAGTAACAACGAGCATCGAACCCACGCCAGCACTCAGGTAAAGAACCAGATATCGCCACACTCCTAAAGCAAATTCCACAAAAGGGCTGAGGATATAAAGCCCCAGCATATTCATTGAGAGATGCAGAATGCCAAAGTGAAGAAAAGTAGACGTTAATAACCGCCACCAAGCCCCATCTAGAACTTCCTCTGGAACCAATGCTCCCAAATAATACAAGGTATCCAGATTCTCGCTGCCCCCCAATCGAATCTCTAGAGCAAAAGCCAGCACATTCAACCCAATAATCGTCCCGGTAGCATAAGCCCTAGAACCCAAAAACCTCTCTCTACCGCTGTATCGAGTCTGATGCTGGAGATCGAGAGCGAGTCGGGAGAGAATGAGTTGGGATTGGTTAGTGAGTCCGATTTCTGGGTCTGCCAACGGCTGGGATAAGCGTCTTTGGGCAGCATTGCGGTAAGATACACTAGTGCTGTTACAAATAGTCAAGAATTGCTGACGCGCTGCATCTCTATCTCCCCCTGCCCAGTCAGCGGTTGCCAGCCAGAATAGACGGATAGGCTTTGGATAGAATGCCAATGTGCCTTTGAGCAATCGAACAACCTGTTCTTTTTGACCGCAAAAAGCAAAGGCAAATAAGTAGGCTTGATTCAGGCTTACGGCTCGATCCGTTTTTTCCAGCAGCGATTCAAAACCCTCGAGTTCTTGGAGTAAACCATTTAAGTTTCCTGTCTCTCCTAACCCTCGCAGGTAGTAGATAATTAAGTTAGGTTCGTCTTGCAGAACAGTAGGAGACAACTCAGATTGAATCCATTCTAGAAGGTCTTGCCAACGAGCCTCCATCTGGTAGGAAGCAGCAATGGCATATCGAACTAGGGCTTTGTTTTCCACTTTGTAGCGATTGACAATAGCTTTCGCTTTATCCGTTGCCCCTTGCTTGAGCATTTCCAGCGCCCACAGCAATTCAGAATAGTGACGCCAGCTTTTCGACGGATGTAGCCAGCACAAGATTGTCCCTAATTTGCTAGCTGCACCGAAGCGTTCCTTGAGTGCCAGTTGATTCACGAGCCTAAAGCCGAGGATTGGCACCAACATCAGCAACACCCATAAGCCCCCAGCAATCCAGCCAGCCCTTGCTGGGATTAGGAAATAAAAAGCAGCAGTAACGACTAAAACGAATCCTGAAACCAAAATCCAGCTACGGATGTAGGCAGCACCCTGACGCATCCTGACTCGCCCAATACCTACAATTAGGTTGAGAATGCATGAGGTGCAGACTATCCAGAGCAGTAAGTGATTGATATTCATTAGACCTCTCCAGAAATTAGATCTTAGCTCAAGCTGTACAAGGGTTTCAGACTCATTTTTAGAGAAGTCTATTGAATCTCACATCTTGCACGATTGTCGATAAACCCGAAAATCAGCCCGGAGTTCAAACTCCGGGCTAATAGCTCAAGTCCATTGAAATGGACTGAAACTCTTATCCAGTCCTCTTAAGAGGACTTTAGCTATTAGCCAGTGGTTAAAACCACTGGCGGGTTATTGCCACTGGTGCAAGTTATAGCAACTGCCAAGACGGTTAGGACATATATGTCCTAAGATATGTGTCCACTGCTGTATCTTTATCTTTATCTTATTCCGGCAACTATCGCTCTGTTGAAGCGGTTGTAGACTCGCTGGGCGGAATTCGCTCGATCGCAATCAGTGCTTCCATCACCGACTTCACAATGGGTGCGGCTACTGTCGAACCGAAAGCATTCCCCTTGGGTTCATCAACTACAGCTAATACCACATAACGGGGAGAATCTACGCTCAAAATACCCACAAAACTAGTGATTTTAGCATTCGTAAAATAGCCGCCTGCTGGACTAGCTTTCTGAGCCGTTCCTGTCTTACCTGCCACTCGATACCCTGGAATTTGGGCAACTTTCCCCGTGCCTTCACTGACGACAGCTTCCATCATTTCCAAGACACTTTGAGTCGTTCCTGGAGAAAAAATAGGGCGAGGCGCACTCAGATGGGGCTGCCAGTACAACTGCCCATTGCTATCAAATAACCCTTGAATGACATGGGGTGTTACTAACTTGCCACCATTCGCTAGAGTGGCGTGCATTTGAGCAAGTTGCATGGGGGTTAAAGAAAAGCCTTGACCGAAAGAGGCGGTAGCAGGTTCCACTGGCGAGGCGGTAAACTCTCGCTGACTTTTGATCTGTCCTGGTGCCTCAAAGGGTAAGTCAGTTTCTACTTTCTGTCCCAATCCTAGCCGTTCCAACCAGTCATAGTAAACCCCTGGCTTCATTTGTTGGATCATCCGAACCATACCCACATTACTGGAGTACTTCAAAATCTGAGTCAAGCTAATCGTGCCGTGAGCGATTTTGTCGTAGTTGGCAATAGACCATTTACCAATTTGAATTGAACCTGTATCGTTGAATAAGCTATCGGGTTGAATGGCACCTGTTTCCAACGCGATCGCTACGTTGAGCGGTTTGAAGGTCGAACCCGGTTCGTACAAATCCGTTAGCGCCCAATTTTTAAACAAGCCAACGTCAAAGTTATAGTATTTGTTCGGGTTGTAGGTTGGCTCTGACACTAAGGCTAGCAGGGAACCATCGAGTGCATCCATGACAATCACAGTTCCCCGCTTGGCGTTAAACTGCTCAATTTTTTCCTTAAGAGCAAAACGAGCCGCTCGTTGCAAGCGACTATCCAAAGTCAGTTGTAGCCGCAATTCATCAAAGTGGAGAAAGCCTTCAGGTACATGATCGGGCATCAATGAGCCATTACCAGCGCGGCTGAGTCGCAGCGTTCGCACTGCCCGTTCCAGTAGATCTTCTTGAGAGTATTCTATCCCCGCCTGACCTCGATGATCAACATCGACATAACCCACAACATCTGCTGCCAAATCCTGCTGAGGATAAAGGCGAGAATACTGTTGAATCATTTCCAGACCATCCATATTTAGTCTGGCAACTTGGTCAGCTACCTCTTCTGCCAGAGTATAACTGAGGCGAATGCCACTTGCTTGTTGATTGAATAACTTCTCCAACTCCGTTTGCGACTTTCCGAGAATTGGAGCCAGCGTCACAGCTACTTGCTGTTTAGAACTCTTGAACAGCTTGGGGTGAGCGTATAGGGTGTAGACGCGCCGATCAACGGCTAAAACATTATCGTTGCGGTCTACAATTGGGCGACGGGGAACGAAGGGGCGCAGGTAGATCATCTGCTGTTCCCGCGCTTTTTCCTCAAGCATGGGTGCCTGTACTACTTGCAGTCGGTACAGATTGAGTAACAGTCCAATCCCTCCTGCTATCAGCATTCCCCAAATCAGTAGCAGTCTGAAACGGGGCAGTTGAGAGAGTTTGGTCATGGGTCATTTGGCATTTTAATACCCTAATGGTGTCGTTGCTACTGCCTCTGAATGAGGAATCTGGGTAGAAGGCGTCTTAAGTTGGCGCTCGGGTGCCGGAGAGAGCAAGATAGTATTGGCTGTGGAGGGATTAACCAAACCTGTAGCTGGGCGTTCTGCTTGTTGAGCGAGTTGATCTTTGATCACTTCATTCGTGGTCGTTAGCTGCCGTTCATCGCGTTGCAGGGTTTCTAGTTTACGGTATTCCAGCGCCCACTGCTGCTGGGTGTAAACTGTCCAGGAATAAATGGTTAGGGTAGTGGCAATCAGAAAGAAAGTGAGCCAATCGGAACCGCGCTGTAAAACGACAAATACTTTTAACCAAGCGGGTATGAGCTGCCGTGAAGGATGAAGCCTTTCCACCTTCTGCCTCTGGGGTTTGACAGGCAGGGAAGATACCCTTGAGACTCTTGCTGTGTTGGATGGCGTTACCCTAGAGCTAACCATTGGTCTTCTAGACCGACGCCGTTGAGGTGAAAAGGAGCGAGAGGCAGCATTCATAAGCATTTCCCAGATAACAGTTATTAATTCGCTGATCGATTCTCGTTATCAGCTAAAAACCCATGTGACTGCCCCATCCTAGCATCCACAATTGATGGCGGCAGCTAGCCGTTGGAGATTACAGTAGGGGATTTAGCTGGAGAAGCAGAGTTCTGGGAATTGTCACCCATGGGTTCCGATTGGATAGAATGGTGATGTCTGACTGGAATTTCCAAGAGAAACTCTGTACCTTGACCCAGTTGAGAGTTGACTTTTAATTGACCGTGGTGCTGGTTGACTATCGTTTGATAGCTTACCGTTAAACCCAAGCCCCTGCCTTCGCCAACTTCTTTGGTGGTAAAAAACGGTTCAAAGATATTCGGCTGGATTTCTAACTGAATACCTGGACCATTATCGGCGATCGCAACTTGCACTCGACCCTCTTTGTTTAAATCGCTACTCCGTATCCATTGGGTTCGCAGCGTCAGGGTTTTGTCTGGCTTTTGCGAACGGTTAAGGGCTTCAACTGCATTAGTCAAGATACTCAGAAAGGCTTGATTGATTTGCTTTGGGTAACATTCTACTCGTGGCAAGTCATCATAGTGCCGCTCTATTTTAATCGTATTGATCAGCTGGTTATGCAAGATCAACATGATATTTTCTAAGGCGGCATTGATATCGATGGGTTTGAGGGACGCTTCATTGTGCCGCGAAAATTTCTGCAATAAGCGAACCACTTCATGAACTCGCTCGGCTCCCGATTGCATCGATTGCAGAATCTTGGGTAAATCTCTGAGGACAAAATCGACTTGCACCTCTTCAGCCAGTTGTTGGACTTGAGGCGATGCCAGAGAATATTCACATTGGTAAGCCTGCACCAAGCGGATTAAATCCTTAATGTAATGTTCCACGTAAGGAATATTACCGGAAATAAAGTTAATGGGATTGTTGAGTTCGTGGGCAACTCCGGCTACCATCCGACCCAAACTGGATAGCTTTTCACTCTGAATTAACTGGGCTTGTGTCAGCCGTAGTTCTTCAATCATTTCTGACAGCTTCTGAGCTTGCCGTTTACTGTGAGCCGCTTGCTGCCTGGTGCGAGCGTACAAATACGCTTGTTGTAGGGAAATAGCAAGCTGATTGGCAACCGCCTGAGCCAGTTCTTGGTCATGTTTTGACCAATACCGGATGTCGGAACATTGATTGAGATAAAGGATAGCATAGAGGGTGCCATTGGCTTGTACTGGCACCGCTAATGACGATTTTATCTGTGCTTTTTGATACTCTTGGTTGACTTGACCAATGCGTTCATCTTGGCTGATGTCAGAAATAATTACTAACTGACGGTGCTGAATGACCCATTGCGTAATGGGTCCATTGGGGTCAAAATCCTTCACGGAAGAGGTAAAGGGTTGAGAGCAAACTTCGTAAAGATGGTTGCGATTGAATGTATCATCATTACCCGTGGCGATCGCTGGTTCTGATCCAATTTCCAACGAGTTTAAGTAGTGGCAGTCTTCCACTAAATGTACCAGACATCGATCAGCGTCTAATGCCGATCGCAGATGAGTAATCGCTTCGGTTAAGATGACTTCTAGATCAAAACTCTGGCGAGTCTGAGTCGTGATGTGATTGACCAACTGCTCCCGAATCGCTTGTTTCTGAGTTTGTTCGTAGAGTTGGGCTTGACGGATGGCAATCTCTAACGATTCGGCAATCAACTCTAAAAACTGAATTTCTGGCGCTGCCCAAGGGCGAGGTTGCTCTGAAAGACAGGCAATATACCCAATACCGCCTTCTTTTCCCCTCACAGGAATGAGCAAGCTGGCTTTATATCCCCACAGATTATGATTACCCTGATGACAACGCCTAATTTCCTTACACTGAAGTCCGTCCCATGTTCCTAAGGGAGTTGCTATTTTGGTGCCGCACCACGTTGAACAAGCTCCTGCCTTATGGTGAGATTTCAGATGCTCACCCACCCCAGGTATCAACCCGAGGAACCGTTGAGCCATTGAACCCAATCGGTTCAAAAAGCATTCTGCTGTACCCGAATTGACGATTAATTTCCCCGTAGCGATCGCACAAGCCACCTCTCCAACGCTCTCTAAGGCTTGATATCCCAACTGAAACGGCTGACTATTGCTTGTTGAGCGTTTGCAGACGATTTCGACTCGCTGTCCCTCTTCAAAATACCAAAAGAAACTACAGCAATCTAGCTGGAGCAGTGCAGCTAGTTCATCGACTGCTGTTTGCAACACTACCTGTAGTTGGAGCGAGTTGCGAATCCGATCAACAATCTTCCGAGTTAGTGCTGCTTGCCGTGGAGGATACTTAATCCAAGCTTGGAGCAAGGGGAAAGCGCTCTTCAAAATCAAAAACACAATGCTGTCCTTAAACAATACTCCGCACCCATCTCGAACATCTCAACTTGATTCTAAATTTTAGATAGCCCAAAGAATCCCTACTCTTAAATCAACCTAAAGAGCGGGTGAGAGTTCGCAGTATGCATGCATTTTACTGGATTTGAGCAAAAATGGGGACAAGGGTGCCAATCTCTTTACATTTCTCTCTTCTTTACCATCTCAGGCTTGCCAAAAACACATTCTGCTGGTCAGGCTATCGTCAAAAACAATGGGTCATGATAAAACTGTAGAGTTGTAGTAGGCTAGCGTGACATCCTAATTGAACGCAGTCTTTAACAAAAGGGGAGTGTATGAATAAGAAATTTTTGGGTCTGTTTCTTGTATTTGCCCTAGGAATGTCCTTGGCAGCTTGTGGGGGCGGTGAAGAACCCCTTGAAGAGGAGTCTCCGGCTGAAGTTCCTACTGAGTCTCCGGCTGAGTCTCCAGCTCCATAGGTTAGCCAGTTAAAAGCACGACGCGCTAAAACTTAGCGATCGCGCTATCTTAAACGTCAGTAACATTCCTGCTGACGAGCGGGCGATATCCAGACATTGAATCTGGAGTCGCATTTTTTTTGCGAACACTCTTGATCTGCTATCCCCAGAGCCTATTTACTTGATAAGGTAATTTGCCAGAGTGCATCACGGCTAAAGTTGAATCCTCAATGCTCGTCTATTACCTATCGAGTCGGTATTGGTTAAAAGAACTCCCCCAAAGCCGCTGGTTTCATCCCCTGCTGCTTCTCCTGTGGTTGACAGTTGGTACTATGCTGCGCTGTGCTCGTCTGGACGCGCTACCCCCTTGGACGGACGAGTTTGCGACGATGGTGTTTAGTTTGGGTCATAGTTTTACCACTGTACCCCTCGATCAGATCATAGGTTCAGAGGTTCTGCTACAACCTGTGCAACCGACAGCCGATGCGGGTATCGGTGCGGTGGTGGATCGCTTGCTGCAAGAAAGTACCCATCCTCCCGTTTATTTTGTGCTGGTACACCTGTGGTTGAAGCTGTTTCCAGCAGAAGACGGACTGGCATCAATCTGGGGAGTGCGATCGCTTTCGGCATTATTGGGTATTGCCTCTATTCCTGCTATATTCGGTTTAGGTTGTCTGGCATTTCGTTCCCGGTTAGCGGGTCAAATTGCTGCTGCAATGATGGCAGTTTCCCCCTTTGGTGTGTTCTTGGCGCGTGATGCCCGTCACTACACCCTAGTAATTTTAATAGTTATTGCTTCCCTGTGTTGCTTAATTGTCGCTGTTCGCGCAATTCACCGCTGCGAACCGTTACCAATTTGGATGGGGTTAGTCTGGGTAGGTGTAAACAGTCTGGGGATGGCAACTCATTACTTTTTTACGCTTACCCTTTGTGCTGAAGGAATTGTGGTGTTGGCGCAAGCTTGGCAGGATAGGGGGGGGTTAATGCGATCGCATTGGCGGCGCATCTATGCCGTAGCAGCAGGAACGTTAATCGGGTGTCTAGTCTGGTTGCCAGCGTTACAAGCTATCAATGGCAGTGAACCCACCACTTGGATTTATGATGGCAATCCTACCGGTGAATGGTTGGCACCCATTGGGCGAGTTCTGCTTTGGGCGCTGAGTATGGTAATGTTGCTGCCTTCAGCCGTCACGGTTCTGCCGATTGGGATAGTGGTGATTTCAGGTTTGCTAACCCTACTATTTTTAGTGGGGATAATGCCAAGTCTACAGCAGGGCTTTAAAATTCAGCAGTACTATCGTGATACCCGTTTAGGGCTTCAGGTTTTGGGGGGATATGTAGTGGGAGCGATCGCGTTAGTCTTTGGCTTCACCTATGGTTTAGGAATGGATATAACCCTGGGAGCGCGGTTTCAGTTTGTTTACTTTCCGGCTGTTATTGTGCTGTTGGGAGGGATACTTGCCGGAGTTTGGCAAAAGGGGAATTTAGAGGAAAGAGACAAGGAAATAAACTACACAGGAGTTAGTCAATTCTGCTCCCCTGCTCCCCCGCT
>NZ_JADEWY010000175.1 GCF_015207375.1 Coleofasciculus sp. LEGE 07092 | reverse complement strand
GTGCAGGGGTGCAGGGGTGCGGGGTGATGAGTCTGCCATTGACAGTTCATGTTGCCTGTCCTACGGGATAATTTATTTTTTGGAGTTTCCTAATACTTCAAGTGTTCCCTTGTCTCTTCCTCAAGCCAAGAAACCATGCGAAAAATACGGTTGTTTATTGCTTCCTCCCTTGACGGATATATTGCGAGAGCATCAGGGGAGGTAGATTGGCTATTCACGGATCAAGACTACGGCTATAGTGAATTTTTTGCCCAAGTTGATACCCTACTCATGGGTAACAAGACGTATCAGCAAGTTCTTGGCTTTGGGGAATATCCTTATACAGGTAAGCAAGGTTTTGTTTTCTCAAAAACTCGCTCTGGCGAAAGAGATGACAACGTGGAATTTGTGGGGGGTGATGTGAAAGAGTTTATCAACACCTTACGTCAATCTAGTGGGGGTGATATTTGGTTAGTTGGGGGAGCGCAGATCGTTCACTTTTTTATGAAACACGGTTTTGTTGATGAATTGATTCTTTCAATACACCCTATTATTCTAGGGAGCGGCATTGCACTGATTGTGAACGATCCAAGCTTAGAGACAGCACTGGAATTAAAAAATGTTAAACCCTATGAATCAGGATTGTTGCAGGTGTCTTACAACTTGAAAAGATAATGAACCGCAATCCAGTAGAAACATTCCATGGAGCGTCTCTACTCTGAATTATACAGTCGCAGATTGAGAGCGATCGCCTCTGGCACTAGGTCTAATACCCACAGGACTTACGCACAGACGCTACATCTGGTAGGGACACCATATATCGTGTCCCTACAATTAGCGGTTTACAGGCTTTCTTTGCGTAAGTCCTGACCCATTCATTTCTTCCAGGGGAACTTAGTCCCCATCTCCGTCAGCGCTGAAAAGATGAGATAAAGTACGAGTACAGCAACACCCGCCAGAAAAAGAACAAAGTCGTTGTTCATTCTTGTCACCATTTTCACTCAACATTTCCACCCGATTCCCTATTCCCTACCCCTAACCCCTAATCTGATCCAGTACTGTGATTTCAGGTATACAAAAAAATATTGTCCCAGATATAGTCAATTACGGTTTTAGCATCGTCTAACGAAAGAACCTGGCAATACCCTCGCTCATCTTTAGTCAGCAAGGAAAATTCGGGCGTATTGGCTCGGTCTTGACTGCCCTTAACGATTTTGCCACGAATCTGTTGCAAATTGCCAATGGGACCATTGATATCAAAATCAATTTTCATCCCCAGCTTCTCATCCATCCAATCTTCAATCCGATTATCTAACTGTTCAGGGGTTAGAGGTGTGTCACTCGTTAACAAATGATAGTAAGCCAAAATAATTTCTTTACATTCTTCCTCTTCTGCTGCATCAATTAAAACCTGAAAAACACTAGCGTTATTAGCGAGATTTTTAAAGAAAAGGGTATCGGTTATATTTTTACGAAATTTTATATGCTTGCTTTTGTACGAGCTGTACTGCTTAAAGGCAAACCCACCCAACGAAACCAACAGCGATAGAGTGGCGACTAATACAGGCATAATATCGCGCACCTGTTCTTCACTAACCTGGATTTTTTCCAGAAGTGAGGGACCGGCTGTAAAAAATAAAATAGCACCAATGATAACAAGGAGTTTGGGAATCACTTTTAAAATAACTGGAATCGCTGCTCCAATGGCTGGAATCACCAACATAAGACGATCTTTCCACGTCATGCTAATTTTGAGGTTGGGAAATAGCAGCTCCATGTCAAACTTGGGGATATTCTTATAAAAGTAAATATACATTTTACCCGGAGTAAAATTGAGTGATTCGAGTTTAACTTTCTGTTTTACGAAATAGGATTCATCTTTAAATTTAATCAGCAGTGCTACTCGCTGAAAACTATTAATAGTCTTGTCTACCTTTTTGAAGAATTTCTTAACTTGAATAAGTTTATAAATATCACCTCGGCAGTAGCAAACCATCTGGTCAAAATCCTTTAACTCCACCTTTGTTTTTAGATGAATTAACGATTTTTCCTCAAAAGCTCTTTGCAAACTGGCTGGAGAGAGAGGGACATAGTTCGCTCGTTCGAGAATGCTCTTAAAGTCATCCACCACTTTAGTTTCCATCTCTACCAACTGGCTTAAAGTGGGTTCAACTCTCGATTTTATATCCGCATCTGGGTTAAAGGGTTCATAGTTATCCTTTAACCGTTCCAAATAGGCATGAAATTTAAAGTGATAATAGGCAGAAAGCAGCGAGCAGAAATCTCGAAACTTGCGAACATCTGCCCCAGATAACCGACCCTCTTCAATGCAAAGGTCAATAAGATCGGGGCGACGATAGGGAATAAACGCTTCTCTGTCTTCATAAGCAGCCATATAATGTCTACACTTAGCCTAATTCGTAGAGTTTTTGATCTACTAAATGTACCTCACAAGGCTAGGAAACGCTATAATCCTAACCGTACTTCCTCATCTCCCTCATACCAAGTTACAGCTCAGTGGCGTAATGAAAAATTCCTACTCCCTACCCTCCACTCCCCACTCTCTACTCCCTTTCTCAAGATTTTAGACCGCAACTGAGTATCACTCCAATACAAACTCCCGCGTCTCGCCCTGCACCATCTCGTACACATCACCACAAAAGCCGATACATGCGGGTTGGGACCAGCCGTGATCGAATGATACGGTAAGCTTTTTATCAGTTAACTGCACCGATAGCCAGTGTCCCCGATAACGAAGCCGCAGGCGAACATCCGATAGTTCATCGGGGAGAAACGGGTTGAACCACAACACTTCATCGCGCATTTCAATGCCCGTGTGACAGCGTTGAATGAGATCGACCGTTCCTGCCATCGCGCCAAGGTGAATACCCTCAGGCGTCGTACCCCCCTGAATGTCCTCAATGTCACTATGCAGAGCTTCTTTGAAAAGTTTCCAGGCACCTTCACGATTCGCTCGTGCCAACACCCAGGAATGTACAATACGGCTGAGGGTGGAACCGTGGGAGGTGCGCTGCATATAGTAGTCAATATTGCGGGGAATGCAGTCGGAATTGAACTCATAGTCCATGTGATCAAAGAGTCCCTGCAATACCTCTGAGGAGAAGAGATAGAATAACATGAGTACATCAGCCTGCTTACTGGCTTTGTAGCGGTTCACTTCGTCATTCTCTGACTCCAAAATGCGATCGAGGCGCTGAATATCCCCGTACTTTTGGCGGTAGCCCTCCCAATCAAACTCTTTCAGGTTCCCGTAGCCCTCGAACTGGCTAATGATGCCCTCGTCGTGGAAGGGAACGAACATTTTACGGCTGACTTCATCCCAACGAACCAGCTCTTCGTCTGCAATTTCCAGAACCTCCCTCAGCTCTCGCTGACGTTCTTCGTCGAGTAAGTGCAGCACACCACAAGCGCAGCGCAGTACCCACGCTGCCATGACGTTGGTGTAAGCGTTGTTATTTAACCCAGGCTCGTCAGAATCACGATAGCGGGTGTGGAATTCATCAGGACCCATTACACCCTGAATCTCATAGCGATCGCGCTTTCCATTATACGTGGCGATGCTTGCCCAGAAGCGGGCAAGTTCCAATAACAGTTCTGCTCCGTAGTACGATAGAAACTCGATATCGTTAGTCGCCTGGTAATACTGCCAGACGTTATAAGCAATAGCCGCATTAACGTGCCGCTGACGGTTAGAATTATCCGGAATCCAGCGTCCTGAGCGGGGATTCAGGTGCAACACCTGACTTTCTTCCCGTCCATCACTGCCGCTTTGCCAGGGAAACATCGCTCCACCATAGCCCCATTCCTGCGCCAAGTGCCGCGCTTCGGGGAGCCGACGATAGCGATACATCAATAGAGAACGGGTGAGTTCCGGTATTCGGAGTGTCAAGAAGGGGAAAATAAACAGCTCATCCCATAAAATATGTCCGCGATAGGCTTCCCCATGCCATCCACGGGACGGGACGCCAACATCGCCATTGATAGTATTCGGCGAGGTAGTCTGTAACAGGTGGAAAATATGCAACCGCAGAATAAACTGAGTTGCAATATTACCGTTGTGCAGGTTGATATCTGAAACACTCCAGAGATGTCGCCATTTCCGCTCGTGCGACTGGAGCAACTCCGCAAAGGAACCCGCCCGACGAACAGCCTTCCGCGCTTCTATCGCCGGTTCGCTGATAGCAAAGTCCCGCGACGTATAAATTGCTACCACCTTCTCAACACGCAACTCCTTTTGCTCGTGACAAGGTACGAGCAGCCGTTGGGCGATGCGTCCGTTCTCGTTCTCCCGCTGCCGCTGAGTTGGAACTAATATATCACCCTCAAAGACGCGGGTTCGTGCCGCTTGGGTCATGCGGATGTGGGATTGGTTGGTGCGAACGGTTAGAAAAACCGCATCTTCGCCCTCATAGCCAGTATCCAGGATTTCTAGGTGCTTGCTGTTAAGCTGCCTGTATCGCTCGACATTCTGGTTCGTCACCGTGCCATCCAGCGCCGAGCAAATCTCGAGTTGTCCTGACCAATTATGCGCCGTCAACCGCCACTCGATCGCTGCCAGATGCGGATTTTCCATCTGGACAAAGCGGCGGCTAGTGAGGGAAAACTCCCGCTCATTGGCATCGCGGAAACGGATGTACCGTTCCAACACGCCACAGTCTACCTCTAACTGATAGCGAAAATCGAGTAAGTTAACGGCATGGAGATCCAACCAATCACCGCCTTCCGGTCGAAAGTTAAGGGGCAGCCAGTTGGGCCAGTTTACCAAGTCCTCACTTTCCAACACATGACCTGCGATTTCCGTCTCAAGGCGATTGTAGCCACCGGCTAAGTAGGTTCCCGGATAATGGGAACCCCCCGCATTAACTTCCTCAAAAGCACCCCGCGTGGCGAAGTATCCATTGCCTAAGGTACACAGCGCTTCGCGCAAGGGCTGTTGCTGGGGTTCCCAATTCGTGTAGATAAGCTTCCAATCGTGGGTTTCCCGTTCAGTCACGATCTAAATTCCTTTCGTTGAGTTTTTTCAATAGGGCTTGGAAAAACTGCTTCACCTCATCTGGGTTTTGCAGGATATAATTAGCCTGGGTTGGTTCATGGGGTTCACCGATGCGGATGCCGACGCCGCGATCGCTCAAAGCCTGAAATGCATCTTCGTCGGTTGTATCATCCCCCAGATACATGGGCAGCACATTGGGTTGGTTGAGTCCGAGCTGATCGAGCAGCCAGCAGACGGCATACCCCTTATCCCATGGCACGTCTGGCTGAAGCTCGAAAATCTTTTTTCCACCCCGCTTGCGTAGCTGTTGGTGTTCGTTGAGAACCTCATCAACAATACTCTCAATGCGATCAATATCTTGCTCGGTAGCTTCTCGATAATGGACAGCTACGGCGAAGTGCTTCCTCTCTACATGCGCCCCCGCCAGAGGCTCTAAGCGATCGCGTAACTGGCTTTCAGCGTCATCCAAGTCGGGAAGGCTGGCTTGGGCTTCCTCTTGCTGCTCGCGCATATCGTCGGGACCTGCAATATCAAAACCGTGACTGCCTGCGTAGTAAAGGTTTTCGAGTCCTACCAGGGTTTGCACATCCCTTAGATCACGTCCGCTGATAATGCCCACTGTGACTCGCAAAGACAACTGCCGCAGGAGCGATCGCATTTCCTCAGAAAGCGCCGCCTCTTCTGGTCGTTTCACAATGGGTGTCAGCGTCCCATCATAGTCAATAAACAGTGCCAAATCGCAATCACTCAGACGAGTTTCGATGGAGTGGAAGTATTCTAGCGCGGAGCGTGGGGGTGTTGTGGCTGAATGCTCCTCGCCTCTCATAGAGATATCCCTAAGACTTTGAACTACAACATCCGCACCATGCTGACGCAAGGCTTCACCGTCACCCTCACGAGCCATACCGACTACCCTACCAAATTGCCCCGCCCGTCCTGCTTCCACACCGGAAATAGCGTCTTCAACGATAATCGCCTGCTCAGGTTCAACAGCAAGTTGCTGCGCGGCTTCCAAGAAGATATCAGGAGCGGGTTTACCCTTGAGGTTGAGTCGCTCCGAATCAACACCGTCAACTTTGGCATCAAAGAGATTTTTCAGTCCAGCGGTTTCTAAGATAGCTTCGCAGTTACGACTCGAAGAGACAACAGCAGATTTGATGCCTTGCTTACGCCATCGGCGAATCTGCTCTACAGCATCCGCGTAGGTTTCGACGCCTTCCTTATGCAGTAAATTCAGAAAAATTTCATTCTTGCGGTTGCCCAATCCACAGATAGTTTCTTTCCCAGGCGGATCATCAGGATTACCTTGGGGCAGTTCAATACCACGGGACGCTAAGAAGCTGCGTACTCCATCGTAGCGAGGTTTGCCATCGACGTACTTATTATAATCGGCGTCAATATCGAATGGCGTATGATTTTCTCCCTCCCCTTCAGAATGTTGTTGAAGGTAGTCATCAAACATCTGCTTCCAAGCCCGTGCGTGCAGACGCGCTGTCTGGGTGATAACGCCGTCCAGATCCAGAATTGCGGCTTTGTATGGGTTGTTGTTCATGAAGGTATCTCTGGGCGTTTTTCGGCTGGTTGGCACGATGCCTTCTGAGGGAAAAGTCTCTCCACCAGTACTCTTATCGGAACATACCATTGAGTTTTGAGCAGCGCATCTAACCCTTGGGGGAGGGCAAGGGAGATCGGGGAGCAAAAGATAAACACTTTTGTTTGTGCATTTCCGGACGGGTAGATTATGAACTCGCTTGAATGCGATCGCTTATACCATTTGGTTTTATATGTGTCACATTTCGTAGGGTCGGGTTTATCGATATCTAGGCGGGAAAACCACTATCTTGGTAAACCTGCCCCTACCAAGCCATTCCTAATTACCGCATTTGAATATGACAATCATTTACCCAAAGGGTATTACTCCTCTTCCAGCTTTACACTATGAACGAATAGTACAAACTAGTTTGTCACAAGGATGCTTGACTTAGCCAAAATCCAATTGATTGCCCAATCCTATTCTCCTCAAGAACTCTTTGCGGCACTGGTTTGGCAGCGTCGATTCAATGAGTTTGATGGCGAGGAAGTGATTACTGACCTTTCTCAGCATCCTTCTTTATGGGCAAGCTTTCTGTTTACAAAACCCATCTTTGCACCCGATGAAAATGGTCTGAGCTTTGGTGGCGTCATCGATACGCTTCTGGCAATGGCGAATTATCGTCCCATGCCTGAAACCAGCATCATCCATTTTGTTGCCTATCCTGCGGACACGTTATATATCCTTACAGAGAACCAGGATACAACGGTGTCTCAGCTTTTGGACTTGGGCAAAAAGTGGCGAGCTGACTCGGTAGAGGTGAGTGATGGTTCAAATGAGGAGTATGGTTTGCGGCTCAAACGCCGACTGAGGGTGCGATTGGACAGTGGTCTATATGGTGAGAATGTTGGGCGTGATCGTGATGCAGTCGTTATTTCCTACTGGTGGGATTGAAGAATACTGCTGTTTGGAAGAGTAGATTACAAGGGATTGGGGCGATCGCAAGGGCTGGTTGGTTAAAATAGGGTAAGTTACGACCTTTAGGGATGGGTGGGACGTGGGAGCGATCGCGCTTCACGCCACTTTGCGATCGCATCTACAATCGATTACGGGAGAATCTGAGAAACTTTGGCAGTAAATGAAGATTCACTTCAAAGTGACTACACTTAACGCAGTTTTAGAAACAAATCGAATACTTCTTCTCTAAGCATCAGTACCGCTTCTTCTATAGCCTGCGTTAGAGAATTTACATCTCGAAGTACATGGTTAAGGTACCCAGTATTTAAAGCAATATGTGCGTGAGGCCAAATGTGGCAATGTGGCGAGCAAGAAGAATCTGTACATTCTATATGAAGATGTAGACTTTGCTTATATTTGGCATGAGCTGCATTATCCGGTTCATTAGGGTCACAGTGGAGAAGGCAAAATTCTTTTTCCTCGGCTAAAGCTGGCTCAATCATATAAATGTGAAGATAGGCGCGATCTAAGTAATAAAACTTCCCTTTGCTTTTATCAATTCTGTACCATCTTTCATAGTACATTGCGCGTAAGCTAGGTATGACTGTTCTAAATCGCATATCATCATATCGACCAGTAGTTCTAGAACTATTATCTTTTGCAGATGCAATATATTGTGTTGTACTACTACCAGTAGAGCCTACATAAAGATCTTGATAATCACGGGCAATCGGCTTAAGAAAGTGCTTTATAGTTTTATTACGGCTGTTTAACTCTTTAGAACTAATCTGAATTCGCATATTCTAAATTGATACACCGTAGCTAGAAAGCTCGGAATCACTCAAACCATATAGATTAGCTACAAATCTATTAATTTCAATTTCAAGCTTAATTGCTTCACTGCCTGAAGCAAGTAGACGTTTGTCAACAAGAAGTAAAAGATTATACATTTCAGAAGTAGCTATTTTTGTTGGATCAGGAACAGGAGTTTTTAAAAGAGTTCTTGGTTCTAACATGGCATAGCCACTTCCATACTTGTGCGAATGCTCTGAGATATAGCGGTAACAAATACTAGAATTTAAAACAGCAATGAAATAACGTAACAGATCACTCTCAACATTTCGATCTTTTGGATAAATAACCGGAGAACGAACAACAGCGAACTTTCCTTCACTATCAAGTGCGAAACGAGGCATAATTGCTAGATGAGGACTAACAATTTTAGGCTGCATCAAATAGTCTATACGAGGTCTTTCTAATTCCCACCAAAGTATTTGGTTTTTATTTACCGCAGCGCGAGATTCAAGCTTAACTTTATGTTTTAGTAAATAGTTCCAGGTTTTTGGATACTTAACTTTTAGCTCATCCTCTTCTAATCTTTGTCCTTCAATATATGGATAAAAGATGTATTTATCTACTCTGGTCGGAGGAGTGTAAGATTCCATCTCTCGGTCAGATAAAAATGAAACAAAAATGTCTTCCTCCCCTTTGGGTACATCATACTCAGATATTATAAATACTTTGTTGTTTCCAGTCTGCAATCCTACTTGGATACGCATAAAATCACCAATTACTGGAAGTGCTTCTAGCTTGCGTTGAATATTTGCTATCGAGGGAGGTAGTAATATCCAATTATCTGCTTCAAAAACTTCTTGGGTTACATTAAAAACATTGTAAAATTTTGTCTCTACGTGGCGACCTTCAATTATGTCTTGAAGAGCGCGTCCCACTAGCTCTTGACACTGAGCAACAGTTGCTAAAGGTGCTGGTTCTATGTTAAATCGTTTCTGGAAAATTAAAAGAATAACATAAGAGTCTACATCTCCGAAAACTGGCATAGAAGACAAATCAACTAGACATCGAATCCAAGATGTTTGAGCAATAAGATTGCGAATCCCAGAGTCACTTTTTGATAGAAGGAATTTGTGAGGTAGTACAAATAATCCATATCCTCCTGGCTTGAGAACTTCTAAACTAATCTTCAAAAAAGCCAACGACAAATCAATTTTTCCACTAGCATCAATGCTCATGAAATCAGTAATCCGTTCTCTCATTGCTTCACTTTGGTCTGTTAAAGCAACAAAAGGTGGATTAGTAATAACAGCCCCAAAACTATTTCTTAATTCAGGATGTTCCTGATAATACTTAATTGCTTCATCAGTTTGAATTGAAATATTAGATGGTAGTTGATTAGTAAGAACCAAATAAAGAAGGGATAGCGATAAAAGAGCCGCCTGACAAGCATTAGGATCGACATCTAATCCGACTACATTCTCAAAGGCTGATTCAATAAATTCAGTAGTTACTCCACCTTGTGTTGGATCACACTGAATCTCTAACAACGTTCTCAAAAAAATGCCAGAACCAACAGAAGGTTCTAATGTTTTTAACCGCTTAAATTCAAGTGGTGGCATCTGTTCCCGCAGATACCTAGCAAAGAATCTAGCGATAAATTGAGGAGTATAAACACTTCCATAGGCTTTGTTAGGTTTTTCTTCAGATAAAAGGGGGAAAAGGCTAAGTTGATCAGATTCGACAATTCTCAAAAGGCTTGTATACCTTTCATAAATACGGCTAAGAGCGTGTTTAGATATAAGTGAAAAGTCATATTCGTAAGGCTTGGCATACTTAATTCGATAAAAATCCATAATTAGTGCTTGTATCGTTTGTCCATCTAAACTATCAAAAGCACTTAGTAATGACTCATTAATTAAATACTGAGGTATATCTCTCTGGTTAAAATAGTTAAGAGTTCTAATAATGGACTCTCGTATGCTATATTGATTACCATTTAGTACCACATTTTCAAATAAAGCTTGTGAATTTGAAAATTCCTCAGATCTTGATGAATACAGACGACGATAATTATCTTCAACTGCTCTAGTAAAAATAATAGCGTTAAAAAGTGCAGATAACTCTCTATTAGAAACTGAATTGCCTAGTTCAGAATATAAGTTACGTTTCCAGAATGAAATTGTATTAATTAAAGCATCATCTAATGCTGGAAGATTGGGATTTTGACGCTTTCCTGAAATCTCTTCAAATGCTCTGCTTCTTAAATTTTCTAAATTGTCACGAGAAATTGGTCGTGTTTCTACGATTCTTCCTAGATCGAATCGGTTGAAAACATATAAGATTTTATCAGGTTCTATCTGAATATGCCAGTCAACCAAGTTATTATAAGATATGCCAAGAAGCTGTCTCTTTTCTTCGTAGTTGATATCTTTATAGGGTCTCTGCAAAAAAGTGATGACAGCTTGATTTTCTAATCCATGTTCAACTATTAGATGAGCATTGGCAAAGTTGCGAGTTGATGGAATATCTAAACTATCACTTGGTGTCCACCCGAAACTATACGCAAAATCATTCAAAATTCTGGGGTGATCAATGGGTAGCAATCCTGATGCCGCCGATGTGAGTTGCATCACTGTTTGGTATAGACCAGACACCATTAACGCTCCTATCCTTTAGTTGACAAACTTTTTATCATAGCATCCAGGCCACGACAACAAACGCCAAAGCACAAGTCAAGCAACTTACTGTGATATAGTAACTCCTAATTTAGTGCTTTAGAACAAAGGCACTATAATTATATTCCCTGCTGTCTGCCACGCTCCCATCTCCCCAAACGACAACCGACAGCGATCGCAGCCCCTATTTTCCCCCAAAGCCGGAACCTTAGATCTGGCTTGGCATCTAGGACACTTCGACAACAACCTCAACTACCGTCAATCCCTCCCAACTTTTCCAGCATCGCTTGCCACGCCTCAATCTGCTACTGTAATTGCTGAATGCGATTCCCTTCGGGATAGCTTCGCTTCACGCACTTGGCAGGATGAGGAGATGCGATCGCGTATGCCGTGAGGCTGTGATGCTATGAGGCGTGAAGCTCAACGGCTGCAAGATATTTTAGATGCGATTGCAGCGATACGCACTTTGCTGGATGAGAGGGAAGAGAAGCGATCGCACGTTGGAGGATAAACAAGTTCGTCAACAGGCTAATTACTTAGAGTATTCCAACTAAAAAATGATCCAAAACTTTAGTCACTTCGACAAAAGATTTCAACGAACCATTTTTTCAAAGTTGGTAAGCGGTAAATCTGCTCTTCGATTTGGGCCATTGCTTGTTGTGTAA
>NZ_JADEWY010000174.1 GCF_015207375.1 Coleofasciculus sp. LEGE 07092 | reverse complement strand
GGGGGGCAGGGGAGGTTGAATACCATTTTGACTTCTGAATTTTCAATGGCTATTGCTGCTGTAGTTCGGTAACTTGCTCCTCTAACACTTGCACTCGTTCCTTAAGTTCGATAATTAGTGTAGCGAGACGGTCAAACATCGGATCGGATGACAAAATTTGCCGATTTGCTCTGGGGGAAACTGGGGGAACTGGGAGATTGGGAGTGCGGTTTTGGGTGGATGTTCGCCCACTCAAGGATGATAGCTGAGACTCAATGCGGTTGATTTGCGATCGCAGTTGGAAATTTTCAGCTTCTAGGCGGGAGAGGCGAGATTCTATGGCGGCTGTTGATTGAGCTAGGGTGATGCGAGGTAGTATCGCAACTGTCAAAATTAAGGACAGGCAGATTATGATGATTTTTTTTAACATTACTTTAAAGCGACGGGGGGAATCCCACTTTCTATGCTGCCAAATTTGACAGCCAAGCGTGTGTTTCTTTGGGCGCATTCAGATGCACAACTCTGAGATGGCTATATTCGGGTAGTCAATTCTGAATACTTTTAAATAAAATTCCTAGAATCTTATCCACATCTTTAATATAGTAATTACTCAAATCAATAAACACCTCAGAACCCTCTAATTTTAGAAACCTCCAAATATCTCCTGTCGTCACCGCTCCGTAAATCGTCTTAATATCATTTCCTTCCTGCTGATTAAATAACTGTGCTGCCAACATCGCCGCCGCACACTGCCCCAATCCGCCTTTAATATTCTCATTTTTAGCTTCTACAACAATCGCTACCGGAGCATTAATTGTTAGTTGCTCCTTAGAACGACTAATAATAAAATCACAATAGCCATTCAACCCTTTTTCAAAATCAACATTAAAGTCTGAACCGGAGAATAAAGCAATTTGATAGTTTGCCCTTCTTCTTACCTCCAATAACATCGGCGTAATAATCATTTCCGACCGAGCTTTTTCTGTATTAATCGCCAGAGCCAGCTCAACCGTTTCCTCTAAAGTAGTGGCTAAAGGCTCACTTGGCTGTAAAGCGTCTACAGTGGCAAATAAATCAGATTCTTCATCAATATGTAAGTTAAACGCCTTCTTAAATTTACTTAACGTAGTAAAGTCACTATAAGCCATTTGCCTATCCTTGCTTGTCATTGACTGACAAATTTTTCGATTACCAACCCCATCTGCCAGGGAATCAATTCCCACAGCGAATAGCTCAACTCCTCTTCAGGGGACTAATTATTAAGTAAAGCTTTTAGTCCATTTTAATTTTCAATATACTCCGGTCGCAGATAATTCTGAACACGACCCGCATGACAAATTATTTTTCACTGAACACCTACCGGAGCAGCAAAAACATACTTTAAAAAAATTACTGATAGATGGGGGCGGTGGGACTTGAACCCACACGACCTTTTACGGTCAACGGATTTTCATTCTCCCTGTAGCTTTCGCCACTACCAGAACTGGCATTTGAGAATTGGACTCTCCCTTTACCCTCGGCTTCACGTTAGGGTAGCTCCCGTCGAGTCTCTGCACCTTCCGAGATTTTCTTCCCGGCTTGGCTCAGGATTGCCCTATCTGTTGCCAGACTTAGGTTTCCCTGAATTTGAGAGCATCCACTTGATAGATTTCTCCATCAAGGCTCAATTTACTTAAGTCCGTAGCGTCTACCATTCCGCCACGCCCCCAGATTGAGTTGCGGTTCAGCTTTGGAATTTTTCCAGAGCCACTCTATTATACCTATTGCATCACTAAATAGGACTTATCGGCAACTAAGAAATTGGGGAACTCGGTCAAGGTAAGATAGTAGGGTCGAGCTGACACCCATCGGGTGTTACTCACCACCTTGTCGATTCGTTTCCCCAACTCTAAACGATGGTTGTTGCACTGCTATATCTAGCTCTGGGCGGACTTTACCTTTTAGTCATTCCTCTGGCAATTTATTTTTACCTGCAAAAGCGGTGGTACATTGCCAGCTCCGTTGAGCGCCTTGTCCTGTACTTCCTGGTATTCTTCTTCTTCCCAGGTTTGCTGCTCTTCAGTCCCTTTTTGAACTTTCGCCTCAAGAGACGCCAAGTTCAGGGATAAGGGGTATGGAACTTGAGATTACTAAAGTTGCCCAAAACGTCTAAACTCCCAATCCCATCTCTCAAATCAGAGCGGCTAGGTTGTTGCTAAATGCGAAAAATTGATGCAGTCGGGATTGCCATTGGTGTCTTTGCCGCTGGTGGTATTGTCTATATAATTCTACAGATAGCGGGTCTGGATAGCCTACAGGCAGGAATCTGGAGTCAAGCGCTATTAGTCAGTGGCTTGCTCGGTTGGGTGCTAACCTATCTATTTCGAGCCGCGACGAAAAATATGACGTACAACCAGCAAGTAAAGGACTACGAAGACGCTGTGTTGCAAAAGCGTCTTGAATCCTTGACACCGGAAGAACTCGCCCAATTGCAAGCGGAAATCGAACAGGAGAAACGTTCTGAAGCAGCAGATCGATAGTAAGCTGACAAAGGTTTTGGTCATCGGTTCTTAGCAAATGACCAATGACTAATGACAAATGACTAATGACTAATGACCAAAATTTCCCATTGCCTCCAGTCCTTACGCCAGCGCTCTCAATGCGCCCTAATTCCCTTCATTACGGCTGGCGATCCCGATTTAGCGACGACCGCTCAAGCCCTGTTCGTCCTTGACAAATCCGGTGCAGATGTGATAGAGCTAGGCGTCCCCTACTCCGATCCCCTAGCCGATGGTCCTATGATTCAAGCCGCTGCGACTAGAGCCTTGCAGCGAGGGGTAAAGTTGGATGATGTTTTAGCGATCGCACAGGACGTTACCCCAGATCTAAACGCGCCGATTATTCTGTTTAACTACTACAATCCCATCCTCAACCGAGGCATCGAATTATTTTTAAAACAAATAGCTGCGGCTGGGGTTCAGGGACTAGTTGTGCCAGACTTGCCTTTAGAAGAAGCTGAATCCTTAATGAAGCCAGCGGCAGATATTGGGATTGAAGTGGTGTTACTTGTTGCCCCCACCAGTCCGAAAGAACGAATTCAAGCGATCGCTAAACATTCTCAGGGCTTCATCTACTTAGTCAGCGTCACGGGTGTCACGGGGATGAGAAACCAACTAGCATCCCAAATTCCCGATTTACTCCAACAGATACGGACAGAAACCGACAAACCGATTGGGGTTGGCTTCGGCATCTCCCAACCCGAACAAGCCCGACAAGTGAAAAATTGGGGAGCTGATGCAGTGATTGTCGGCAGTGCCTTCGTGAAACGCTTGGCAGAAGGGACGCCAGATGAAGGATTGAAAGCGATTGGAGAGTTTTGCCAGAATTTGAAATCAGCAATTAGAGATTAGCTTTAGAGAACTCCAAAAAATAAATTATTCCCTAGGACAGGCAAGATGCCTGTCCCTGGTAAGTATTAGTTTAAGGTGTCAAACCAGAGAAAAGTTTTTCCCAGTCAGAAGAGCGATCGCTATTATCTGCCTCTTTCACTTCAAAGGTGACATTAGAAGCCAGGGGTTGCTCTAACGCCTGCACGCAAAGTTCAGCAATATCCTCTCGACTCACCTTACCCCGAATATTGTCCCCCTGCTCGAACACCAAACCTTTGCTCCCCGGTTCTTCAGTCAAGGCACAGGGTCGAATGATAGTGTAAGGAAGCCCACTCTCGCGCACGGCATCTTCTCCCCGCAACTTCCAAGTCAAAATGCCTCCGAGTTGGTCGTTCATCCGCACCGCTGGCGGTTCATCCTCCAAGTTGATCCCCGGACGCCCCGGACGAGTCACGCCAGCGGAACTGATCATCATAAATTGTGGCAAGATAGCTCCACCATAAGCTTTGATGGTTTCCACCTGCAAGGCAAATCCTCCGGGTTGAAAATGCGGGTTCAATGCGCCATCGTACTCAAATTTACTCAGCATCAATTGCACGGCGTAAATGTGACTGGAATCGAAGGGTTCGGCATCCTGTAAAGTTTTGGCGCGAAACACAGGAATTAAGTCATCAAAGGGAATGCGCACATTAATCCAGTGATCTTTCTGAGTATCAAAGGAAAAACAATAAGAAATGCCATCCCATCTGGCTTCCGTGCGGAGAATGAATTTGTAGCGCTGTCCATCGCCTTTTACTCGCAGTTCGATCCCCTCGTACCCAGCCAAATTAACCGATGGGTCGAAGTTTCGAGTGCGCACCGACGCAAAACCACCAGAGTTTGCTGTTGATACATTACCGCTAAAGAGGGCTGCATTCTCAATCAAGCGGATTGAACTCTCACTAACACCACCCATCACCACGTCATCTACAGCGCCCCAGGTTTCTTTCAAATTCTCAGATGGATTTTTGAAGTCAAAGAGGAGTTGTTTTCCCGGTTCCAGATGGTTGGCAGCAACTTGCACCAAGTTTTTGATACCCTGATAGTCTACAATTTCGGGGCTATCCACAACTTCTGGCATATAAAATTTGATACCTTGATAGTATTTTTCACGGGTGGGAGTGTCTCCTTCTACAGGTTGCACTCGCACCCCAGTGCAACAGATTACCGCAGAGACGCTATCCATGAGTGCAGGAGTCAAGGTTTCTGGGATAGTAATATCGGCATCAAATAGTTCCACCTTTTCACCCAGCATCTCCCGCCCTCTATGGGTATCTCTCACGAGGGCGCGTACCCGATAATCCCGCTCTAGCAGACGCTGCACGACTCGCTTGCCAACTCCACCCGTTGCTCCGGCGACGAGTATAACTCCCACTCGTTTTCCTCCACCCAAATTTGGTTGTTCGTTCTTTTCACGACCTGAAAATAGCCGCTGCAAACAGCTAATGAAAGGGATTGCCTCGAAGTAGGTCAAGGTTTTTACAAATCTGCCAGCGTCCCATGGAGCGCTATTTTTGTCAGTCATCATCCCCTCCTTTAGCGTTTTCTTCAGTGTATCGAACTCGCTCGAGGGCAGCTTTTGGGCAAAGGGGAAAGGAATTCCTAGTAAAGTGAGTACTATTGACTGATGATTAATGTACAAATGTGCTATGGCATATCTGTATTGACTCGTTAGCGTTAGCGCTAGCGGAGTGCAGTCCAATCTCACCTATATTCAGTCGTAGGATGAGTTCAGTCTCCTGTAGCGAAGTTTTTCTCAGAGTTATTTCAACCGTGAGTTCTAAGAATCTGCCAGAAACAACTGCCCATGTTCGGATTACGCGGCACTCCTGGCAACAGGGAAAAATTGAAGGGGAAGTCCAAGCAGCAGATTATCAGTGGAAGTTTCAGTGGTGCTTCCGCCAAGGTAATTTGTCTGTTAGACCTTCCTTGGGACGCGCCTTGATTCAGGAACCCCTCGGTCGATTTTTAGAGCGGTGTGATTATCAACTAGAACCAGGTGGGGATTATGCGTTTACGATTCGGGCACAATTTTGACACTCCTCAGTCCTTTGTCGAAGTGAAGAACGAGGCTTTAGACCCAATTTTTCGGTAAGAATTAGGAAGTAGAATGTTTTAAGTAGCGCTCGATTAGTAAGATGGCAACGATATCATCAATGGGTCGAGGGGGTTGGCGCATTCCTTGGGGAATGAGGCGCTGGAGTCCTTTGGGGGGATACATTTGCCAGTAGCGATCGCGTGCTTCTAATGTGCTGTAACGTTCATCGACTAAAATAATCGGTACGGTTATGGGTAAGTCGCTGCTGATTTTTTGTTTCCAGCTCTTAGCAGTGGTTTGATTGCCCATTACAATGGTTTCTATGGGAAATTGCTTCCACAGGTTTTGCATTGTAGCGATCGCCTCACCTGATGGCACAACCTGATGGTAGAGTAGCTGCTGCTCTTTTCCGATCACAGCTAAACCACATTTATCACGTCCTGGATCGAAACCTAAAATCATTTCACCCTAGCTCAATTCAGGTGCTGAAAATAACTCGTCCATTTTGAGTAACGACTAGCTGTATCTTCAACGGACCAGCGGCATAGGTTTCCTCTTGGGCTACAGCTTTTATCTCTAAGGGTACATCATACTCTTCCAACTGCTCAATAAAACGCACAATTGGGGCAGGGCTACCATCTCCAACTTGGATTTTACCCAAAACCCCAGCGCGACGAGCACGAAACTGGGAAGCGGCTAGCAGTTGATCGATCCGTTGCTGGACTTGTTCATCTGTCATGATAGTCGTATCAGTAGAGATGGCAGCCAGGATATCGCCTTCTTCAAAGACGACTTGATTGACAGCCGCATCCGCAAAAACTTGAATCGGTTTTTCTCCAACCACATAGTTAGCCGCTGAGAGAATTCGGATCACGTAGTCTTGCCCGTCTTTAATTTGATTGATTAACTGATTTGCTTGTGTTTCGGTAATTTGCACCAGTGGTTCTTGGAACTCAGTGTTACGAGGCTGAATAACTTCACTAGCTGTGCGATTTGCTTCCCGCAGCAGTTGATCGATGGCTTGAGTCGCTGCTGAAGGTTCAACAATGCGCACTACTCCAAAGGCTAGCACTTGACCCCGTAAAAGAGCGACATTGCCTTGACGCAGAGCTTGATAATTCTGGTAATACTGTTCTAGAACTTCGACTTGCCGTTCTAAAAAAGCCAGTTGCTTTTCTCGTTCCGTGAGTTCTTGTTCAAGTTCTAACAGGCGGCTTTCCCGCTGGGTAACTGCATCTTTGAGACGAATTTCCCGTTGAGCGATCTCGGCGATGACTTCGTCTTTTTGAGCAAGTTGCTGCTCTTTTTCTGTGAGTTGCTGGTTTTTTTGAGCAAGTTGCTGCTCTTTTTCTGTGAGTTGCTGGTTTTTTTGAGCAAGTTGCTGCTCTTTTTCTGTGAGTTGCTGGTTTTTTTGAGCGAGTTGCTGGTTTTTTGCCTCAAGTTCTTGATCGCGCTGAACGACTATTTCCCTGATTTGGGCAATTTCCTGCTTAAGTTGCTCTCGCTCTTTCAGCAGTTCCTGGCGCTCGGTTAAAAGCGACTTAATTTCCGAGCGCAAAACGGTAGCCTGTCTAGAAACATCCTTCAGTTGAGCTTGAGCCTCCTGAAAATCGCGATTAATCGCATCAAGACGTTTCTCAACGGTTTTTTGCTCGGTTCTCGTTTTTGCTAACTCCCCTTCTACTTGAGCTTTTTCAGCGTCAATGCTCTCGACTTCAGCGCGAGTGTGTCTGAGTGTTTTGAGAATATTGTCCAGTTGAAACACCCCTTCCCGCAGTGATTCGCTCAAGCCAAATAAAATTCCTAGTGTGGAGGCAGAAATCAGACAACCGGTGATGATTGTAACGACGGTGGCTGTTTTGCGAGGACGGAGGTTGAATAAACTCAGCCTTGCCTTGCCCACTTTCGTACCAATGCGATCGCCTAAGGTTGCGAGTACTCCCCCCAACAGTAAAATTGCCACAATCAGGATGTAAGCGCTGGTCATCACTTGTGATGAGTGTATCCAGATACAGCCTATCTCATGGATGACTCTTAGATTGTCCTTTATCCTTTGTCCTTTGTCGTTCGTCCTTGAGATCGACCCATAATCAATGCTTCATAACTCTTTAGGTAAACTGCTGACTTAAAACGACTGGATTGTGAACGGTAATTTTTTTCTTGTGAATTGAAATCATTCTCTCTGCCCGCAAGTCTCCTAACAAACGGGTTACAGTGACTCGTGTCGAGCCAATGGCTTCTGCTATAGCTTGATGGGAAAGTTTCAAATCGATGGTAATTCCCTCACTTGTGGGTAAGCCAAAATCGCGGCAGAGAATTAACAAAAAACTGACCAATCGAGAACCCATGTCTCGGTGAGCCAAGGTTTCAATCATCATTTCAGTTTGCAAAATCCGAGATGACAGTCCCTGTAGCATCAACATCGAGAGTTCTGAGTCATTTTTGAGGGCTTGCTCAACTTGGTCAATGGGTGCTGAGAGCAGTTCTACAGGGGTAAAGGCAACGGCGTGGTAAAACCGATCTGAGCGATGACCGGTAATCAGGGAAAGTACCCCAAAAACACTATTTTCTCGCAACAGGGCTACCGTAATTTCTTCGCCTGCCTCGTAAACTCTAGAAAGTTTAACAGCTCCCTTCATCAAAAAGTAAACCCGTTCCGCCGGATCTCCTGGGAAAAAAATTGTCTTCCCCCGCTCAAATGTTTCAACAACCGGTGGAAACGATCCACCACCTATCTGACGGAACACAGCAGCTAGCGGTCTATCTTGGGTCACGACCATATCCATTACTCTCAGCCAACGTCTTGCCGACTTGGGATTAGTTCATTATCGGTGAAGCTTGAAACTTACGAACCGATTCTGAGACAAATTTCTAAATGTATTCAAGAATACTTAAGATGAGTCCCAGATATTTTTTGTACTAATTGTTACATAATTGTTGAGGTGTTAGCGGACATCTAGCCCATTTAGTTGACAACTGACCATTTGGGGTCATAATACAACGCAACATCGCTCTTGGCGATCGCTTGTTGAGTGATCTGACCATCTCATTGCTCTTAAGATACGATATTATGCTGAATTTGACTGGAAAAAACGCCCTAGTCACTGGAATTGCCAACAATCGCTCCATTGCCTGGGGAATTGCCCAGCAGTTACACGCGGCAGGTGCCAATTTGGGGGTGACTTACCTCCCCGACGACAAGGGACGCTATGAGAAAAAGGTAAGAGAACTGGTAGAACCCCTCCAACCCAGTATCTTTTTACCCTGTAACGTCCAGGATGATGCCCAAATTGACACGACATTCGAGGCAATTGACAAACAGTGGGATAAAATCGATATCTTGATTCATTGTCTTGCCTTTGCTGATAAGGAAGATTTGTCAGGAGATTTTAGCAATACGTCCCGGCAGGGTTTTACCACTGCCCTAGAAATCAGTACCTATTCCCTAACTCGACTGGCAGCAGCAGCGAAGCCCCTCATGAAAGAAGGGGGTAGTATTGTCACCCTCACCTATTTAGGAGGAGTCAAGGTGATCCCCAATTACAATGTGATGGGAATTGCCAAGGCGGGGCTGGAAATGAGTGTCCGTTATCTGGCATCGGAATTGGGATCAAGCAATATTCGGGTCAATGGTATCTCCGCAGGTCCCATTCGTACCTTAGCTTCCTCTGCTGTTGGCGGCATTTTAGACATGATTCATCATGTCGAACAAGTGGCACCCTTGAGACGGACTGTTACCCAGATTGAAGTGGGAAATGCAGCGACATTTTTGTGCAGCGATCTTGCTAGCGGCATTACCGGTCAAGTTTTATACGTCGATGCTGGCTACGAAATTATGGGGATGTAGTTCAAACCTCAGAAACTAAAAAAAATAGGGGCATTGCCCCTATTTTCTAAAACCATTACCCGGACAAAATCATAAACGAGCACGGAGGGATTTGAACCCCCGACACCCAGAACCGGAATCTGGTGCTCTATCCCCTGAGCTACGTGCCCATATTCGTGGTAACTATAATAACACACCATCAAGACTTATAGTATAGCTTGAGCGGATGGTTGCCCAGATTAATCAGATTCCCGACACCATAACCCGATGACATCGACACCGACTGCCATATCGCGGTTAAAATCTCCTGAATTTGCTCCTCCATCGCTGCTGTAGAAGCAAACGGAGTTAGGCTTGCCAAAAGTTCTGAAGTGCCAACTTCATTTATCTACCTTAAGCGATTTCAGCAATTGCTTTGGGCGAAATAGCTGGATGCCTTGATAGAGATCGGGATAGTGGATAAATATATAGTGTTCGTACTTGTACCAGTGCATTTCACCTTTTTTTCGATTGCAGCTACGGCAGATTACCCACAGATTTCTAAAGTCTAAAGATAGCCAAGGGTATTGAGCGCGGGGAAGTTTATGATCGATGGTTCTTCCACCAACATCAGCAAATCGACTACCACAAACTGGACAATGCCAATCTGAGTTGTCTCTAACCCAGTCTTTACTTTCTTGAGTCGTGCCGCATTCAACGTCACCATTGACATAGCGCCAGTGATCAAACTCGCGATAGTCTTCAAAATCTTGGCTAGTCAGTTTGTGATAGCGCCTGTTGCCAACCTTATCGGCTAGTTTAAAAAGGTCTTCTAGCTTTTTATCATGGAGATTCATGGTCTATTCTGTTGATAGTAAATTTAACGATTTTTCTGGCGATATTGTCTTGCTTTTGCCTGGGAACGAGAAGTCTGGCTGTAATCAATCAATTCAAATTCCGTTTCTGGAAATTGCTGGTCAACTAAGTCTGATATCTCGCTCACTTCAACAGCCATTTGTTGATTAAAGGATTCTATTTCTTCACGAGTTTGATATTTTTGACCGATGTGATCGGCTTCTAAGAATAAGTCTTCTAACGTTGGTTCATCATCCACGTCAGGCTGAGCCAATAACTCATTAATTTTTTGATAAAGCCGAATAACATTATCCCAGCCAACGTTTTTATAGTCGTTTTCTCTTAGCCAGATTTGATGGATTTTCGGTAGCTTACTCCTACGGATTGAATTCGAGCGCTGGACTTTGCGATAGCCCATGCCGCTAAATGTGCAAATTTGGCGTTTTCGGTTTGCCATAATGATTTGCTCCTACCCTAACGTCCACCGAAACAGTCTGATCAAAGCCTTGCGAATCTCGCTGTCTTCATATTCCAACAGCATCTTGGTATCTCTGGCTAACCGCAGTCGAATTTGGTCAACAATATTCTTTAAGTCTTTGTTATCTTTTTTGAGTTGTTCGTTAGCATCAACCAACTCATCGTTGCGACTAGTTAGACTCTGTATTTTGCTCGATAATGTCTTATTCTCAGCCGATAACTCCTGAATTTGGGCTTCCAGTTCTTGCTGCTCCTGGGAAAGCTGCCCCCTGCGATCGCCCAGTGACGTATTCGATTTTTCTAGCTCTGCGATCTCCTGCTCTAACTTTTCATGATCTGCCTGGAGAGATTTGAGATTTTTCTGTGCTTGACTGCGCTGCTGACCAAAGTTGCGATTATTTCGGCTGAGTTCTTCATTTTTGGCAATGAATGACTCAACCAGCTTGAGGGCGCTAGGTTGACCTTGTAGCAGGGTTAACAACTCCTCACACTCTACCGCAGACAGAGACTGGGTAATATTCTTATTGATGCCGTATTTGGCTTTGAGTGTGTCTTGAAAATCACTCTTTGTTGGCATTCACCTTCTCCTTAGGAGGCTTCCTTTTTTAGTATGCCCCAAGGTGATAGCTGTAATCAGGATAACGTGCCGATCACAAACTTTGCTCAACCAAATAGCGCTTAAACTGCACTCCCTGACGCTCCACCATCTCAGTGTCGTAGATGTGAAAGCTAACTTTTTTAAACAAACCTAAGCTAAATTCACTCGCTTCTGCATATAGCATTTTTACTGGAGATGTAAATAAGCAGCCCTATATTTATGTACACCCATGCGTTTAAGTTTCTGTCCTTGAAAGGTGGAGATACTATAAGCAAAAGATATTAGTAAAATTAGAGATATTAAGCCATTGCCATCAACATTTGTATTCTCTAATTGATAGCCACCACTTTTTAAATCCCGAAACATTTGCTCGATGTTAAAGCCCACATTCCGCACTTCAAAATGTAGTATAACTGAAGTATGAAGGGCGCTCGCTAAAACGAGGTATTGGCTGAGTAAAAATACTTAGTTAATTAACGGAGCCAAGATTTGACTCAATGAATCAACAG
>NZ_JADEWY010000173.1 GCF_015207375.1 Coleofasciculus sp. LEGE 07092 | reverse complement strand
CAGCACCCCAGCACCCCCCCACTCCCTCTGCCTCAAATCCGAGCTTGATAATCCTTAAAGGACTGATAGCAAGCTTCTGAATTGTAGAGATGACATTGGTCGGTAATCTGCTTCATCAACGACCAAGAAAAACGACACTCACGCAAGTTATCTCCCCAATTTTCCTTGAGAGCACGATGAGCTAACCGCAGATTGTAGGAAGGAATCGCCGTGGATACGTGATGGGGAATGTGAACGTTGATGTCGTGGCAGAGGAATTCTACCCAACGGGGATAATCGCAGTGAACCGAGCCAAAGAGTTGAGCCTCAGCCGCATTCCATTGGTTGGCTGGGGTGAAGGGAATGTCGGGTGCGGTATGGTGAACGATGGTAAAGGTACTCATCCAGAAGTGGTAAACCATCCAAGGCATGAACCAGAATTTGATCAGCCCCCAGAACCCTGTTGTGGCAATGAGTAACGGAAAGAAAATTGCAGCAAAACCGAGTACGACTAACGCTGAAAACTTCACCTGAGAGCGTTGTTTGCCTTCAAACTTAGTCCAGTTAAAGTGCAAAACTGCCCAGTGTGCAATTGAACCAACCCACCAAAATCGACCTCTAATTCCCTGGTAAAGCCATTGCAACCACCGGGTTTGGTTGGTATAAAACTCGGCTGTAAAGGGTTGCCATGCATTGTCTACGGCAAGTTTGTTGGTGTGAGTGTGATGGTAATTATGGAGAATACGCCAGCCATGGAACGGATAAATGAGAGGTAGAAACATCAAATGTCCCACTAAGTCATTCACCCAGCGACGATTGGCAAACGAGCGGTGTCCGCAATCGTGTCCCAATACAAAAAAACCGGTCAGTGCTGTACCGGTAAAAATCCATAGCGGGGGTAAACAAAACCAAGGCGCGATCGCTAAACCCAGATAACCTAAACTGACGAGTAAGACATTCACCAGCAGCAATGTCCAAGCTTTGCGGCGGTTTTTGATAAATACCTCACGAGGTAAAATTCGTAAAATATCTTTCAAAAGCAAGGTATCAGTGGTAGTTACAGGTGCTGGATTAGAGGTTTGTTCTTTAATAATCGATACAGTCATGAAATGATTGAAATTTCTTGGATGAGTAATGGAAATTTTGAGTATTTAGGGACACGAACATCCTGCCAGGATGCTAATCACTGACAGGCAGAACCTGCCCTATGCCTGGTTATTTGAGTCAATGGTCGCAAAACTTAGCACCCTTGGAATGATTTCCAGGGTGCAAAGACAGCATGGCTAGTGACAACATTTTGATTACCCTTAGTTGTCAGCATCAGATGGTACTGAAGTCAACCGTTGCTGTTTGAGGATTTGCAGCCGCTGCAATAGGGTATCGACTTCCGCCTGCAAATGCAGATACTTAACTTGTTGGTCAGTCTGGTAAATAGACTTCATCAATTGGAGCAGGCGATCGCTAGTCGCAGCAGCTTGGGATTGTGTTCCTGAAGGGGAAGCACTAATCCGGCTCGGTGAATCTAGAAGAGTGGATGAACGACTTGACATTCGTTATATAGAGATTTTTACTTACTCACACCACTTGGTCATTGTATCTCGAATGTCAAGTTTAGTTAACTTAAATCTGTTAATTTTCTAAATAATCGACTTAAACAAAAGACACACTTATCAATTCCGACAACATGGCTTTCGCTCATTAACCCACCTCTATACCGCCAAAATACGACCAACTTCGATTGGGTGATGTTGGTTACAAGCAGGATTCATGAGAGCGATCGCTCACTCTAAGAAAACTCCAGCGTGAGAGATCGCTGGGGTTAGAAAACGAGATGGTAGGTTATTTTAGATTACCATCACTGGGTTCACTGCGGAAGCCCCCCTTGCGGACTACAAGCGTTGAGCAATGACGGCATAGAAAGGATCGCCACCGCCAACACCCAGCATCTGGAGGAAACTGGGAACGGAAGATGCACGGGCGATGACTTCTGGAGAACCAAATCCAGGTACTGATTGGAAGTAACTCTTAACGAGTTCAACACGACTCGCTTCGGTGCCATCTCGCCATGCGGCGATCGCTTTTTGAAAAAACATACGGTTGGAAAAGCTGATAATGGCGATGCCTCGGGGTTTGAGGATACGGTGAATTTCAGAGAACACGGCATCGGGATATTGCAGGTACTGCACAGAAACACAGTTAAGAACAGCATCAAAATCTTGATCGGGTAGGGGCAATTGAGGATTTTTGTTGAGGTTTTGCACGAAGTAATGGTTCAAGCGGGGATTGCGGGATAATTCCTTTTCATTCATGCCATGAGCTTCAACGTGAGCGAATTCTATCTCCTCGGGCAGGTGAGAAACGTGACTGCTCATCATATCCAGGATGCGGGTATTGGGTTTGAGCCGTTCTCGATACAGTTGGGTGAGTTGGTCGAGAAATCCTGCATCCACATGGGTGACGAAGCGGGGGGAGGAGTAAAATAGGGTGTCGTCTGTGTCGTCGAGTTTGATACGTTGCTCAGGGCGTAGCAGCATAGTGATGAACTGAGATTAGGGTTCTATCTCTCAGTGTAAAAAAGATTGCGAAATGTTAAGGGATTGTGGAAGTACTAAATCTGTTCCCCCTAGATTTGGCGGGCTTCCTGCGTCAGTCCAGCATCTCACAACATTCTGAACTTCTGAACTTTTGCGATCGCACGATCAAAATTCTCTGGGTGAATGAACTTCTTGGGTGATGGCAGCGTCAAGAGTCTGGTCTACGGTAACATACGATACGCACTGCCTTTGTCAACCTATGAAGCGATCGCTCTTTTGCATCACCCTGAGCTTGATTTCCCTAACCTCTCTGATACCCATTGCCCGTAGCGCTCCCCCCAGCCCCCCTGATAAAACGGTAGAATGCGAAGTCTTAGTTGCTGGTGGTGGACTGGCGGGTGCAGCAGCAACTTATGAAGCGTTACTGGCAGGACACACCGTTTGCCTGACGGAGATTACTGACTGGGTGGGGGGACAGATTTCTTCTCAAGGTACGTCGGCACTCGACGAACGCCCCACCCAGCGATCGCGTTTGTTTTACCCTCGCGGTTATCTAGAATTGCGGGAGCGAATCAAGCGCGAGTACGGCGAACTCAATCCTGGTGATTGCTGGGTGAGCGAATCCTGTTTTCTTCCCCGTGATGCACACCAAATCTTGTTGGATATACTGAAGGATGCAGCAAAACGGGGTAAAGGGACGCTGAAGTGGTTTCCTTCGACTGTTATTAAGGAACTCGACTATAACGCAACCGGGAATGTGATTACCAGTGCGATCGCTATTCAGCACGAACCTGCTGCTGGTGCGCCTCCCCTCAACACGTTTCCCCTATCTCAAACGATTGAAGAGTGGTATCAGTACGGCGATTCGCCCCGCTTTGATAAAACGATTATTCGTTTCGTACCCAAGAACCAATCTCAGGGAACTGCCCCAGATTGGTATGTGATTGACGCTTCTGAAACCGGAGAACTGATTGCTTTAGCAAACGTTCCCTACCGCCTGGGTATCGATCCTCGCTCCCATTTAGAACCGTCCTCCTCTAGCGCTACTGGCAACCCTTATTGCACCCAAGGGTTTACCTACACCTTTGCCATGGAAGCCACTGAGGAACCTCAAACCCACCAGATGCCCTCGTTTTATCCTCAGTATGAACCCTACTACAGTTATGAATTACCGAGATTAGCCGACTTTGGGTTAGTGTTCACCTATCGGCGCATTTGGAGTCCCGATGAAGGTGAAGCCACTAAATTCGGCGGCATTAATTTCACCGTTCCCACACCAGGGGACATCTCTATGCAAAACTGGACGTGGGGTAATGATTACCGTCCGGGTACTGAAGCAGATAATTTAGTGTATACCCGCGACCAACTAGAAGCGACAGGTCAACTAGCTCCTGGTGGCTGGATGGGTGGCTTGCGGACTGAGAGCCTGCGTAGGGCGGAGGAACATTCCAAGGGTTATTTCCATTGGTTAGTCGCTGGAACTACTGATTCTCAACTGGGGGATGAAGCGAAGAAGCCCCACCCCAACAACCGCTTTTTATCGGGGTTAGATTCTCCCATGGGAACAGTACATGGGTTATCGAAGTATCCCTATATGCGGGAAGGACGGCGGATTATCGGACGCCCTGCCTATGGTTATCCCGAAGGCTTTACTATTTGGGAAATCGATATGTCTCGCCGCGACTACCGGGAGGATTATTACCGTCAAACATTACCGCCCCAAATGTACCGCAGCTTATGGACTGCCTTGGCGGGACGGGAAGCTATTCCGGTGATTCAAGGTAAGGTATCTCCCGAAGAAGTCAAGCGGCGCAGTCGTTCCACGATTTATCCGGATTCTCTGGGAATTGGGCATTATGCGATCGACTTTCACCCCTGCATGAGCTTTGGCCCGCCGGAGGCTCCAGGTAATACGGAGCGTGAGGGAGAGCGTCAGGGAGCAGGACAAGCGTATCCGTTCCAAATTCCCCTACGGGCGATGATTCCCCAGAAAATTGACAATATGTTAGTGGCAGGTAAAAGTATTGCTACGAGTCATATTGCAGCGGCGGCGTATCGGGTGCATTCTTTTGAATGGTCCTCGGGTGCAGGGGCTGGCACGGCGGCGGCGTTTGCGTTGGAGAAGGGGATAGCGCCTTACAAATTGGTGGATGGACTCCCGCCTCATGATCCGCAGTTGCAGGTTCTCAGGCGACGGTTAGAACGGAATAATAATCCTACAGCGTTTCCAGATACCTCAATTTTTAATGAGAATTGGGATGGGTGGCGTTAAGTGCCAAGGGTAATGAGAGCGGATGTAGCGGATGGATTATTGATAAGTTCAATAATTTATTTGTTACATCTGTTTCATCTATCGGTTGTTTTCTGGAGACTTTTTCAGCAAGCCCCAATTAAGTTTTGGTTAAATATCTTTCCTATTCCTCAGTTAGCCATCAATAAGACTACAGCATAAGCCGCAATCCCCTCTTCTCGTCCCACCGGACCTAATTTTTCGTTGGTGGTTGCTTTGATACCGATTTGATCAGGTTGTAATTCTAGAGTGGTACTTAAGCGATCGCGCATCGTCTTAATATGGGGTTTGAGCTTGGGACGTTCTGCGACGATCACGGAGTCTATGTTACCAATCTGCCAGCCGTGCGATCGCACAAGTTGATTGACTTGACTCAGCAGCATTAAACTATCTGCTCCCGCCCATTTGGGATCGCTGGGGGGGAAGTAATGACCAATATCTCCCAGACTTAAAGCCCCTAGCATCGCGTCCATTATCGCGTGAGTCAGTGCATCAGCATCACTATGACCCAGTAATCCTAACTCGTGGGGTATCTCCACACCTCCCAAAATCAAACGGCGTCCTGTACTCAGCCGATGGATATCGTAACCGTTACCAATGCGAATAGTCATTCGGTTTTCAGGTTAATTATTGGAGATGTCTATTGTAGTGTAGGATGGTCGTCCCGCCTGTCCCGTAAAACGCCTATCAACTTTATCGAGTCTTTAAGAATCAAGCTTTTTTTAAAAAAACAGTAAATTTTTAGCGATCGCGTCTGTATATCCGTCCTCAAAACACATTTTTAGCTAATAACAAGCTATCCTCAATAGTAATGGGGAGTTTTCTAGTACAACTATCTGTTGCCAACCTTGATTGTTAGCAAAAACCACTAACCGGATTTTGGCTGGCATTGTCTGAATAGAATAACTAGGCTCGGAAAAACAGTCTTTAAATTGTCCCTTGTAGTTAACTCCGACTGGACTATGAACCGCTCAGACTTTCGCATTCCTGAAGATAAAACCCAAGACGTTTTTACTCTCGCTGCTGAGTTATACGCCCAGCACAACCAGAGTTATTCTGTCAAAGAGTTGATGGAAGCTGGGGCAGAAGCAAAAATCCCCCCAGAGTTTGTGCAACAAGCCATTGAGCAACTTCAATTACAGCAGGTGTCAGCTCAACCCTCTTTGTATAAAACTAAACGTTCTAAGCCTTTATTATTAGGTCTTGCTATCGGATTACCTGCTCTTATTGCACTGGGGTTTGCAGGCTGGCTGCTTCCTAGAAATGCTGCAACTAATGCCGCCATTAACGAACCTGTTGAAACTGTAGAACCGATTACGAATCCAATACAGGTTAGTGAGGTTAATGTGGGGGGAGAATCCTTTAAGTGTAATAATCTAAACTTTGAAGGGAAAGACCTACGCAATGAGAATTTTAGGAATGCAGATTGTACTCGTGCAAATTTGGCTGGCGTGAACTTGAGTGGTGTTGATATCAGCAGTGCTAATTTGAGCGGTGCGGATTTAAAAGGTGCCGACTTGAGCGGTGCAAATCTCAGAAATGCTAATTTGACTGAGGCGCAGTTAGAGGGCGCAAATTTAAAAGATGCCAACCTGCAAGACGCCAACTTGAGCAAAACGGATTTGAATGATGCTGATTTGAGGGGTGCAGAACTCAAGCAGACAAATTTTGCTGATGCTGAGTTAGAAGGCGCAGAAGTAGATGTAGTGGGAGCTAAAAAGGAAGGGGCTAATTTTAGTAATGCGACTTTACCTGATGGTACGGTTTATCGGTAAGTCGGGGTTATTTAAATAAAATTAACTATACTGTACCTGATTTTGTATTGAGTTCGCTGTCACTTAATACAAAATCACTTTATTGTATGGGTGGGCAAGGTTCTTGCTAGGTTCACCGCATCGGCAAAGTGTTCGGCATCACGGGCATGAAGTTGTCTGGCTGCTCAGGTAACGCGATCTCACAAATTCCTTTGCACCGTTGCTGTCTGAGAGAGTACGACCATTTATTTTAGCTTTGCTGAATAAGTCTATGACAGCGAGTAGTTTATGTTTAAGCGTATCTCTAAAATCAGAAAACTCTCCCCCTTTTTCCTATTCCTCTTTACCCTGTTCCTGACACCCCTACTAACCCTCCCTTGGGTTGGTGCCCAAGAACCACCTAAGCCTAAACCCCAAGATTGGCAGATTAACGGGATCGTCGCTGCCATCGAGGATAGTTATCCCGAAGTCAAGAAAGCTGGTTTCTATAAATTAGCGGAATACGAGCCGCAAGACTTGAAAGCGATGCTGAAGAAACCGGAGGATATTGCCCAAAAAGCTGCCAACTTCCTCAAGGATGACACAGTTGAAGAATTCTTTCGTCGTTCAGCAGCAGCAGCCTTGGGCAATTTGGGAGAGACGGGGGCTAAATATGTGCCTGATATCTTAAATATCATCAAGGATGAAACCCTTGACCCCTTTTTTCGCCGTGATGCAGCAACTGCCTTGGGCAATTTGGGGGAAGCCGGAGCTAAATATGCTCCTGATATCGCTAACATCCTTAAAGATAAAACCCTTAACTTATTTGTTCACCTCGGTGCAGCAGAAGCCTTAAGCAATATGGGGAAAGCAGGAGCAACATACACTCCGGATATTCTCAACTTTCTTCAAGATGAAACCGTTGACCCAAATGCTCGTTATGATGCAGCAGAAAGCTTGGGGAATATGAGGGAAGTGATAGTCCCATACATTCCTGATATCGCCAGCCTTCTTAAGGATGAAACCATTGACTTACAAGTTCGTGGCTCAGTAGCGGTAGTTTTGGGTAATTTGGGAGAAGCCGCCGCTCCATACATTCCAGATATTCTCAATTTTCTCAAGAATGAAAAGACTGACTATTTAACTCGTCACTATGCAGCAACAACCTTGGGCAATATCCGAAAACTGGAGTTAAATGAGGTTATTCTTATCCTGAGTAATGCCTATGAGATAAAGCAGAAATACTTTGAATACTGGCGATTTTTGACCTATTTCCTGAGTGGTGGTACGGATGACGTGAAAACCCTGATGAAATGGTTAGGTAATCCTCAAGAACTGCCTACGCAACTCAACAACAAAGAGGGTCAAAAAACACTGGAAGTATTTATTAGAGTCTGGGAAAATGCTCAGGAGTTGCCCCGACTCCAAAACGATTTAGCCGAAAAAATAGCCGTAGTTACCCGCCTTGTCTCTTGGAAATCTCAGGATATTGATTTACTGCAACACCATTACAATAATCTCAAAGCAGGAAACTTGACCGAAGCCAATGCTGTCGAGTCAGTTATAAATAATATTCTGAATAAATTTATCCTAAAAAGTTAGGTATAAGCTGGTATAACATTGGCTTGAGGAGAGCCTTCCGAATTTTTTTAATCCTCCCTTATCAAGGGAAAAATTGTTCTTATTCCCTCCCTTTGGTTTCATGAATGATTTGAAAACGCTATAGGTTGAGCAGCAATACTCTTCCCCCTTACCCACCTGCCTTACAAACGCCGCAGTAGGTTGGAACCATGGGTATCTGTGCCGCAGGTATTGAGCAAATTGTAAATGGCGCTCAATTGCTTCACCTGCTGAGTTTGCTTAGAACTAGGTTGCCAGGGATCGGGATTGGCGTAGGCATAATAAGCTTCGACGCCATCAATACCCAACTTGGCTGCTGCCGGAATCAATTCATCGGCTGAACGCCGGTAGCGAGCTGGGTGAGCTAAGACGGCTAAACCTCCCGCTTGATGAAGGGTATCAATGACAGTGGCAGCTCGAGCCTCGTGCTGTTTTGGTGCGTTGCCTTGTAGATAATGCTGCAAGCTAGGATGTCTTGGATCGAAGGCATAGCCTAGGATATGAACTTCAATATCTAAGAGCTTGGCAGTGATTTCCACACCGCTCCAGAGGTGGGGAAAGGGAGCAGAAAATGATGATTTTTCAATGTATTCCAGCCAGCTTTGAGCAACTTTATAGCCACCGATCGCATGATGGTCTGTGATAGCCAAGCCTTTTAAACCGATAGCGATCGCTTGTTCGATTAACTCTTTAGGTTTGAGCTTACCATCAGAGCAAGTGGTATGCAGATGAAAGTTGTAGGAACGAGGGCAACTATCGGGTTGAAGATTTTGCCAAACCTGCCGGAGAGCTTCCCGATCTCGTGCTGCTACTTGAGGTGACGCCAAAGCTGGGTTAACCGCCATAACTGCCTATTATAGATTATGTGAGTGGGATTGTTGTGATGCTACCCTCAACCTCAATTGGGTACGTGCTATCGTTAGAATTTCAAATTTTTAACACTACCTTAGCAAAAGATTAGTGGCAATCACCTTCTGCATTGTATTACACGTAAAACATCTAAGGTAGGCAAGAGGATACAATCGCGGTGAATGTCCCTTGACCAAGTTAAACTGAACGAGTAAGAGGGGGAGAAATGCCGCGATTGAGGGGGTATAATTGAATTGAGCCAGGTTCAAGTATCTTCGTCTTAGATTTCTCACTCCTAATGCCCTATTCGGCAACTGCCCCTCCAGAATTGCGGATCTTCCAGGCTAGTTCCAATAGCTGAGTCCAGCGCTTTTGCAGTTGTTTGGGTGTGCAGCCGATAGTTCTGGCAATTTCAAAATCACTTTGGCGATCCTGTTTGAGAGACAAGAGTTGTTGCTGTTGCTCATCAAGTTCAGCAAAGAAAGCCTCCCACTGCTCAGACGACATTCCCAACTTTTGATCTAAGTCTGCTCCTAACCACTGATGTACGAGTTTCCAGTGGGACGAGCGAGAGAATTTTTCCACATGGTACTTAAAGCGCTGTTGTAAGTAGTCGCGCTGGCGGGGAGTCAGCCCCAAAATTTCATCGATTTCGGGGGCGGCAAGGTCTTGCAGCTTTAAGACGAGGTAATCTGCACAATCAGTATGACCATGTTCCTCCAGGTATTGTACTAGCTCTGAAACAACCCGATCGCGTAATACAGACTCACTGGGATCAGTCGTTTGGGCGACTAGATGAGCTCGTACCTGTTGGATGGCAGGTAAACGGCTTTGCTCCTGGGCATCTTCTCCCTTCGCAAATTCTACTGCCTGCTCGATATCCACCACTGTTTCGCTGGGTTGGCGTCTAGCAAAGCTTTGAGCTCTAAGGACAATAAGCTGCTGACTGCTGCGATTGGGCAACGTAATACGCCGCTTGGCATATTGCTCAGTAAATGCCATGTACTCTGCAAGTTCGATCTGAGTGCGAGGCGTGTAATCTGGCTCAACAGGATTTTCCCGCCGAAATGCTTTGAGGGACTCTGCGTAAAAGTCTTGCAAGAAGTCCTCAATTAAGTTGTAACGACCCGAAAACTTTAACTGAGATTGAGGCTGTGCCACATGGCGGTACACCATTACACTTAGGTTGCTGTGCAACTCCACGCGACCTTGCTTGGAACCCAACTTGTAGTAGGATAAGCACTTGTTCAATCGGTGACGTGCTAGTGTTAATTGCCAGGAGCGAACTTGACCAGAGGTTTGGATGCGATCGCTCTTTGAACAAATTCGTTCTACCTCTTGCTCGATCCGTTTGGCTACAGCCCGAGCGCGGCTAGGCAGCGATTCCACTGATACAGCAGCACTGCTAGGTTTGCCGAGTCGGTTAGCAGAACTCAGCGCCGAGCACATTTCCTCCAGCACCAGCTCGCTCAAAGCCTGGGTTTCATTTCCAAGGAAAATGTCCGGATTGGGAAGGTGGCTTTGAGAATTTTGATTGATAGAATTGGCAGTTTTAACGTTCATGGTATTGCCCCTAAAGACTACAGTCACGGATTACATACAGACACCAGCTTCAGAAAATGTTGTGGAGGTTATCTCCTATCTGCGCTCTGTGGCTGTCTACACTTTGAATGTAGAACGCTATCTCTAGTCTTTGGTTTGCTCTTGTATCAGAATCGTGAGTTGAACCCTCGCACCCGTATTTGTTTATCAGCACAACAAGTGGCTGTAAACCTTGCTGTCCCTGCGCTTAAGGCATTTTTACGGCTCATACAGTTGCAACAGTTGGAGTGGGTTTCAGTAGACGATTAACGAACTGGGTTGATTTACAGTCAATCGTCCGTAAACCTCAATCCATCTGCTGTAGCCGATTTTCTGTACGGCAAACCTCCAGAGTGAAATTTCCAATTAAGGAGCTATCGGTATCACCCAAACCCTTACTCCCAACCTTGGCGAATGGGCAACGCCCATGCCTTTACCGCTTCCCATCCCAACCCTTTCCGAACAACTACGGGTTCGTCACCCGTCAAATCCAGAATGGTTGAGACTTCAAACCCCGGTTCTGCCTCATCATCAATAATGATGTCCACTAAACTATCGAATTCGTCGAATAGTTTGGCTCGTTCCAATCCAACCGTTGGAAGTTTGGCATTTTCATCGGGTAGGTGAGCCGAGGTGGAAATAATAGGATTTCCTAGAGCGTTCAGCAGCGCATGACAAACCTGGTGAGCAGGAACTCGGATGCCACTGGTTTTGCGTTTGGGACTCATTACCAGCTTCGGCACTAACTTGGTTGCAGGCAGTAAGAATGTGTAAGGACCCGGAATCAAACGCCTCATAATCCGATAAGCTGAGTCATTCACCCAGGCATATTGGGAAATATTTGACAAAGACGAACACAGAAATGTTAAGGGTTTGTCATTAGAGAGTTGTTTCAGACGCCTTACCCGTTCCACTGCAGATTTTACGTTCAGGTCGCAACCAATTGCATAGACAGTATCAGTGGGATATAACATCACTGCACCATCTTGCAAAGCGTTCCTTATTTTCTCTATTCGACGCATTTGGGGTGTTTCCGGATGGACAGAGTAAATAGTCGCCATAGAAATTAAAACTTCTACCAACGGTCAGATCATCCTACAGAGTGTCCCTGAT
>NZ_JADEWY010000172.1 GCF_015207375.1 Coleofasciculus sp. LEGE 07092 | reverse complement strand
CACCCCAACCCTCCCCTTATCAAGGGGAGGGAGCTAAAGTTCCCCCCTTACTAAGGGGGGCTAGGGGGGTGGTGCAAGATGTGAGTGCGATCGCTTCTTTCACCTATTGTGTTACTTCTATATCCAAATATAAACCTGCCAGAAAACTATATTTCAGCAGGATAACGTTAGTGATATGGCGTAATCATAGCTCGTTAGGCGCTGACCTGACTTTTACGGGTAGGACGCTTACGCTCACTCTTACGAGTACCCCCTGCCATTTCATATTCGTAGCTGTCTTTACCGTATTTGGCAGCAACGGCAATCAACATCCGCTCCGAAAGAGTTCTGAGCTGTTGCTCGATGTCTTGTACTGTACTGCCTGCCCGATCTACGATTGATAGCGATTCGTTGTAAGTTGCTAATTGAGAGCGTAAGCTATCAATCAACAGCAGATAATTCTCTATATTTAGTCCCTCGCCTAAGTCGAGCGTGACGCTAATTGACTTTAACCCGGCACAACGATGCTGGGCTTTTTCCAGAACCTGAGAACTGCGCTTTGTTCTAGCCATGTCAATGCACTCTTTACGGAATTAACTCTTTCACGATGGCAGATTAGCAAAGGCTTTGAAATCGATGGATCTACGGAGTTGAAATAAGATTGAGTGCCAACTAGATCCGTAATCTTGCGGTTATCATCAAGCAACCGCTTCACCGGATTGAGGATGAAGTCGGTGTTGTTTGAGTCAATGATGCCGTTACTTAGAAATGAAAATCCAAATTCAACAAATGGGACTCCATTCATAATAAATGCTTTAACGTTTCTTTGAAATTAGAAAACGTTTCTTATGAATGGGAACCCAAATTCAACAAATGGGACTCCATTTATAATAAATGCTTTAAGGTTTCTTTGTAATGCGAAAGCATTCCTTATGAATAAGAACCCAAATTCAATAAACGGGAACCCGTTCGTTAGTATCGAGTTCTCTTTCCTTTGGAACACGAACCCCTTAGCGATGAATGTCAACCCCAATTCAATGGAGGGGATAACCTAATCAAGCATTGATTCAGGCTCCATGATTGGGTTCTTCGCTGAGTTTGTTGAGATAGGTAAGGCTCGCTTTTGCCCAGACGCTTTCTTCGAGGTAGTGTTTGACAACTTCTCCAAGAGTGGCTTTGATGGCTTGCAGGTGGCGTTCGGGATTACGGAATTCAGGACGCTAATAGCGCCGTGACAGCTTCTTCAGACATAAAACGTCGAAAGTCCAAGATTTCGATTAAAACCAGTTTTTCATCGTGTGAATAGTGCAAAATAACCTGACCTTCTTCTTCAGCATAGGCAATGGGGTCTTCAGATAGCTCAACTAAAAGAGCATCGACATCTTTGCTATAGCTAATCTTTTTCATATCTAGACCTCCTGCCGGGGTAAAGGGTAATGATCAAAATGAATGCATTGAATTCTCGGTAAACTACTCTCAATACTCGGTTTTCGTCTAATCGCCTTTGAGCAATCTGTTTGTCTTCTTCTCCAGGTTCTAGCTTGTCGGGTGAACGAACTGTTTCAATAATGAATTCTGGCTTGATAGTGATTCCGTGATTAGCAAGTATCTCTATCTTGAGTTGTGAGTGTTCACTAAAGCGAATTTCTTCCATGGTTCGCTGTTGAGGCTAATCACAGGCGTTAGCTTGACTATTTTAATCTCTTCCCTTGACAAATCTTACCTCTATTGCCACTTCTCGAATTCCTTCTAAAATCTCCCGAAACCCTTGATCTCTTGGGTGTTTCCTCAGTCATCAATACCGTCCCAGAGTTCAGAGACGGGCTTCAAGTTGCCTTCTTTGGCTTGTTGTAAGGAGATCCGCAAATGGGCAAAGATGAGTTCATTGGGGTCGTCGTCAGAGTCGCTTGGGGGGGTGAGGATACCTCGATCGACGAGGATTTGATAGAAATCGTCTACATCTATCGCAATGACTTGAGCCGCTTGCTCGATGAGCAGGATGTTTTGCTGGAAGAGTGCGATCGCAACTTCTCGGCGCAGGTCTGATTCTGTGAGGGCTAGGTTGTCAGGGAGGTTGATGGTAATTTGCATGGTTTTGAGTCCCCTGAGTTCAATGATGGTTATTTCACATCTTCGCTGACGCCTTCGAGAAAGGCGATACGTGCTACCGCACAGGCAAACGCCACCGCCCCTTTGCCCCATGGGTTAGATTCAACAAAGTGTTCACCAACTTTGATGCCTGCTTGTTTGCTGCCGTTCCACAAACGTTTGAGGGTGAGGAAATTTTGCCAATGGGCAGGAGGAAGCTGTTTGGCTTGGACGGTGATGGTTTGGGTAGCGGCTTCGGGACTAGTTACCGCAGGATGTTGAGTTTGCCGATGGGTAAGGAAGTCTTGGAAGTCAGCGAGGAGAATCTCGAAGGTTTGTTGATTGGTCGTATTATTTTGGGTTTCGATGTAGGTCTCGACTTGCTCGAAGATTTGGACTTTTTGGGCGTTGGGGAAGGCGTTATCGTATTTTCCTGGCATGGGTAAAAGTCTTCTGGATAGGTAGGAATTATTCTTGGTCTTCTTCTTTGAGTTCTTGCTGGAGAATGGTGGGAATGTTTTGGGAGCCTTGGAAGACGTGCATGATGTCGATGATGTCTTCTTGGACTTGGTAGTAAATCAGGTAGTTTTTGAAGCCTTTGACGGGGAATTGGCGGACTTGGGTGAGTCTGGGGTGGGTGAAGCCACTGAACCGACCAATGCCTGGTAGTTTGGCAATCTGCTGAAAAGTGGCTTCGACGGCGTATAAGAATCTGTCGCCTGCGTCGAGGTTGTCTTGGCTGATGTAGGTGGCAATATCGATCAAGTCTTGGATGACGACGGCGCGTTTGTTCAGTTTAGGCATCGGGATTGGCTTGACTGAGGTTTTGGCGAACGGCGGCGCGGATGTGATCCCAGTCGTTTTCGGTCATGGGGGTGGCGGGAGAGTCGAGGGCTTCGAGCAATTTAGTTTCTAGCTGGGCTTTGCGGGTCAAGTCTTCGATGATGAGGGCTTGAATGTAGTCGCTAATTGTTGGATATTGCTCACTGGTTAGCTGGGCTTGGAAGTAGGATGCAAGGTTTTCGGGAAGCTCGATCGTGATTTGCATGGTTTTGAGTCCACTGGGTTCAATGTTTAATGATGGTTATTTCACATCTTCGCTGATACCTTCGAGAAAGGCGATCGCACCTTTTGCCCAGACATTGTTTTCGGCAAGGTTGCCAATGTTTGCACCACGGAGATCAAATTTAGGGGCGTTGGACATTGCGGTAATAGTCTTGAAGAAGTTGTTAGACGAGAGTTTGGGAAACGTGAAAGGAGGTTTGTTGAAGTTGAGCGATCACACTCGGAAAGTCGATGAGTCCTGTAATTCCGGCACGGTATAGAATGCCGAGGGTGCCGATGATCGGGAGATTGAGTTGTTGAGCGGCAGTTCGAGCATCCAAATCGTCAATGATGACTAAATCAGCTTGAAGCGAGACTGCGAGAGAGATTGCTTCGCGTTCTCCAGCACCGAGATAATTGGGCAATGAGAGCAGGGGTTGAGGAACAGTCTGAATATTTAGCCATGTGGGAGGATTCTCCATCCACTCATGAATTGAGCTGCCAGCTTCCTCGTTCAACAGCTCATTGCGAACTGCAACTGGAATGGTAACGGATTGAAAGAGTTGGGGGAGTAAGTCAATCTGACCAATGAGAATAAGGTAGCAAATCCGAGACGTGTCACAAAGAACGATCATGAAGAACTCGATCAAGGGTTTGAATGTCTTGCTGAACGTCTTCTAAGGTGAGAGAGTGAATGGCTCCGTGCTGTTTGAGAAAGGCATCAGTGGCAAGATGGGAGGGAAGTTGAAGCAGAGCTTGGACTTCGGCAGCACTCATTAAGCGATTTGTGTAGGCTTCGAGGGCGATCGCTTCGAGGGCGCGTTGGCAGAGTTGGGAGAGATGGGGCTGAAGACGGTGTTCTAGGTCTTCGGGGAGGGGGATGTTCATGGGAGTTCTTCTGGTTGTGCGATTTGGTTGCCGTGAACTTCATGGGCAACATTGGTGATCGGGGCTTCTCTTAGATCATAGATAACTGGGTTGGTTGTGGAGGGGCGATCGCAATTTCCCGCAGCCAGTCGCTCTGGTTGAAGGTGTCGGTTTGGGTGAGGCTGTCGGGGAGGTCGAGGACAATTTGCATGATGATTCCCTAGCGCTATGGGTTTATTTTAAGATTTGGGTTAGTGGTTCTGGGTGCCACTTTGATCGCCATGAATAGTACCGCCCAGATTAAGGGCAGCATTGGTGGCGTTGAAGGTTTCGATGTTGAAAATATTGGTTGTTTCCCCAACTGAAGCCCCTTGCTCTCCATTTTTAATTTCTAATTTTTCATTTTGAATTGCTTCGCACCAGATTTCATAGTTGTAGAATTTGCAGTTGGCTTGGATGCCTTGGATGGCACGGAAAGCATATTGACCGGATTCGGTAGGGAGGAGAGCGAGGAGGTCGGGGAGGATGTGGGCAGCACGCTCTTTCTGGAAGCCTCCCAAGATACCTGCAATATTATTACGGCTTCGCACGTATGGATCATTCTCAAGAATGTCAAGAAAATATGGAATTGCAGGCTCTGCTTGCATTTTCCCTAGTATTGCAATTGCTGTTCCTTTACTATCTAAACTAGACGTTTGAAGAATATAGATCAGATTTGAAATTACACTCTCATCACCAATTTTACCCAAGGCAAAAATAGCTGTTTCCTTGTAACCGTTTGATTTTGCTAAAAAACGATGTAGTTCCGGTATAGCCTTTTTACTGCCGATTTTTCCCAAGGCATCTATTACGCTCCAGCATTCGCCATCAGATGTTTCTAAAACGCATTGGAGATAACTAATTAATTCTGGAACAACAGTCTCATCCGCTATAAAACCAAGTGTATAGGCTGCTTTACTACGAATATTACTGCTGCAATCTCGCAATCCATAGATAAGACCTATGACCGCATCTTTATCTCCCATGTCACCTAATCCATCTATGGCACACCAACGTACATCTTCATCTGGGTGTTCGAGAAGGGAAAGTAAACCGATGAGAGCTTGCTTCCCTCCTATGCTAGCCAATGCGCTAGATCCAAACCGACGTAATTCGTGAACTCTATCAACGTTATTGCTTGGATTTTTGAGAAACTCAATTAAGTCTGGTATTGCAGTCTCATCACCAATTTTATCCAAGGCTATAACGGCACTTTTCCGAACATCATCACTGGGATCTTTCAATAGTCTGAGTAATCCTTGAGTAGCACGGCGATCGCCAATAATTAGTAAAATATGTGCTACGCACCAACGCACGTCAGAATCTATATGATTAATGAGATTAAGTAGTCGTGTAATAGCTTTTTGACCTAATAAAATTCTTGAATAGCCACTAGATTCCCAGCCTGTTAAACGCTCAAATTCGGAAGCAGCTTTCCAACGTGATTCATTTTCGATGAGTGAACATAGTTCTATGATTTTCTCATCCGAGATCAATTCAGGTTTCATTCTTTCCTGAAGCCTCTTCTCCCAAGAATAATCCGATTCACTTTCTGATAAAGAAGTAGTTGATTGGACTTGCTTTAAAAGCTTTCCTTTCAACCAGTCCGGTACTTCCAACGCTTCCACCATCCCCATCGTCTGCGCCTGAAACTCCCGCTTCACCTCTCCCGCCAACCGCGCCCCTAACATCCAATCCACTTCCAGCGCCAGTTGCACCACCAGTAGCGCCTGGGCTTCCTTATCCACCAGCGCCAACATCAACGCTATCGGCTCTGTCCACTTCAGATAGTTGAGATACTCCCGCTTCAGCACCGCATCGCTCAACTCTGGCAACCGTTCTAGCAATACCTCTGCCGCATAATATTCCTGAATTAGTTGGTGGCGAAACTCGATTTGGTCTACACTGCGATTTTGCAACAGATGATACTTGAGTAAGTCATCCAAAATATCTCGAACCGGGAATTGCTCATTCGGGAAAATTTTGCTTAATTCTCGTTCCGCTTCATCTCGATGAATCACCACTCGAAAACCAACAGGAGTTTCTCCTTGCATCATGACTGACGCTAAAGCTTTCAAAGCCTTCTTCCACAGCCTGCGATCGCTCAGCGGTCTGACATCTCCTTTTAATAGCGCGACTTCGTGTTTACGAACACTGCTAATTTCATACATGGCTGTGAAAGCCTGAAATACGCCTGCCAAGTTAGAAGGCAATTGCTTATCAGAAGTCTGCTGAAACAATTGACACAACATCCACAGCAGCAACGGCGTTTGTCCAAACTCTCGCAAGCGATCTTTTAATTGCCGCAGCATTGCCTCCGCTTGCTCTGGCAAGTATGCTCGAATAAACGCCTGCATTTGCGCTTCGGTGAGCGGTTGCATTTCCAGCTTCTTCTCAATCCCCAGATCTCCCCCCAAGCTCAAATCCCGCGTCGTGAAGATCATCGGTACTTTGGGATGGTTGCGCCGAAAGGCTGAAAGCTGCGATCGCGCTTCCTCCGACGGCAACTCATTCACTCCATCAAAGAGGATGAGTAGTTGGGGCAAAACCGTTTCCAATTGTTCCCCTGTTAACGCAAGTCCATGTCGAGTCAACGCATTGATGATTAATTGGGCGATCGAACCTTGCCAATATCGCAGTTCCACCAAAACTGGGATACGAGGCAAGTGGGTTGAGAAGTCGGAGTTTTTCAAAAACTCCGACTTCTGGGTCGTCGCTTCTTCCAACATCAACCGTGCCAATGCGGTAGACTTGCCCGAACCTGGTCGCCCGACCAACAATAAATGCTCCAGCTTCTCCCCTAGGGCATACTTCCGCAACCCGTCCAATACTGAAAAGCGCTCAACCTTCTCTTTCTCTGGCTTCCCTTCCTGTCGCTGTTCTCGCTCCTCCTTTTGCACCGTCTGCACCATCAACCCAAAGTCAAAAATTGGTGCCACGTCCTGCGACTGTCGTTGCTTGCCTTCAGCATCCGTCAACGTGTAAAGCTGCCACCACTTCTCATAGGTGGTTGCGATCGCATTCAAATAAGGCTGAAAATCAATATCAGACGGCTTGGCAACTAAATTACTCCAGCGCTGATCATATTGATGAAATGATCGCTGCTGCTCCACCAGTTCCGGAAACTGCTCCAAAATCACACGAGTAGGAACCGCACCACCCCCCAAATCAAAAGAACGATCGCGCGTAAACTTCACAATCCCACACACCTTACCCGTGCGCTGATTCAGCAACGGTGCCCCACTCATCCCCGGTCGCACCTGTCCCAATTTAAACTTAATTAATGCTGGCTCATCCCCCGTTAACCCTTCACAGTTAAACGTCACCGGACAACCATTGGGAAAATCTTGATCAGGATAACCAAACAGATAGAGCGAGTCGCGGGATTGAATCGTTACATCCAAATACACACAAGGCGGATTGGCATCAGCAGGGGGCGTCACTCGCAACAAAGCTAAATCATACGGCTCAGGGAGCGATCGCTCCACCACCCCCTTTGCCCAATTCTCCTGCTTCTGCCACCGCACTCGAACAGGTTCACCCTTCACCTCCTGCACCACATGAGCACAGGTAAGAATCCACTCAGGAGCCACAAAAAAGCCCGTACCCCATCCCCCAGGAAGGGTGAGCTTTACTGTACACTGTTGCAGTAGCTCCTCTAACTGGCTCATGGTTTAAGCTTTAGGCTGGGCTTCCCATTCCAACGTAATTTCTAGATTAGCCTTACCGGAACCTTTTACAATCACTGCCGTCAGTTGCCCGGATTCGATTGCCAGTTCCATACCAAACTTCACCGTCGCCTTCTTGGGTTTCACCTTTTGCAACGGTGCCGCGATCATCTGCACCACACCCTCGATCGCATCAGCGACAGGCTGAAACTGCTTAGAGTCAAAGCTCACATCCTCTCGTCCCGTGGTTGTCACCTCAAATTTTACGATCGCGCCATTAGGAAGCTGAACTGGAACCGTATCACTGCGGGATTCGGCAAAGCTCATTTAATGTGTCTCCTCAATTGAATTGCCATATCAACGCTGTTGGGGTTTGCCTGAGCAACCGGAACGGCTTAAGAGTTGACTAATTATAGGCGATCGCAATCACTCAATCCTGCCCGTAAAGACTCGCTCCGCTGGTCCTGTCATGTATACTCGTTGGTCTACCTCTGACCATTCAATTTCCAGACAACCACCAGGAAGTTCTACCGTACAGATGCGATCGCTCTTTCCAGTTAATACCCCAGCCACCACAACAGCACAAGCACCCGTACCGCAAGCCATTGTTGCCCCAGCACCCCGTTCCCATACTCGCATCTTCAAATAGTTCGGGCGCACGACTTGAATAAATTCTGTATTCGTCCGCTTAGGGAAAGCCGGATGATGCTCAAACTGTACACCTAACGTTGCCAAAGGAATAGCAGCAACATCCTCAACAAAGGTGATGCAGTGAGGATTGCCCATGCTGACACAGGTAACACTCCAGACTTGCCCTGCCACTTCCAAGGGGACATCAATAACTTTTTGTTCAGCCTCAGCCAGAGTTGTCGGGATTTTGGCAGCCATTAACTGAGGCATTCCCATATCCACCTTCACTCTACCCTCATCTTCCAGTTTGGGAGTCATGACACCCCCTAGGGTATGAATCCGGTATTGAGTTTTGGCGCTGCTTCCCTCCAAATCGGCGATAAATTGTGCCAGACAGCGAATGCCGTTGCCGCACATTTCCGGCTCCGATCCATCGGAGTTGAAAATCCGCATACTATAGTCAGTACCCTCTTGCCCCGGCAGGGCAAAGATTGCACCATCGGCACCAATCCCAAAGTGGCGATCGCACAACTGCACGGCTTGTTCTGGGGTGAGTAGGGGTTCGGTATCAGCGCGATTGTCAATCAGAATGAAGTCGTTGCCCAGACCGTGATATTTTGTAAATTCGATTACCATTAATTTCTCCTACTTAAAAAATAGATTATGACTGAATTTCAAACCGGCACACCCAGCGTTCGTCAAATTCAAGGCTTCATTAAAGAGGCAACAGAGGTTGAACTCAAACTGATAACCAATGATTTACTCATCGGTAGGATACGCTGGCAGGATCAAGACTGCTTGTGCTTCCTCGATGAAGCGGATCAACCCATTATTATCTGGCATCATGCCATAGCGTATATCAAGCCCAAAAATGGTGCTGGGGGAAATCGTTCCCTTCAGGTGTTTGAATCCCATGAAGTGATGAGTGCAGAATAGTCATTTGTTATTTAGGGCAACGGATTTGATAACGGACGTAACGGATGTTTGTCCTACCCTTCGGGAAGCCGCCTGCGCGTCTATGTCAATTGTCCTTTGTATAAACAACACCAATGACTAATCGCTAATTCTCCCATTGTCTACAGGTTGGCGTTCTTGCACGGTATCATTCGCCACTGCCTTGAGGCTGGGAATCACTGGTATAGTATCTTCGGGCGGTGGTACGAGCCACTCCTGCAACTGATTTAGGGGATAACTGCCGCCACATAAGAGTAGGTGATCCCCCTCTCGAACTTCAGCACTACCATCGGGAAAGCGGATAAACTTTCCTTCCCGGCGAATGGCTTGTACTTGCACTCCATACTGACGCCGCCAATGAAGTTCGGACAGCGTTTTGCCGTGGGCTGGACTATCTTCTGGCACGAGTAACCATTGGCAGGGAGCACTCGTTCCAGGAATGACGACTTCACCCTTAGCTAATTCGTTAAAGGCGGCGAGTTCATCGGGTTCCCCTACGGCTAAAAGGCGATCGCCTTCTTGGAGCATCGCTTTCGCATCAGGATAGTCAATTTCCTCTCCCTCACTACGGCGAATGGCGACTAAGCTGACACCCGTTAAGCGGCGAATATTGGCTTGTTCTAACGTCATGCCTGTCAGAGGTGAATTTTCGGGCAGGGAGTACCACTTGCTGTTCATCAGTTCTGTTGCCGTGCGTAAATCCCGCGCCACTTCTGACTGAGATTGCTCCGGACGCAAATCCATATAGTGAGAACTGCGAATTTGCTCCATTTCCCGTTGAATCAACCAGTCTGGCAAGCCAACACCAGCAAGCAAATGAGCGGCTAATTCTAAACTGGCTTCAAATTCAGGCTGAACTACCTCTCGCGCCCCCAGTTGATAGAGGAGTTCGATATCGCGATCTTTATTCGCTCGCACGACAATATCTAAGTTTGGATTCAACTCCAGCGATCGCTTTAAGCACAAGCGGGTACTCATCGCATCCGACAAGGCAATCACCATTGATTTTGCCCGTTCCACCCCCGCTTTTTCCAAAACGTGCAAGCTAGCGGCGTTGCCGTAAACGTAGGGAAGGTTAGCGTCTCGCAGTTGTGCGACTACCCCCTCTGATTGTTCGATAACGACCGAAGGATAGTTATGTTCCTGCATCAGTCGCACTAAATTGCGTCCTCCCCGTCCATAGCCGCAAATTACCACATGATCTTGAAGCTGTTGGCTATTTGCCGACACTTCTAGGGGAGCTTCTGTTGAGTCAAAGAACCCCTTCAACAGGGGTAGATTTTCTGCCCAAGTCAAGGCGATGGGAACTAGGCGCAGCACAAACGGTGTGACAATCAAAGTGACGGCTGTAGTTCCCAGAATCAAGAGATAAACAGGGCGGGAAACTAGTCCCAATATCTGCCCCTCACTTGCTAGCACAAAGGAAAATTCCCCAATCTGGGCTAGACCCAAACCCGCTATAATTGCGGTCTTTAACGGGTAGCCGAATACTCGGACAATGGGTGTTATGATTAAAAACTTGCCCACAAATGCCAACAAAACCAATCCGAGAATTAACTCCAGATTGCTCCACAGGAAAATTGGGTCGATGAGCATCCCAATCGCCGCAAAAAATAGCGCTGCAAAAACATCCCGCAGGGGTTCGACATAAGTTAGGGTTTGGTCGGCATACTCCACCTCTGAAATCATCAAACCAGCGACAAATGCCCCCATTTCAATGGAAAGCCCCAGATGTTCGGTTAAAAGGGCAATTCCCAGACACAGAGCAACCACACCCAACAAAAACAACTCTTTGCTTTCGGTACGCGCCAGAAATCTTAGTAGGGAAGGAATTAACCAGATGCCTGCTGCCACGGCACCAGCGGCAAATAAGCCAATTTTTAATAGAGCAAATCCTACGGCTATACCAATCGCTTCTACCGGTTGATCTAGGGCGGGTAAGACTGCCAGCATCAAGCCTAATGCTAAGTCTTGCACCACCAAAATCCCCAGCATTACCTGTCCTTGGGGCGTTTCGGTTTCGTTACGCTCCATCAAGCATTTGAGGACGACAGCAGTGGATGATAGGGATAAAATCCCCCCTAGAAAAACCCCTTGGGGGGGTGATGTTACCCAACCCATCAGCAGGGATACAGAAGCGGTGACTAAAATGGTTAGGGTAATTTGCAGTCCACCCCCTCCCAAAGCGATCGCCTGTACTTTTTTCAGTTCCCCCAGAGAAAACTCAACTCCTAGGGCAAATAACAAAAACGCTACCCCGAACTGGGCTAGGGTTTCGATCTGAACTAATTCTTTTATCAAGCCCAAACCCGCAGGACCGACTATCATTCCTCCCAAGAGGTAGCCTAGCAGGGCGGGTTGACGGAACAGAGATGCAAACAGCCCACCAGCAGCGGCGGCAGCGAGAACAGATACGAAGTCCAGGATCAGTCGGAAGTCTTCTTGCACGGGTTTGTTATGTTATCTGAAAAAAAAGCATTAAATCTTATTATTCTTAGGATACAAAGATATCAAT
>NZ_JADEWY010000171.1 GCF_015207375.1 Coleofasciculus sp. LEGE 07092 | reverse complement strand
CCCCATCTCCCTCCATTCCCCTTCTTTAGTAAGCCATAATACTGTCCAAGGCAGGTGGAGAATGAGGGATGGAGCCAGTAACGATGATAATTGGCGGATGGTTGGGGGAGTTGGCAACGGTAAAGGTTGCTGAGGCGTTGCTGACGGGTGTTGGAAGTAAGCTGAATCCTAATGATTTGGAGAGGGCTTTAAAAGCGGCGATTAAAGCGGCTCAGGAGCAACATCAAGCGTTATTCTTTCGGTGTGAGCCGGATTTTGTGCCGAAGTTTCTGGAGCATTTTTTTAAGGGCGTTGGACTTGAGGAGTTGCAGAAGCCGCTGAATAATCAAGGGATGCCACAGGTTGATTATTTGGTGGCTGCGTTTAAACAAGCGGCAAATGATGATTCCAGAATGCAAGGAAAGATTGAGGAATCTTTGGTTAAGTCTTGGATGGAGGTTTTTGTTAGAACCTATTTTGAGCGGACGAATGAGTATTTAAGGTTTCAGGTTGCGAAAGCAGATTATTTTGAGCAATTGGCAAATTGGTTTGATGATGTCAAGTTTGCCGGAATTGCGGTGCCTGGGCAGGAGATTGAGCAGTCGGAACGATTGGCTCAAATTTTTGTGATGCCGGATGTGGTGGAGGATGGGCGGACTCGTTCAGGCAGTGGGTTAGAGCCAGAGTTTTTATTGGAAAGAACGGGTAATCGTCAGACAGAATTACTTTGGGAACAACGGACGCGATCGCAATTTGAAAACTTTTCGGGGAGAAGGTTTAACGCACGGCAGTTGTTGAGTCAGAGTCAGTCTAAAAAAGTAGTGCTGTTGGGTGCGCCTGGTTCGGGTAAAACTACGTTGATGAGTTATTTTGCCGTGATGCTGGCGCAGAATACCCCCCCAACCCCCCTTAGTAAGGGGGGAGAGAAAAATGTAAATGTATTGGGGTTAGATGGTAAGACGGACTGGCTACCGATTTTAATTAAAATTCGAGATTTGGCGAGGCAACCGGATAGTAGTATTCTCGATTATACCAAGCAGTTTGCTGAGAAAAGTCTGTCTGTAAAAGCGCTACCAGAAGGATTTTTTGAGTATTGGTTGGCGGATGGACGGGCGCTGATTTTGCTGGATGGGTTGGATGAAGTTGCGGAAGAATCCAAACGGTATGAGGTGGTGCAGCGGATTGAGAATTTTCTGGGGCAATATAGCCAGAATCGAGCCATTATTACTTCCCGTCCAGCGGGATACAAGCGGGACTTTTTCAAGACGGAGGAGTTTCCTCACTACGAATTACAACCCTTTGATGATGACAAAATTGAGGAGTTTATTAACCGTTGGTACGATAGCCGCGTTGCTGATAAAGAGGAAGCGAAACGGCGGAAAGAGAGTCTGAGGAAGGCGCTTTCGGATAATGACCGGATTAAATTACTGGCACGAAATCCGTTATTGTTGACGATTATTGCCCTGATTCACCGTTATCAAGCGGTTTTGCCGAAGGAGCGATATAAGCTGTATGACAAGGCAGTAGAAACGTTGTTAACCTCTTGGGATGCGAATAAAGAACTGACGAATCATACGGTATTAACCTATCTGGGGCTGGATGATTTGCGGCGGTTGATGGAAACTCTGGCGTATTGGATTCATACGCAGGGAAGTACGGGGGATAAGGAGGGGGGAACGCTGATTGATCGGGATGAGTTGATTAGTCAGTTGGGCAGAGAGATTCGGACGCTGAAACAAATTCAACTGTATGAGGCGAAGGAAGAGGCAAAGCGGTTTATTGAGTTTATTCGCGATCGCACGGGGTTGTTGAATGAACAAGGCACCGATTGCTATGCCTTTGTGCATAAGACGTTTCAGGAATATCTGTGTGCTGAGGAAATTAACTATCAGGCGGATAATGAGGGGGATTTTGATATTATTCTGGAGCCTATTAAAGAGCATCTCCATGACCCGCATTGGCGGGAGGTGTTGCTGCTGCTGATTGCTCAACAAAAGCCGAAGAAGGCTGTTAAAGCGATTCGGGCTATTCTGAATAACAATAGTGAGTATGAGCAATGGCTGCACCGGGATTTATTATGGGCTGGCACGTTACTCACTGAAAATATTAAAGACTTGAAGGTGGCAGATAGTAGGTTGCCGCAGGAGATTGTAGAGAGGTTAGTCGAACTGGAAATTAGTGATGAGGCGTGGGTTGGTAGAAAAGTTCGTCAGCAGGTTTATGATATTTTTTGCCACCTGCATGAGACTGATTTTGAAGCACAAGCACTGGAACTGTTGAAAGCTCAAGCTGAAACGATTGGTGAAGGAAGGTTGCTGAAATATCAGGCGGCGTTAGGGGAACAAGAAGCGGTAGTTGAAACCTTGTTGTTGCGTTTAGAGGATGAGAATTCTGATGTGCGTTTCAATGCTGTCTATGCCTTGGGTAAGTTAGGGCAGGGTTCAGAAACGATAGTCAATGCCTTGCTATTGCACTTAGAGGATGAGGATTCTGGTGTGCGTAGGGAGGCTGCCGATGCCTTGGGAAAGTTGGGACAAACTTCAGAAACGGTAGTGAATGCCTTGCTTTTGCGCTTAGAGGATGAGAATTCTGATGTGCGTGTCAATGCTGCCTATGCCTTGGGTTTGTTAAGGCAGGGTTCAGAAACGATAGTCAATGCTTTGCTTTTGCACTTAGATGATGAGGATTCTGTTATGCGTGATTTTGCTGCCCGTGCCTTGGGGAGGTTGGGGCAGGGTTCAGAAACGGTGGTGAATGCCTTGCTATTGCGCTTAGAGGATGAGGATTCTGGTGTGCGTAGCTATGCTGCCTTTGCCTTGGGAAAGTTGGGACAAACTTCAGAAACGGTAGTGAATGCCTTGCTATTGCGCTTAGAGGATGAAGATGCTGATGTGCGTGGCAGTGCTGCCTCTGCCTTGGGTAAGTTGGGGCAGGGTTCCGAAACGGTAGTGAATGCCTTGCTATTGCGCTTAGATGATCAAGATTCTGGTGTGCGTTGGGAGGCTGCCCATGCCTTGGGTGAGTTGGGGCAGGATTCAGAAACGGTAGTGAATGCCCTGCTATTGTGCTTAGAGGATGAGAATTCTCGTGTGCGTGGCAATGCTGCCTTTGCCTTGGGTAAGTTGGGGCAGGGTTCCGAAACGGTGGTGAATGCCTTGCTATTGCACTTAGATGATGAGTATTCTTATGTGCGTGTCCATGCTGCCATAGCCTTGGGTAAGTTGGGCAAGAAATCCAGTGATATTCTCCCGGCTATTGTGCAATGGCTTGAGCAACACCAAGATTCAGACTATGTTGGCAGTGGAATTGATGCGCTGTGGGATTTGGTTGGCAACGGATAAGTAACTGAGATCTTGCTCCAGTGGCAACAACCCGCCAGTGGTTAAAACCACTGTCTCATAGCTAAAGTCGTCTAAAGACGACTGGCACTGACTTAAGCGTTTGTAGTAAGCGCTTCAGCGCTTGAGGCACTAAAGTGGCGACTACGAACCTATATTATTTCAGTGACATTCGTCTTGCATACGACTGGACAAGCGTTTTAGTCCATTGAAATGGACTTAAGCTATTAGCCCGGAGTTTTAACTCTGGGCGGGTTTTCGGGTTTACTGACAATGGTGCAAGATGTGAGATGTAACGGATGGGTTGTCTGTTATCCGCTACATCCGCTATCTAAATCCGTTGCCAATTACTGACTCTGTGGTGTTGGGGAATAGGGAGTGGGCTTCGCCGTGAGCGTCAGCCGAACGGGAGTAGGGAGTGGGGAATGGGGTGCGATCGCTCATTTAAGAACCTCCAAGACTCATTCGAGACGTTTTGAGACTCATCCACGAGTCTTTAAGACTCATCAACGAGTCTTTGATACTGTCCAGAGAGTGTTTGATACTCATTGACGAGTGTTTGATACTCATCCACGAGTGTTTAAGACTCATCTACGAGATTCTGATACTGTCCAGAGAGTATTTGAGACTCATCTACGAATCTTTGAGACTCATCCAGGAGTCTTTGATACTCATTGACGAGGTTCAGAACCTAAAGCGATCGCATTTCCAGATTGAAGATAGTCAAACTCGGAGCTGTTCCCAGTCATCGGGTTGTAGATTAAGACTGAGATTCGTTGATTTGTGCCGTAGTCCTCGTGTCATGATCGTGTTGAGTTTCAGCACTAATGCCTTGTACGACTAAAACCGAGCAAGGGACGTGATGGACAACATGATTACTGACACTTCCCAAAAGCATTTCTGCAAAGCCGCGCCGCCCTCGACGACCTAGCACAACTAAATCAGCTCCCCAACTCTGAGCGAGTTCCCGAATTGCGCTGCCAGCGTCTCCAACTTTGCAAGTCCATTCTGTGGCTACTCCCTCTGCCGTTGCTTTCTGACAGAAATGAGAAAGCCATTTCTGAGCGTCTTCGGTTTCCTTTTTCAACTTATCTTGTATCAGGTTAGAAAAATCAACCAACTCTCTGCCAAACATATCCCCGTAGTAACCCGTTCCCTGAGCTTCTATTGGCAGACAGTGAAACACCATCAGAGACGCTTTTTCTCGTTTGGCAAGCTCCATGGCTTGTTCAAATACCATTTCTGCCTCCGCTGAACGGTCAATAGCCACCAGTATTTTTTGGTACTTCATCGTAGCTTCTCCTTATCTCCCGGTACAGTTTATCGATGAACAACCATCCGATAAACTCCATGAATTGACATCCTCCCCTGCTTTTTGAATCTCGGAAAGCCCATTTCTTTACGATTCATATCAAGAAAAGTTGTTTACAGCTTTCTCAATACCTGTTGTAAAACTTGAACATTGACTGATTTAACTTCAGGATTCTTTTTACTTGCCTCAGTTAAAGATTTAGCTTACTTGACCCCCGACTTTTATACGGATTGTTTACTGAAGTGGACGCAGGCTCAAGGGATACTCGTTTTTGGTCGTGCCGTTGGCTACTCATGACCACCTTTGATATGAATTTCTTAAAAAGTAGACTCTCTATCATAGCATTTTTTTGGCTTTTTTAACCCCTTTTAAAGTAACGTAATGTGACAGATGATTCGTCAAGCTGGAAAAATTTGGAACTAAAAAACTCATCGGGAGTTAAAACAAAAAGTAACGCTGCGCCATGGGTAAAACTGTAGCGGGTTCACAGGTTAGCAACTCCCCATCCGCCCTCACTTCATAGGTTTCTGGATCAACCTCTATGTGAGGCAGTGCATCATTGAGTTTCATATCTTGCTTCTGCAACTGTCTGGTATTAGAAACCGCAACAGCAGGTTTTTGTAAACCCAGTTGAGTCGGAATTTCTTTCTCTAATGCAGCCTTAGAAACAAAAGTTAAGGATGTTGCCGCGATCGCACCTCCAAAACTACCAAACATGGGACGCATATGAACAGGTTGGGGTGTCGGAATACTAGCATTAGCATCCCCCATTTGCGACCAAGCGATCGCACCGCCTTTAATCACAATTTCCGGCTTCACGCCAAAAAAGGCAGGTTTCCACAGGCATAAATCCGCCAACTTGCCTTCTTCTACCGAACCCACATACTCAGCAATGCCGTGGGTAATAGCCGGATTAATCGTATACTTGGCAATATATCGTTTTGCCCGGAAATTATCATTTTCACCCCCTTGGTTAGAGGCAAGGAACCCGCGCTGCACCTTCATTTTATGGGCGGTTTGCCAAGTGCGGATGATAACTTCCCCGACTCGTCCCATTGCCTGAGAATCCGAGGCAATCATGCTAAATGCCCCTAAATCATGCAGGATATCCTCAGCCGCAATAGTTTCCCGACGAATCCTAGACTCGGCAAACGCCACATCCTCTGGAATCCCTCGATCTAAATGGTGGCATACCATCAACATATCCAGGTGTTCTTCCAAGGTGTTGGCGGTGTAGGGACGAGTGGGGTTAGTCGATGACGGCATTACGTTAGCTTGACCGCAAACTTTGATAATATCGGGAGCATGCCCTCCACCTGCGCCTTCAGTATGGTAGGTGTGTATTGTGCGGTTTTTGAATGCGGCGATCGTGTTTTCTACAAAACCCGCTTCGTTGAGGGTATCGGTGTGAATCGCTACCTGCACGTCATACTCATCAGCAACACCCAAACAGGTATCAATGGCAGCAGGTGTAGTTCCCCAATCTTCGTGTAACTTTAACCCCATAGCACCGGCTAAGACTTGTTCCACTAGTCCTTGGGGTTGACTGCTGTTACCCTTACCCATAAACCCCAGATTTACCGGAAACGCATCCGCTGCTTGCAGCATCCGGTAAATGTTCCAGGGACCTGGGGTGCAGGTGGTGGCATTCGTTCCAGTTGCTGGACCTGTACCGCCGCCAATCATGGTAGTAATGCCGGATGCGATCGCAACTTCGATCTGTTGGGGACAGATAAAGTGAATATGGGCATCAATTCCACCTGCCGTGAGAATCATCCCTTCCCCAGCAACCGCCTCAGTACCCGGTCCGATAATAATGTCTACATTATCCTGGATGTAGGGATTGCCTGCTTTACCAATCTTGAAAATTTTGCCGTCTTTAATCCCAATATCGGTTTTGACGATACCCCACCAATCCAGAATTAAGGCATTTGTAATCACCATATCTACGGCACCGTCAGCATTAGCAATGGGGGATTGTCCCATGCCATCTCGGATAACTTTGCCACCCCCGAATTTCACTTCATCGCCGTAGGTAGTGTAGTCTTGTTCGACTTCTATCAATAATTCTGTATCGGCAAGACGGATGCGATCGCCTACAGTAGGACCATAGGTTTCGGCGTAGGCACGGCGATCCATACGATAACTCATAGCAACTCCTCACACAATCTTATCAGTATTAAGTATCATTACTCCAGCGTCACCGTTTCACCTGTTTCTGCTGACTGACGCGCCGCTTCTCCTACCTTGAGGGCGTACAAGCTCTCCTCTGGAGACACGTACAGAGGTGTTCCTGTCGCCAAATAATCTAACACCATGGTGGTATCTTTGACAAACAAACCGCGCTTTCCTGCCACGGCAATGGGTATCCTTTCCTCTTCCCGAATCAAGGTTCCTTCCTCTGACTCAAATACTAGCGTTCCCTTGTCTCCATGTACCTCAAAATTACGCAACCCCTGCCAAAAACCCTCCCCTTTTGCGTAAGTAACCTCTGCAATTAAACCGTTGACGAAACGAAATTGACCCGAACACAAACAGGCAGTATAATACTCACCATCCCCCCAAAACCGAGTTTGACAGCTAACCGCCGCTACTTTACCAAACAGGTTCGTGAATCGGTGAATATGAGGCAGGGCAGCTTTAAAGGGAAAGCCAAATAATTCTCGGTGATAAGTCCAGCGTTTCGGTGCGGGGTGCTTGGGTACGATAGTAATATAACGAGCGTAAACAGCATTCCCAGTTTCTGATAGGGACTGTCGCAGAGCTTGATGTAATCCCCCCAATAACTCAATATGTTCTACGTGTAAGAGTTTACCTTTAGATCGCGCCAAAGCAATCAAGGACTCGGCTTCTGAAGGGTCTAGAGAAATGGGATATTCAACAACAATGTGCTTCCCCGCTTCCAACGCAGCACGAACAATTGCCCCATGATCACGATTAACGGTACAAACAAACACCAAATCCACCTCAGGGTGTTTCACAACCTGCTGCCAAGAATCTACGGCTGAGGTGTTATGAGTGTGGGCAAACTCTTGGGTTTTTTCTGGAGTATGACCGCTAAAGACAACTAAACGCGATCGCTCATCGGTTTGCAATACTTGCGCCCGTTGGTTGGCAGCATACCCAGTCCCGACAATACCAGCCTTAATCATTAAAAAAATGAATGATGAACAAAGGAGTTTACGGCTCTCCAAACCGATAACCCTTACCATACACCGTATGAATCAGGGGTGTCTCATCCTTTGCCTCAATTTTGCGACGCAGCAAGCGCACTAGGGCAGCTAACACGTTACTACTCGGTTGCTCGTCCTCCTTCCACAACTGCTGATAAATTTCCCCATGAGTCAACAACTGACCTGCATGGCGCATAAAATACTCAAGTAGCTGACTTTCCTTTTCCGAGAGTTCGATTAACCGTCCGTCTCTGTAAGCAATCTGATTTTCCACGTCTAACTCCAAGGATGCCACCCGCAACCGCTGAGTAGTTCCCGCCTCAGTCGTTACAGAACGTCGCAATAGAGCCCGGACTCTAGCTAACAACTCTCGCAGTTCAAACGGTTTGACTAGATAATCGTCTGCCCCGGCATCCAATCCCATTACCCTATCATCTAAGGTGTCCTTCGCGGTGAGGAAAAGAACGGGAGTAATACGCCCTTGCGATCGCAACTGCTGGCAAATGTCAAGCCCCGACTGTTGAGGTAACATCCAGTCTAAAATTAGTAAGTCGTAATTGCCTTGCATCGCCAACTGACTGCCAGACTGCCCTTCATAAGCCACATCAACCTCGTATCCCTCACGCCGGAGTACTCGACTCAGTGGCTCAGTGAGTTCAACTTCATCATCAACTAACAGGATGCGCATTCTAGCGATCGCCTCTTAGCTCTTAAACGTAATTAAGATTATTAATAACTATTATATCGGTTACAACTCAATCTTGTCCTATCCGATTTTTTCCAACACTTTCGCCGCCGCACAGCGAACGGATGTTAACCGACATCTTAAATCTCTTTGACTCATTTCATGCCATAAGGATTGGTAGTCATCGTGATAATCTTTCAACAGGTTAGCCAATTTAACTTCCCAAAATTTCCAGAATGCATCATCCAACCTTGAATTAGCATCTAACCTTTGTTTTAGGGACGATTTTACCGCTTGCTGATAGACTTCAGCAGATTCATATTGCATAGCATAAAGGACGAAAGGTAACGCTTCTTGGCGAACACCAAAGTTCTGGCAGAAGTTGCGCTTTTTACCAAAGAGCTTTAAATCAGCATCTGGCGAAATAGTTGTTTTTTCAAAACAAGAAACCTCTAGGCGAGAGCCTAATTCTATAAATGATACATCCTTAAATCCCGTCAACCAAACCAGTGAAGTCCATAACTCTTTCAGAACTTGAACACCCCAATTATCTCCCAGTTCAGCTAAATAGTCTTGCTGTAACTCCCGAAGATTTTCTCTATTATTCTCGACAATGGCATAAGCATCGAATAAACCGCCATCTAACGCATTAACCAGAACTGAGATAGCCTCTGAATTAGTGATAAGTTTTAGGGATTCAACTAAAGGATAGGATACGTCGTTATCAAAATTCAAACTTTGCAAAATCGCGTTAACAGCTTCAGCCGTACCAATTCTGGCTAACGCTTCTGCTGCTGAGACTTTGAGGGAACAATGATTTTCTTGCAAAACCTTAACCAGCGTGGGAACGGCTGCGGGATTGCCAAGATATCCAAGGATAACTGTAGCCAGATAACGCTCTTCTGCCGAAGCGATTTCGTTCTCAGTTAGATCATTAGATTCGAGGTGTTGATTCAACTGTTGAGGGGAATCGAGAAGCTGATTTTGCAATGAAAGCGATAATTTGAACCGACTTAGAAGTTGGGGTAATGTGTCTTCGCCTAAAATTTCTACGAGCCACGTTGCTATCTTTTCTAGCAGTTGGTGTTTATCGCCAGAAACGTTACCTATAATCGTTACAAATAGACTGATACTATCATGGCTCAGGGATAGGATTTCTGTATAATCATTCCATCGGGGTAAAAGAGTCTTTGATGTCAAAAAGTGAGAAATATCAAACGTTTTTTCTGTTTCTTCAATAATTTTAAACGCCGTCTGAGCTGATACAATAAGGTCATAGTCCTCAATCTCTTGGAGAACTTGAAGCGCCGCAGAGCAAACCGCTGCATCATCATGTTTAGATAAGGCTACACCCGCGATCGCTCTTATTGAAGGATCGGGATGCTCTAAGGCTTCCTCTAATATTGTCAATGCGGCTGGACTATTCAGTTGACTCAGGACATATCCGGCAACATAAGGAATACTTTCATGGGGACTTTGTAATGCTTGTGCCATTTCTGGAACCAGGGGTTCATAAGTTTCACCTAGTTTGACTAAAGCTTTAGCGACAACACAAATAATGTCTTCATCTTCGATTTGCAAGGCTTGCATCAGCAGCGGAAATGTGGCTGGAGAAGCGATTTTACATAGTCCTGTTACTGCCAGCAATTGGATATGATCATTTTCATCATGGAACAATTGACTTAAATAAGGTAAAGTGGCGTCTGTGCCGATTTTAGCCATCAGATAACTTGCCATGACTCGTGTAGTCTGTTGTTCGGAGTTTAAAGCGTTGACTAATTCCGGAATTATTGCTTCATCCGCCACGTCTGACAACGTATTCGCGGCATACACCTGTACATTTTGATTCTCATTTTCCAGGCATTGGAGCAGAATAGGAATAGTGGCTTCTTTGTCCAATTTCCCCAGCGCCAGGATTGCAAATTCCCGTAGCTGATCATCAGCGGCTTGTAACGCAGCCGTTAAAACCTGGAAAGCAGCATTTTGATTTAAGATCCACAATAGTTGTAGGCAAATTCGACAAAATTGTAAATTATCGCTGTTTAACGAACTGAGAAATAAATCAATTTCTATCGGACTAAAGGAATCTTTCTCCTCTGAGTTATTGCTTTTTCTTTTAGCCAGTGCTTGACTCATCATGTTGTCGAATGCTTCAAGGGCTGGTTCATTCCCTCGACGTTTCAGTTTTTGGTATAAAATAGGTAGAACAGCAAGAGAACCAATTGTTCCGAGTGATTTTAAGGCTGTCTTACAAACAGAATTATACTCGTCTTGAAGTTTAGAGAGTAATGCTGGAATGGCTGAACTATAGCCCAGTTCTCCTAGAGCTTTTGCGGCTAACTCGCGTACCTGTTCGTCTTCATCATTTAAGGCGTGACGAAGAAAGGGAATAGCTTGCTCAGAATGAGTAAGTTGTAATAAATGAATTTTAACGGGTAAAGGAATAGTAAGAGCATCAATCAGTCTAACCGTTTGAGCTTGGAACTCAGGTATAACCGCTCCGGCTAATTTAGCACCGAGTTTGAAATCAACCTCTAAGGCTAATCGAATAATACGCAACGCTAAGGCGTCTTGGTCAATTTCCTTAAGAACTCGTTCCCAGGTTGGTGCCCATCGCTGGGGAGTGAGATACTCGTTTTTTAGTTGCTCATCGCTGAAATGAGGGAGCCGTTCAATTAACGCTTCAAACACTAAACCTCCTGGGGTTTTAATTAGGGTTGTGGCTATCCATTAGCGGCGAAAGAGGCGATAGATGAGGGCGATTAAAAAGGGCGCACTGAACCCGAACCCAATACTCAACACGAAGACGGGGGAAGTGAGGAAGGAGATATCTTTGTAGGAGGCAGGCTGGGGTTGTTGGACAGAGATGGCGGTAGCAGTTAAGCCACTGATAGCGAATCCAATACCTGCCAGGGCTATAGTATTATCGAGGGCGCGATCGCTTTTGGTTTGTTCGAGGTCGATAATCCCTTGTATTGTACTAGTCAGGTTTTCGAGTAGGGTAAGTCCGGGTTGGAAGTTTTGGCAGTCTGATGCGATTTGTCGCTGATATTTTTTACCATAGATATCACTACTAAATACGTCTAGAACGGTTAAGTCACTCCCCGGATAGTTTTTTATCATATCCTGAATACGGTCTTGGTAGTTTCCTAGGTTAACTTCAATCGTCCGGCTTTGACTGAAGGGGTGACAAGCGGCTCAAAAGTTTGATGGTTCTTGCTTTTGAGGCAATTGAGGTCAAAAAAGATGAGCGCTTATTGACAGTCTTGTTGAGAATAAATTGGTTTCATCCCTGTTCGCGATAA
>NZ_JADEWY010000170.1 GCF_015207375.1 Coleofasciculus sp. LEGE 07092 | reverse complement strand
GGGAGGGGTTGAGACATAACTGCATCTACACTCTGTTGCGTTTACTTTACTCGATGCTGTTGATTTTTATCTCTGGGGGTGTGGGGGTTATGCAGGTTGGCAACGGATTTTGATAACGGATGTAACAGATGGGGTAATGGAGTTTATTTACAACTTGCATCCTACATATTGATTTACCCCCCTCAGTCCCCCCTTGCTAAGGGGGGAAGCTAATTTCTGGTTTCTGTTCCCCCCTTGATAAGGGGGGCTAGGGGGGTGGTGCAAGATATAAGTACAAGCAGATTTAGTGGATAGCTGAATGAGAAGATGTACCCATACCTTATCCGTTACATCCGTTACTCAATCCGCTGCCACATCCGTTCCCACTAGGTTCTATTTCCCAACCTTAAACACCTGTTCAGCCGTCAAATTCAACTCTGGAAACGTTACCGATTCAATACGCTCATTTCCCCTAAACTGACTCACACTATACTCATCTTCAACCAATTGGTAAACCGAAATAGTAGGTTGCTTCGGGTTGCCAATGTAGCGCCTCCCTCCCAAACCTAAATAGTCAACAACCCAGTATTCCGGAATGCCTAACTTTTCATATTCAGCTAACTTAATCAAGTAGTCGTCTTGCCAGTTGGTACTCACCACTTCAATAACCAACCGGACTGTTTCACCCTTGGTAATCACCGAACGTTTTTTCCACATCGGTTCAGCTTCCAGGGCATTCTCATCCAACACCACGACATCCGGGATAAAGCCTGACTTGTCAGAATCTATCGGCTTAATAATACATTGCCGAGGGATAAAGTAGGGAAGCCCTAGACGTTCAATTTCAATTCCCTGTTTGAGAGCAAGAAACCCTCCTACCCGTTCGTGAGTTCCTGTTGGTTGCATTTCGACAACGACTCCATCATATAATTCAAAGCGCCCATAACCATCAGGATACCAGTCTAAAAACTCGTCTAGAGTCATTAATTTGGATGCCGTTTGTATCATAGCCATTTCTCCTCCGTGATACTGATTTATTTGGTTCATTTACCTTGAGTTGCAGAATTAAAAGATTATCTTTAGTGGGTTGGGTTGAGCGAAGTCGAAACCCACTCAAAACTATCCGTTACATCCTCCTGCCAAATCCGCTACCGAATTTATTAATAATCTATCTTAATCCCTAGACTCAACTGAATTCTCTTCTAACCACCTAGCCAGCGATTCTTGACTTTCTTGAGCTGTCGCTAACCCTTCCATCATTACCACAACCTCCATCTCTGGAACATCCAGAGTATATCCATTGATTTCCAGGAATGTTGCCATCACAGCAAACGCTACCCGTTTATTGCCATCAATAAACGGATGATTCTTCGCCAAACCATACCCATAAGCTGCGGCTAAATCAAATAAAGTTGGTTCACCATAAGCAAATAGATGTCGTGGTCTAGCTAAACTAGCTGAAAGCAGATTTTCATCCCTAATCCCCCCACTCCCCCCATGCTGTACAATTTGATCAGCATGGATAATTCTAGCTATATCCTCAGATATCCAAAACGGTTCGTTCACTGGGCAAGCTCACGTAACGCATTTTTATACTTCTGGCTAACTTTTCTATAAGCGTTCATCACTCGTTCAAATTCAGGCTCACCAGCAGTTATTTGAACACCATCAGCCGTTTCAGTCACTAACACCGTATCCCCCTCACCCACCTTAAGCTGTTGTAAGAGTTCCTGGGGTAAAGTTATCCCCAAGGAATCACCAATCCTCTGAATCTTGAGCGTATACATAGCATTACCTTGAGTTGCAGAATCAAAAGATTATCTTTAGTCAGTTGGGTTGAGCGAAGTCGAAACCCAACCCACTCAAAACCATCCGTTACATCCGCTATCAAATCCGCTCCCGCAATAGCATCCCTTCCTTCACACCCCCCTCAACAATTCCCTCTCCCATTAAACCATCGCGCGATCGCAACGTTACCCGTCCCGAACCCTCCATAACCCCAAACACCGTACCCCTATCAACCGTTCCCAAATCCACTCCACCTAACCATACTTTGGCACGATTCCCCTTAACCTCCGTCACCACAACATCCGCTACCGGACTTGGAGTATTAATAAAATAGAGTGGCTGGCGTTCGTACCCACTCCCCACCTTCACCTCAAAGCGGGGGGTTTGATTAAACTCCTGGGGGATCTGAGGAATCACAGAAGCGATCGTCCTCTCCGGTGTGCTATCCTGTCGCCAGAGATACTGCGTCAACAAATAAGTAAACGCCCCCGCATAGAAACCATTCAAACGGGCATCAGCAGCAAATTGATCCAAGTTCGTTGACGCAATCACAACCCCCTTCGCCACACCTTCTTGATACCGCCTCACAAATTCCTCTCTCGACCAACCCAGACGGGATAGCCATTTTTCCTGGTAGTCTTTTTCTAAGGGAGAAATCTGGATATTGCTGCCACCATCCCGCGCCCGTACCCGAAATTTCCGAGTCGCTGCACCCGAAAAACAACTATCCAAAATTGCTGTAAAGTTTTCCGTAGGCAACGCAGACATCAATAGGAACAGCGTATGCCCCATAATATCCTCGACGACACCCCCCTGGTTGGGATATCCATCCGGCAGCGCACTATCAACGGGAACAAACGTGCCATTTAATTGGTTCCTACTCCCTGACTCAAAAGCGATCGGATCAGGGTCAAGAACCCGGGAACCATGCCCAGAGTAATGATACACTACCACATCCCCAGGCTTTGCCTGTTTAATCAAATACTCTTCAAACGCATCCAGAATTCCCTGCCTTGTAGCTTGCTCATCCGTCAGGGTATAAATATCCTTGGGATTAAACCCAAAACGGTAAATGAGCAGATGACGCTGCAACTCCACATCATTCACACATCCCTGTAACGGTTGAGACGAGTAATTATTGATACCCACCAATAACGCCAACTTACGCGGGGTACTTTTTGCCAGAACTTTACCGTAACGGTTTGCCTGTTGGGGAATGGATAGCTGGTTTAACCCCAATGCAGCTAGAGTGGAACCAGCGAATTGTAAGAAATGACGACGAGAAAGGCGAGACATAACTACCTCCTGAGGAAAGATGGGTGAAATGGCTTTAGATTAACGCTCTGCCTCCCAAACGTAACCCTTCGTCTCAAAATTTGTAACACTAGCCAGCAAGTTGGGACTTTGGGGTTACAATACCCAGTTACCGTCAAAACCAAACCTTATCCCTTACATCCGTTGCCAGCCTATCTCAATTTTTCATCACCCAGAACGTGCGATCGCATCTTTTCCGAGAAACAATTATCCCGTAGAACAGGCATCTTGTCTGTTAATGTAGAACTCCTACCAAGGATTACCAATGAGAGTGAACGCACTCCAATAATAAGGATGAGAGAATTTTTGATCAGGTAGATTGCCTAGCTCTGAAGATAAGGGAATCGTACCATCAGGAGTGACCAATTGCCCGTTTTCTAATCTCACTTCACCCCGACTCATTGCTAGTTGAGCCTGTCGCAATGCTTCAGCTTTCACAGGAGCATCTTTCAACTGCTGATAAAACGCCGTTATCAGCCCCAATGTTCCTTCATCATTGACATACCATAAACTGCCTAAAGCTGACTTTACCCCAGCCATTACTGCCAATCCAGTAAATCCTAACTCTGCCTCTTGATCTCCCAACGCCGAGCGACAAGCACTCAACACCATTAATTCTACAGGTGGGTTACTCAGTCCTAATTGTCGCAGTTGATTGAGTCCTAGTTTAGTATCCCAAAACTGGATATAAGAATTACTCGGCTTACCGGGTTTGAACTCGCCATGGGTGGCTAAATGAATGATACCAAACGGAGTTGAATCGCGTACTGCTTTGAGATTTTCTGGGGTAAACGCTTCGTTAAGAAAGGATTTTCCCTGCCACAACTGATTGGTAATCACGGATAACTCAACAGGTACGGCGGGTAACGAGCTTTGGTTCATAAATTCTGAGGCTCCCATTGCCAAGACTTTCAGATTTCTCACATCAACGTAGCGAGTATCGGTAAGGGAAAGACTGGGCATAAGACTGACACTATATCGTTCTATAATAAAACCTGTGCCATCATCCAGTGCGGCTACAGGAAGTGAGCGTAACCCCTCATCCATAATGAACACCAGATTGTTAATCTGTTGGACTTTTAAATCGTCCTCAAGGGGAGCAACTAACCACTGGTAAAGCTGTTTTGCAGATGATTGATAGCCTTGGAGATTTGCTCTATCTGTAACGGTGCTGCGGAATTCTTGAACAACTTTAAGGACTTGCTGCCGCGTTGCCCCTTCTACCTTTTTGCGAATGGGTTGTCCTGAAGCGGTTACTAAGACTAGTTCTAATTGATCCGTGGCTTGTGCTGTTGGATTAGTGAGTGGGTTAAGTTCTTGAGTTGAAGATATACCCCCTGAATCAGTGGGGGGCTTGGGAGTTAATTCAGATTGGGATTTAATGCCGTTTCCAGGGAGAGGTGGAGGCGTCGTGGTTGGTACGAAAATGACATAGATGAGGGCAGGTTTAACCCCAGTTTCTTGTTCAATTTGGCTTAAGCTAGTGCGGGCATCTGTTAGGGTTTTAGTGGGTGTATCGGTGATGCCTAGATAGTTTTCATAGGTGTCTGTAATATTGTTTTCTAGTTCTTCTATTTCGGTGTCAATTTCTACAGGGGGTATTTCTCTGACAACTGGAGAAATTTTGGATTCATCGGGAGGTTGAATGATAACGGGATTAATTGATGGCTCAATGGGATTATCAATGGGAGTAATCGGTTGATCAATACTAATAATCTGAAGGTTGCCCTCGGTATAGGTGAAGGGAAAGGATTGAATGGGAGCAATAGTAAAATCACCACTAGTTATTGCTCCGGCTGTGCCGTTAGTTGTTGCGTCTCCAATATCAAAAGGAATGATTCCCCCGCCACCGTGCCGAATTGCGATAGTGAAGCACTGCTGCGAAGCGCAGATCGCACCATCGCCACTTCCACCAATACTAGAAATACTGGCGAGACTCCCATTTTGAGCCGTAAACGTATCCGTGGCACGGAAGAAGCGTTCCGTGGTAATATCAATCTCACCCCCCCTACCATTCGTTCCCCCTTGGGCGTTAATCGCGGCTACTTCTATATCTCCAAGAGGATCGAGGCTGACATTACCCCCATTCCCTAAGCTGGAACTAGAATCGAGAAAGCCAGTTGTGATCCGCTCAAGAGCAGAAATTGCGATCGCTCCCCCACTGTTCCTTCCCGAAGTGTTAAGGTTGCCAGTAGTAACGGCAGCGGTGGAACTCGTGAGGGAAATCCCACTATTGGCGGTAATATCTCTTGTCGAGATGTCATCAGTGGCAGTTAGATTAACCGATAGGCTGGAAATATCTGCTTGGGCAGTAACCTGATTGGCAGTAGTTATGGCAAAATTACCCAAAGCGTTTAGATTACCAACAGCACCATTAAAGTTGATATCACCTGTTCCTGCACTAAGGTCTATGTTTTGAGTACCGTTCAGGGTATTGTTAAAGGTAATATCTCCATCTCCTGTGTCGAGAGTAACGGCTCCTGTGAGTGTAACTGGACTGGTGAAGGTGATATCGTTATTGTTCGTTCTAATCGCTCCAGCTAGAAAAACATTCCCTATCCCAGTTTGACTAAAGGCTCCATCTAGGTTGAGGTTGGCTCCTGCTCCAAGGGTTAACGTGCCAGTATTGTTGACGCGAATCTGACCGCTATTGGTGGTCGTAATAGAATTATTAACGGTAATATTATTACCTGCAAGGTTAATACCACCTGTACCGTCAGTTTGGAGTTCACCGTTGAAGGTTGTCGTACCTGTGCCTGCTGTTTGGGTAATACTGGTAGCCGCGATCGCATTAGTGGTAATGTTGTTGGCACTACTGAAGGTTAAATTGCCATTCATCGCCACAGCACTATTGAGGATAATATCACCCGTACCCGCAACCAGTTCTAAATTCTGACTACTACCCGTTATCCCTGCATTAATAGTAATATCACCGATACCTGTTCCCGTATCGAGTTTGACATCTCCTGTCAGTATAACTGGGCTAGTGAAACTGATCGTGTCATTGCTGGTAGTAATAGTATCAGCCAGGGAAACTGAGCCTGTGCCATTTTGCTCGAAGGCTCCATCTAACGTCAGACTTCCTCCATCGGCAACCGTGAGAATACCGCTATTATTAATAGAGAGAGTGCCGCCATTGGAAGTGATAACGGGGCTATTAAAGGTAATGTTAGTACCCGTTAAGTTAATGCCATCAACACCTGTAGTTGTTAGTTCACCGTTGAAGGTAGTCGTACCAGTGCCTGCTGTTTGGGTGATACTAGTGGCAGTAATCGTTGAGTCGGCAGTGACATGATTAGCGCTGGTGATATTCAACTCGGCTAGGTTAATGTTACTCCCCACCGCATCTCTAAAATTAATGTCGCCACTACCTGCTGCCAGGTTCAAAACTGACGTTCCTGTACTGTACTCGACGATATAGCCCTGTGGGTTAAGGCTGTCATTCGTCAAATCATTCCATGTTAAATTAAATTCAGCATAATCTTCTCCTTCTGGTGGTGGGATATCATTACTCGGCTGATTCGCTCCCCAAGCAACATACCCAACTGCCGTTCCGTTAACGCCACCCTGCCAAAATACCGTTCCGGCTTCTGGGCCCGTTTCCCACCGCCACGTTCCTTCGGTTTGGGCATCACTCGCACCAATCCAAGCACCGACACCGAGAGGAATTCCTAACGTAGTCAGCCAGCGATTTTCCCCTTCAGAGGTAATCGTTACCAAATAACCCGACTCACCCTGTAATGTTCTAGCTTCAGCCGCATCTTTGGCATCAAGCCAAGTCAGGCTACCGCTGACAAACTCGTAGGAGTGAGCGGCATCTACGGTACTGTTAAATGTAATAGTGCCGCCGCCGGAATCAATAGTAGTAGTATCGCTGTAGAGGATGACGGAACCCTCAAAAGTGATATCGTTACCCGTTGAGGCGATCGCTTCTCCAAATAAACTGATGGTATTTCCGGTAGAGTTTATAGTAAGGTCATTGCTGTAATTAATTAGAGGACTATCAAGAATTATTTCACCGCCATTGGAGGCGATCGCATTTCCGGTTAAATTAATTGTCTCTGAAGCGTTCAACACAATCGGTCCTCCATCCGTCGAAATAGAGCCAACCGTGAGTATTCCGGTTGTCAATCCTCCGGGAGAGGTAAAGGTTCCCCCCGGTGTTACTAGATCGGGAGGAAGGTTGGCAGTATTATCTAAACTGGCTTTGCCAGCTTGCAAAACTAGAGCTGCAGAATTCGTCAAAATACGGAAATCCGGATCGAAGATAGAAATTGATCCAGAACTATCGGCTCCGGTAATCGTAATCGTTCCCCCGGTAATGCTTCCAGTCGCTTCAACCTTCAGCGAAACTCCTGTATAATCACCAAAGACAACATCCCCATCAGCACTAATAACTGGGTCGAAGAAACTGAGAAAGGTTCCCGGTTCCCCGGATAGATTAAGAATCGAGAACTGTCCCCTACTAGCAAAGTGGGCATCTCCAGAGATAGTGCCATCACTAATTAAACTTAGATTTCCGCCACTGACAAAGGGTGTTTGCGGGTGATTGAGCGCTAAAATATCAATGGTGCGATCGCCTTGAATATAAAGATTTCCTCCAGCTTCAGCTAGAAACGGATTAGCAGCACTGTCTCGCACCCGTACCGTATCCCGCGCCAGCAGGTTCATATCCCCACTCGTGACTAACTGACTTTCGATTAGCGTTAGATTGCCCTTCGCTGAAAGCGTTGCTGTTCTAGCCTCTAACCGTTTGACGGCAACATCTCCAACGTGTAGACTCACTCCGGAATCGGTTAGCTGTACGGTTCCTGAAGAGTCAACCGCTACTCCCATTTCAAGAGGGATACTGTTTCCTGTAAGTAATTGCGGTAACGTTAGGGGCGTAATCGGTAGCAAATTCCCCCCTGTATCGACAGGCGGTTCGAGTTCCAAACTGAGAATTTGTCCCGGTTGGCTAAAGCGTACTCGACTGCTTCCTGGTACTGCCGTTACCGTAATAGTGCCTCCTGGAGCTGATAGCGTACCCGTGCTGATTGCACTTCCGCCAATTAATGCTAAATTCTGCCCCTGTTGTACTGCCAAGTTGCCAGCATTCACAATTGCTCCTAGTTGCAATATCTCAAACTGAAACGTAGTCGGGGAACCCATCAGGTTGCTATAGTCATTGACACCCAAGGCATTAAACCAGCCACCCTCAAACCCAATACCAGTCGCTGTAGTCGCGGTGAAGGATGCCGGAACGTTTAATTGGGCATTGGCACCAAACACGATGCCAGCCGGATTCATTAAAAATAAGTTGGAGTTGCCGCCTGTTACCTGAATCAAACCGTTAATGTAGGATGGGTTATTCCCGACAACTCGTCCCAGGATATTGCGAATAGTAGGATTAGATAGGAAATTGGCAATTTGATCGGTATTGAGTCCAAATTCCTGGAAGCTGTGAAAAAGGTTGGCTTCATCTTCGGATAACTGCCCACCCGTGATATCAAGTTGGTTGCCGTTGGGAGTAACAAACGTTTCCGTGCCATCGGTTGCGGGTGTTATGGGTTGGGCTAGGGCTGATTGAATAGCGATCGCGTATTCTAAGGATGAGGTTAGTAGCAGTAGTGTTACTACTGGTGCGCCTCTGGGAATTCTCGTTTTAAAAAGCATCTGGTGTTATTAAAAAAAAGATGCCGTGAACAACTAGCTACCAATGAGTGGTAACTCTCGCATCAGCAGGGTGGTTTTTTTGTTGATAGGGTTCTTCGATTCTATCGAGCTGGGCAGCAACTGACTCTCTCTTTTTTTTATTCCAATTAGAGAAAAATTTAGCAAACCAACTACCTTAACTGATCTTCCTCATTTTTATTGGAAATAGTTGCGGATTTTTTCCGAAATGAGCTTTCAACCTAGGATAAAGAGAGAAGTAGACCTGTGTTTCTTGAAAATTTGAAACATTTCTTTATATCTAAGGCGGTAAAATATACCTGTGAATAGCTGCTGTCAAGATCTAAATCCGGCGGCGATGCAAGCAAAACAACCTTCTAGAGAGCAGTTACTGTTAGAGATTGCCGGTCTGCGCCAAAAACTGGAAGCGCTCAAGGAAGAAAAAGCCGACTTAGAAATTTTGCTGGAGACGACGACTGAACATTCTGATACAGTTGAAGCTGAGTTGCATAATAAGGCGGAAGAGGTGGTAAAAGAAAGTGAGAGAAGGCTCCTTCAATTCCTAGAAGCCATACCTGTCGGTATCCTTGTGGTGGATGCAAAGGGTCAACTCTACTATGTAAATCAACGGGCGCAAGAGTTGGCTGGACGAACAATTCAACCTGGAACTCAAGCCGAGCAATTAGCCGAAATGTATCAAGTTTATAGGGCGGGGACTGAGCAACTTTACCCCATTGAACAGTTGCCCCTCGTGCGAGCCTTGAAAGGAGAAAATGCAACAGCTGACGATATCGAAATCCACTACGGTGAGAAGGTTACTCCTTTAGAAGTGTGGGGAACACCCATCTTTGACGAATGGGGTAAAATTGCCTATGCGATCGCTGCTTTCCAAGATATCACCGAACGTAAAAAAGCGGAAGCCGAACGGACTAAATTTACGAGTGAACTCTTTAAACTCAACCAAGCTTTATCGCGCTTTGTACCCTGTCAATTTCTAGAGTTGTTAGATAAAGAAAGCATTGTTGATGTCCAGTTAGGCGACCAAGTACAGAAGAAAATGTCGGTACTGTTTTCTGACATTCGTGGTTTCACTGCCTTGTCGGAAAACATGACAACTGAGGAAAATTTTCAATTTATCAACTCCTATTTGAGTTGCATGGAACCTGCTATCATCGAAAATCATGGATTTATTGATAAATACATGGGTGATGCAATTATGGCACTCTTTAGCGGCAGTGCTGATAATGCAGTAAGAGCAGGAATTGTTATGCTAAAAAGCCTAACTGACTATAATCAAAATCGGTTAAAATTGGGTGACGTGCCGATCAGGATTGGCATTGGTATTAATACGGGTTCTTTAATGTTGGGAACAGTGGGCGGTGTTTCGCGGATGGATAGTACGGTTATTAGCGATACCGTTAATTTAGCGTCTCGTTTGGAAGGACTGACTAAAGAGTATCAGGTGGCGCTTTTAATTTCTCACAATACCTTTTCCCAGCTAAATGAACCCAATCAGTATGCCTTTCGTGTCATTGATCGAGTGAAGGTGAAGGGAAAATCTGTGGCAGTGAGTGTCTATGAAGTTTTTGATGCCGATCCGCTGGCGATTAAAATGGGTAAGTTAGCTACGAAAACCTTATTTGAACAAGGGCTATTGCTTTACAATCAAGGGGATTTTCGGGAAGCGGTGCTATTTTTTGGAAATTGCTTACACCAAAATCCTGGAGATACCGTGGCTCAAATTTACTGGGAACGCTGTCAGGGTTAAGAGGCGATCGCATTAGTGAAGGAACGGTTTTAACCCCCTTTTACCCCTAACGACTAGAAGTCGCAGCTACACAAACAAAGCCTGCCTCCGGAGGCTAAAATTTTATCTCACGCAGACGGGCTTGGAATGAATCTATCTATATCTTTACAAAAGTAATGGTAGACTTTACCATCCACCATAAACTATAAAAGATTTAGTTAAACCCCAAAATTTTTCTTCATAAAGACTGGCATCAGGAAAAAAATTCATAAAATCTTTCTTACTCAGCAATTTAATTGAATTTATCATTTTCTTAGCATTTTCGGGATTAGTAACTTTTTTACCACTCCTGACATTACCAACATTCATCAATAGCCATACCTAAAACTCTATTGGAAGAAATTGAAATAAGGGAAGAACAAAATGAGGCTCAATTGGAAAATAAAAATTAGGAGTTTGGACAAAATATCTTTTTCCTACTCTCATTACTTCATTAGCCATTTTATGCTGTTCTTCATAATCGCCTACATGTTCAATAACAGAATTTGAAAAAACAACGTCGAATTCATTATCTTCAAATTGGCTGAGATCTCTCGCATCAGCCCTTAGACACTTAACATTTGAATGACTTTGTTGATCTATTTTGGGATTTATATTTACTATAGTAATGTCTACCTCTCCCACCTCTTGATTCCAAAAATCTAAAGCCGTCCAGAACACGGGCGTTCCCCCTACATCTAGAATTTTTAAGGGAGGTGGAACTAAGGCAAGAAGAGACATAAAGAAAGCCATCCGTTTTTTTCTGAGATTGTTAGTTAAGGAATCAGGGCGCTCGTGATTGTATATTTTTTCTAACATCTGATTCATTGTCACTAATTTCCTTTAATTGACATTACTTTTTTATGCAGTAATTAGCTTACAAAGGACTAGGAGCTAGTTTTTTCCCTAGTCCCCAGTCCCGACGCTCTAGCTCGAATTTCTCACAAGTTGACAAATCAGTGGTGAAAGAAATGGGGAAGGTGGGGAACAAGTTTCTCCCCTATCCCCCTCATCTTTGTATACTTGTTGGTGAGAAATTCAGGCTAGCCCTTTTCTTGTCGCCTACTCCCAAGCGTCCAAATCTAAGGCTCTTGAACCCCCTCGCTCTAACTGACCTAAAAGTTTACCCAACTGCGACCAAACCAGCCAACCAATGAATACGGTTAGGGGCAGGGAGATAACGTAAGCCAGCAATCCGGGAAAACCAAAAATCTGTAACCCGGCAGCTAAGAAAATGCAAATTCCAAAGGAGATACCCAAAAAGGGGACTAGCAACTGAAATCCTTTGAGTTGAGCCAAGTCACGAGTAGAACGGCTTTTTGACCATGCCTGTACTTTTTGTTTGAGGGTAGCTTCAAAGGCTGCACCAGAGCTAATCCCAGCTAACAAACCGATAACTAATAGCAAATAGGGCGGTTCCGGAAAATAATACACGAAGCACTCCAGTATAAAAGAGAGGTCTAGGCAGATCTTATATCGCAAGGGGGAGCAGGGGGAGC
>NZ_JADEWY010000169.1 GCF_015207375.1 Coleofasciculus sp. LEGE 07092 | reverse complement strand
AATTAGTAATTAATTCACTCAAAGGAGAATTGCCTGGTTGAACCAGCAAGTTAACTAAGCCAGGACTGGGATAGTTACTCAAGCTGGGGCGAAAGCCATTGCCTGTGGTGCCTATCCCTAGCAACCTGCCGATTGTGCGATCGCTGTAAAATAGCTCCAATTGTCCTTCTCGAATCAGTATAAGGGGTTGGGTGGGGGTGCCTTCATCATCAAATGGACAACTGTAGGGACCGATATCGGGTTGCTGAGAGAGGGTGAGGTTCACTGAAGTCACAGTTTGACCGAGGCGATTGCTCCAAGGTGAGGCTCCCTCCAGTACCTGCTTGCCGTTTAATGCAGCCTGCACGATATCCCAGAGCAAATCGGCAGCTTTAGCTGTTAGCAAAATCGGCACTCGACCTATCGGAGGAGAAACGTTTTCTCTAGCCCAGTTCAGACGTTGTAAGATTTGCTGCACGACTTTCTTACTTGTCAGCGTCTCCCGTTGGGTTTGACCATCAGCAACGCTCAAAAAGTCATCACCCCGCACCCATTCGGCGTTTAGGAAACAGCTAAGGGTGGTATCGGTGTAATGGCAATCCAAGCCCTGAGAGTTGACTAAGCGTGTTGTTTCTTCCTCGCATTCCCATTGTCCACTACACAGGACATCTGGGTAAGCCTCCCGAATTAACGCGATCGCTTCTTTGCCCATCGCAATTAATTTTTCGACCGGCACCACCTCTCCGAGATCGGGATAGAGTTGTATCCGTCCGGGTGTCAATTCCACGGGTTCTGGCTCGTTGAGGTATCCAAGGGCGATGGCTCTGTCTACTAAATCTTGAGGTTCCACCGATCCGTATGCCACCGCCAGTCCCGGACGCCCATCACGCCACAGCCGCAGCGCCACACCTTCCGATTGGCTGCTTTCTAGCTGCTTGAGGCGGTTGGCTTCAAAGAACACCGGTCGAGATAGCGATCGCGATTGATACACCTCGGCATGCTGCGCTCCTGCCTTGAGCGATAATTCTAGTAGTTGTTCCGCGTGTAGCGCTTGTGGCAAATTCCGAGAATTCATAACGTTTGTCCTTTCGTCATTCGTCCTGTGTCATAACTCGCTACTTCAACTCTTGCAACAGCCAAAATCCGGCAAAAGCTTCTGATGTTGAGTCTGATTGCACAGCCAAAAAATGCACCTGTTGGGCGTTTTCTTTTGCTGCCTCAAACCCTTTCGCTTCTGCCAAGGTTTGAGGGTCATTGAGAGGTGCTAAAATCCAGCTATCACTGGCACCAGTTTCTAGTAACAATCGCGCAGTCGAGCCACTCTCAAATCTCACAAATGCCAAATCTAAACCTGACATCCAAGCCGCTAAGGGTTTGGCTCGATCAGAGAATATAATGATGCCGGGAATGCGAGTATTGGGAGTTAGCCCCATCATTGAGAGCGGAAATGCTTCTCCAAAATCAATCACCCACTCCTTCATTTCCCCAAATGCTGCGGCTTCTAAGCTGACAATTGCCCATTTCTGTCCTTGCAACGCATCCGGTAACAGTTGGGGATTCTGAGGTTGATAGCGAACAAAGGATGATGCCGCTGCTGAAGGTTGGTATCCTGGTTGATTCGGATAAAACTCTTGCATCCGTTCTTGCAGCCATCGATCGAGCGCATAAGTGCGGCGTGTCGCCTGAGCAGGAATTTCCAACTCTTGACAAGATTTTGTAATCATGTTATTCATCTGACGGCGAAAGAAGCGGATTTTTGTGGGTGTTTGTTTGGCTTGAGCGATCGCGCTTTCTAACGCCTCTCGCAGCCAAATAGAATTGACCTGTTGATTGGGACACCAACGAGAGAATCGAAACAAGTCCTCAGTAGACTGGTTGACATCTAAAGGACTCTCGCAAATTAACACTTCCCAAATCTTTTTTTGATTTTCGTCTAAAATTGGTCGCGAATAAAAATCAAGTTCCCAGATAATACTCATGCCGAATTGTTACGATCTAACCCCTTCATTCATAATACGGGTAAGCGATCAGCTTCCCTAACCGTTTTTTTCACTTTTCAATCCAGTTAAATACCCAGAAAAAATACTTGACAGTCGAGCCAACTTAGGCATTCAAAAAAAATTCGGTTTGTGTTTGCGTCCCATGGTGCGATACTCGCAAAGCAGTGCATAGCCCACGGTTGAACCCCTGAACTCCTGACTCCTGAACTCCCTAAAATCGATATGAACTCATCTGCACCTGCAATCTGCATTACCCTAGGAACTCGTCCAGAAGCGATTAAACTCGCACCCGTCATTCAACAATTCCGGCGTTGCGATGCCTTTAACACTCAAGTCATTTTGACAGGTCAGCACCGGGAAATGGTCGATCAGGTGATGGGATTATTTGAGTTGAATGCCGACCGGGATTTAGAAATCATGCAAGTGAAGCAATCCCTGACGGATATTACCTGTCGGAGTTTGCGGGGGTTAGAAAGCTTGTTTGCCGAGCTACAGCCCCAGTTAGTTATCGTTCAGGGAGATACAAGCACGGCATTTGCTGCCACCTTGGCGGCATTTTACCAAAAAATTCCAGTGGGTCACGTCGAAGCGGGATTGCGGACGGATGATTTACTGAATCCGTATCCAGAGGAAGCCAATCGGCGGTTGATTTCCCAGCTCGCACAACTCAATTTTGCTCCCACCGCTAAGGCAGTGGAAAATTTGCACGCATCTGGCGTTGTTGGCGAAATTCATCAGACGGGTAACACGGTAATTGATGCCTTGCTGACGGTGGCGAAGCAGCAACCCCAGTGTGAGGTAAAAGGATTGGACTGGGAAAACTATCGCGTCTTGTTAGCGACGGTTCATCGGCGCGAGAACTGGGGCGAACCGTTGCAAGATATTGCTGAGGGATTTTTGCAACTTTTAGAAAAGTTTCCTGATACTGCCTTACTGTTGCCCTTGCATCGCAATCCCATCGTTAGAGAACCCTTGCAACAGCGTTTGGGTAAGCACCCCAGGGTATTTTTAACCGAACCCTTAGATTATGCAGAATTAGTGGGTGCGATCGCACGCTGCTATCTGTTACTAACTGATTCTGGCGGATTGCAAGAAGAAGCACCGAGTTTAGGAAAACCTGTCTTAGTATTGCGAGAAACCACCGAACGACCAGAAGCCATTGATGCAGGTACTGCCAAACTCGTCGGAACCAATCCCCGTCAAATGGTCAGTACTGCCAGTGAATTACTGAGTGTTGAACGCACGTATCAGGCAATGGCAACGGCAGTTAACCCCTTTGGGGACGGTCATGCAGCCGAACGGATTTTAAGAATTGTCAAGAATTTTATCAAGTTAGATTGATTTTAGGGGGAGCTGGGGAGAGGAGTAACACCTCCCTTGTCTCCTTATACCCTTCTAGTAAACTCTCTGTGTAGATTAAGAATTTTATTTTTCTTCATATTTATTTTACCGATGTTGCCCGAAATTTTCACTTTTGAGTAGTAGTGTTATAAGCGCAGAGTGGGAAAAAGATTATGAATACTTGCCTTTGTTGCTCAGGAAATTTACTTCGTCATATCTGCCACAACCGTGTTTACTGGTACTGCTCTCATTGTCGGCAGGCAATGCCAGCGGTGGAAAGAATTGAGCTATATTTCTACCAAGAGTGTGAACTCAGGAAGGCTCAAAAAACGCTCTTACCGCAAAAGCTCCTTGCCCTCGCTCATTAGGCGTAGAGTAAAGCTAAATAGTTGCCATTGATCTATGCGAGCGTTTGCGATTTCGTTTTGATTTGTAACATTTTAAAAAAAAATAGAGGTTAAGAATCCAGCATTGATTAGTCAGACTAATTTGCAGTCTAAGGGGATGGGCATGGGGAATAGTAGGAATGCGCTTCGAGCATTTTTTGGAGTTTGAAAAACTACCACTTGGTTTCATAAATGATTTGGAAATGCTACATAGCAATCCTCAATAAATTGTGAAATCTTTTATTCCCCATTCCCCCTAACTTCTTTATTTTTATAAATTAAGGCTTTTACACAGTTTTTATTGTGTAAAATTTTTACAAAATATCTAAATCAACTGTTAAAATTGATTCAGGGATAATGTATATTTTTGGCAATTGCCCGAGATGAGTTTAAACCTAGACCAAAGCTTACTCAATTTGCCCGAAAATTAATTAACATTGATATCTTGCATTCACTATGCAGGAAGCATAACTTTCACATCCTAGTTTCCAGGCTCAACCTGAAAACTAGAATAGTGAGGCTTGCTCCAAAAGAGGAAAGAGGTTGTCAGAGCAACGGAATTACCCAGGAGTCCCTAAAAATATGAACTCCTGGACTTCTCTGTTTTCAAAAAGCGGTGATGGTATGAATAAAATCAATATGATAAAAACTTTACATAAAAATCAGCTTCTCAAATGTCCAACCGGCATCCAGGGGCTTGATGAAATTACTGGCGGGGGATTGCCCCTCAGTCGTCCGACACTGGTTTGCGGAATGGCAGGGTGCGGTAAGACGTTAATGGGGATGGAGTTTCTGATACGCGGCGCACTTCAGTATTCAGAACCCGGTGTTTTCATGGCATTTGAAGAAACAGCGGAAGAACTCACCCAAAATGTTGCGTCTTTGGGTTGGGATTTAGAGCAGCTTACGGCGGAAGAAAAAATTTCTATTGATTATGTTCACATTGACCCTAATGAAATAGAAGAAGCGGGTGAGTATAATCTGGAAGCTTTATTCATTCGATTGGGTTGTGAAATTGATACCATTAATGCCAAGCGTGTGGTCTTAGATACAATTGAAGTGCTATTTGCTGGCTTATCGAACACGGCTATTGTGCGCTCTGAGTTGCGGCGGTTATTTCGCTGGCTGAAGATCAAAGGCGTTACGGCAATTATTACGGGTGAAAAGGGTGATAATACCCTAACCCGTCATGGTTTAGAAGAGTACGTTTCTGATTGTGTTATCCGTTTAGATCAGCGTATACAGGATGAGATTTCCACCCGACGCTTGCAGATTGTTAAATATCGGGGTTCGAGTCATAGCTCGAATGAATACCCGTTTTTAATTGATGATCGGGGGATTTCTGTTTTACCCATCACTTCTGTGGGATTAGATCACGAGGTTTGTACCGAACGGATATCCACAGGCATCAAGCGCCTTGACACTATGCTCGGAGGTGAGGGATACATTCGCGGTAGCAGCATCCTCATGACTGGTACGGCTGGAACTGGAAAAAGTACCCTTGCCGCCTATTTTGCTGGAGCGACTTGCAGTCGAGGTGAACGATGTCTCTATTTAGCTTTTGAGGAAGCGCCTCAGCAGATTCTCCGCAATATGCGATCGGTTAGTCTTGATTTAGAACCCTTTGTGAAACAAGGACTTTTACAGTTTCGAGCCACACGTCCTACGACTTATAGCTTAGAAATGCATCTGGTGCAGATTCACCGTTGGATCAACGAGTTTAAACCTTCTGTTGTCATTATTGATCCAATGAGTAATCTGCATATAGGTGGCACCTTAAACCAGGCGAAAGGCTTTTTATTCCGCCTCATTGATTTGCTTAAATCTCAGCAAATTACGGTTCTATTTACTAATTTGACTCCAGGTGGTAGCACCCTTGAGCATACAGAAATGGGAGTTTCATCCTTAATGGATACTTGGTTGGAGGTGCGTATCCACGAAAGTAATGGTGAGCGGAATCGCGTGCTTTTTGTCCTGAAATCTCGCGGCATGGAACACTCTAATCAGGTGCGTGAATTCCGGTTAACCAGCCAGGGGATAGAATTGATAGATGTTTACTTGGGAGAAGACAATGTACTGACGGGTACGGCACGGATGATTCAAGAGGCAAAAGAAAAAGCTGCTAGTTTGACTCGTCAACAGGAGTTTGAACGGCAGCGACGGGACTTGGAACGCAAGAAAACACTGATGCAATCCCAGATTACTGCGTTGCAGGCTCAGATTGAGATGGAGGAGGAAGAGTTAGAGTTCATGATTGAGCAAGAAGAATTGCAGCACAGCTTTTCACAGCAAGATAGAAAAACGATCGCGCAGTTGCGTAGGACAGATGGGGTAGATAGGGAAGATGGGGAAGTTCAGTAGATCACAAAATTTTGGAAGAAGGATAAATCCATAAATGTATCTAAGGAATAGACAAAACTGGGTAAATTTTTTTATTCCCTACTCCCTACTCCCTAATTCCAAGTATAAAAGACAGTGAATATGGAACTTCAACAACAAAATGAACACCGGCAAGCGATTTGGGAATTACGGCTTTATGTGGCTGGACAAACTCCTAAATCTTTAATGGCTTTTATCAACCTAAAAAAGATATGTGAAGAACACCTTTACGGTCAATATAAAATCGAAGTGATTGATTTGTTAAAAAATCCCAAACTTGCCAAACAAGACCAAATATTAGCGTTACCAACTTTGGTACGAAAGCTCCCTGAACCGATCAAGAAAATCATTGGAGATTTATCGAATACGGAAAAAATATTGGTGGGACTAAATCTCCAGAAGATAGAGGGATGGACAAAGCCGTAACTCAAATAGAAAGGAAGAAACAATCAATGGAAACTGAGCCTAAGCCGAATTCGACTGAAGCCTTCGAGGAAGCCCTTGCCCAAACGGATACGAGATACTACTGTCTGCGGCTGTATATCGCTGGGACAACGGTACATTCTATCCGTGCTCTGGAAACAATTAAGGGCATTTGTGAAGAGTATCTGCAAGGGCGATATGAACTAGAAGTTATTGATGTTTATCAACAGACTGAACTGATTCAGCAAGAGAATATTGTTGCTGTGCCTACTTTAATCAAGCGACTGCCTCTGCCTTTACAACGAATCATTGGTGATATGTCTAAGACAGAAAAAGTTTTTGTGGGTTTAGATATTATTCCGAAAACTCCTGAGCAATAAGGGCTGGGAACTATGGCTAATCAAGAGAAATCAAAGGCAGAACTTAAACGGGATGTTCAAAAACTCCGCGATCGCCTTGAAGTAGCCGAAGAAACGTTGCGGGCTATCAGCCAAGGTGAGGTGGATGCTTTAGTTGTCTCAGGATATCAGGGCGAGCAGGTTTACACGTTAGAGGGTGCGGATTATCCCTATCGTATCTTTGTTGAAGAGATGAATGAAGGAGCGATAACTCTGACGGCAGATGGAATCCTTTTATATTGCAATCAGCGATTTGCTTTGTTGTTACAAAAGCCTTTGGAAAAGGTAATTGGTTCTAATTTTCAAGACTATTTAGCTCCTCAAGAATGGCAGATGTTTCAAACGCTCTTGCAGCAAGCTCAATCGGGAGTTGGGAAAGGAGAAGTATCTCTCATCGCCAGGGATAAAAAAAAGATTCCTGTGCAGTTGTCGATTAATAATTTAAATTTCAATAACTTAAAAATATTTTTTGTGATCGTCACTGATTTAAGCGAACAAAAACACAACGAAGAAATTAAGCAGTTTAACAAAACTTTAGAAAACCGTGTGATAGAACGAACCGTAGAACTAGATAAGGCGAATAGTCAACTGCAATGCGAACTAAAGGAGCGCAAACAGGCAGAACAGGAACTAGAACTTCAGGCTGTGATTAGCCAAAACATTGCTGAAGGGGTGTGTTTAGTCAGAGTGGCTGATAGTACAATTGTCTATACCAATACCAAATTTGAGACGATTTTTGGCTATGAGCCAGGGGAGCTAATTGGCAAACACGTATCTATTTTAAACTATAACGAAGAACATACCAATGCCAGAGACGTTGTCTGTCAAATCAGTGAGGCTATCCTTCAACACGGGAAAGTAACCTATGAAGTTAACACCGTTAAAAAAGATGGCACGCAGTTTTGGTGTAAAGCAACAACATCTACCTTTAATCATTCTGACTATGGAACGGTGCTTGTTGCCGTTCAGCAAGATATCACTGAGCAAAAGATTGTTGAAAGAAAAATAATTGCATCACTGAAAGAAAAAGAAGTATTGCTCAAAGAAATTCACCATCGCGTTAAAAATAATTTGCAAATTGTAAGTAGTCTCCTGCAAATGCAGGCTCGACGGACTCAAGATAAATCTGCCACTTTAGTCTTGCAAGACAGCCAAAATCGCATTGCATCAATTGCTCTAGTTCACGAGAAATTATACCGTTGTTCAAGGGTTGGTTGAACAGCTAGAGGGTACCCTGGAGATCGCTCGCCGTCGAGGAACTGAATTTAAAATAACGTTTCCCGGAGGCAGACTCTGATGGCGATGAAAAATATTTTTTCCAAAACAAGTTCTTCTAAAGTCATTCAAATTCTGTTGGTTGAAGATGAAAAAATCATCGCCCTTAATCTGAAAGAAAGTTTAGAATCCTTGGGCTATGCAGTTCCAGCAATTGCCACATCTGGAGAAAAAGCAATTCAAAAAGCTACTCAACTACGTCCCGATTTAGTACTTATGGATATCCGGCTCAAAGGCAAGCTAGACGGTATCCAAGCCGCCCAAGAAATTTGGGAACGTTTGCAAATTCCGGTGATTTATGTGACAGGGCATTCTGATCAAGGCACCCTAGCCCGAGCAAAGATAACAGCCCCCTTTGGCTACATTCTCAAACCCGTGAATGAGCAGGGGTTATCGGTGGCGATAGAAATTGCATTGCAGCGATATGAACGAGAGCAATTACTAACCGCTATTCTGCGAGGCATGGGAGATGGTGCGATTGTCATTGATACTCAAAAGCGCATTCAGTTTCTGAATTCAGTCGCGGAATCTTTGACCGGTTGGCAACTGTCGGAAGCGAGAGATCGCCCCTTAACCGAAGTTTTCCAACTGGTGGACGAACAAACCCAGCAACCTCTAGAAAATTTCGTTACCCCCGCCCTTCAAGAAGGAATCATTGTCTATCTCGAAGACCCTATTTTACTGGTTTCTAAGAACGGCACCACTATTCCCATTGCCGATAGTATTGCTCCAATTCGAGATAACAAAGGCGTGATATCGGGAGCGGTAGTCCTGTTTCGAGACATCACCCAACGACGAATGGCAGAGGAGCGGAATTTGGCGCTAGAGCGTGCTCGGCACTTAGAACTGCAAATGGCAGAACTCCAACGCCTTGATCAGCTTAAAGATGACTTTTTGAGTACCGTGTCCCATGAATTGCGAACACCTCTGTCGAATATCAAAATTGCAGTTCGACTGCTAGAAACTGTTTTGGATCAAAAGGGCTTGTTAGGTTCTGAAACCCGCTCTGACTCCGGAGCAATGGTTCGCTACCTGACTATTCTACGCGACCAGTGCAACCAAGAACTGAAACTAGTGAATGATTTGCTGGATATGCGATCGCTGGAAGCCGAGACTTACCCCCTAGAATTAACGGCGATTGATCTACAGACGTTGATTCCTCACATCGTCGATAATTTCCACGATCGCGCTCAGGCAAAACAGCAAACCTTCCAAGTCAGGCTTCCCCCCGATCTGCCGCCTTTGGTGTCCGATAAGTCTAGCCTGAGCCGCATCGTATCAGAGTTGCTGAATAATGCCTGCAAGTATACACCGACTGGCGAACAAATTGAGATCACCGCTCATTCTCTCCCCAGAGAGGCATTCTCCCTTGGCGACGCAGAACCTTCTTCAACTCTAGGCGGTATTCACATCACCGTCAGCAACTCTGGCGTTGAAATTCCCCCAGCAGAACTCGCCCGCATTTTTGACCCATTTTATCGTGTTCCTAATAATAACCCGTGGAAACAAGGGGGAACAGGGTTGGGACTGGCACTGGCGAGGAAGCTGGTGACGACGCTGCAAGGCACCCTTGAGGTGACAAGCGATTGCGGCTGGACAAGGTTTGCGATCGCAATTCCGACTTTAGAAGGACTTGTTCAGGAGGTGGATAATGATGATACTTGAAAAAACGACTGCCGAAATACCCTCAGAAGAAACCATTCAAATTCTGGTTGTGGAAGATGAAAAAATTATCGCCCTCAACCTCAAAGAAAATCTAGAATCCCTAGGCTATATTGTGGCAGGAATTGCGGCGTCTGGAGAGGAGGCGATTGAACAAGCCACTCAGCGGCATCCGGATTTAGTGCTGATGGATATCCGGCTCAAAGGCGATCTTGACGGCATTGAAACCGCCGACTATATCTGGGAACATCTCTTTATTCCCGTTATCTACGTCACTGGACATTCCGATCACAGTACCTTGGCACGGGCAAAGATGACGGCTCCTTTTGGTTACGTTCTTAAACCCGTCAAAGAGCGAGAGTTATCGGTTGCCATTGAAATCGCCATGCAGCGATACGAACGAGAGCAACTGTTAACGGCAGTGCTTAAAGGCATGGGAGATGGGGTAATTGTCACCGATGCCCAAGGGCGCGTCAGCTTTCTCAATCCCATGGCAGAAACCTTAACGGGTTGGCAGTTATCAGAGGCGAAGGAACAGCAATTTACCGATGTCTTCAAGTTAGTTGACGAACAGACTCAGCAACCCGTTGATAATCTCGTCACTGCCGCTCTCCAACAGGATACGACAATCTATCTCAATGAACCCTTACTGTTACAGTCCAAAAACGGCACCCCTATTCCAATCGGGGATAGTGCCACGTCAATTAAGGATCGCAAGGGCAACCCTATCGGTGTAGTGGTAGTGTTCCAAGATATTAGCGATCGCAAGCAAGTCGAATCTATGCTACGCCAACAGTTAGAAAAGGAGAAAAAACTCAACCAACTCCAAACTCAGTTTATCCATACCGTCTCCCACGAATACCGCACACCCCTGAGTCTCATCTTGACCTGTGCTTACCTGCTTGAAACTAATACTTCGCCCTCTAAACAGGAGGAGCGTCTCCAAAATTGTGAGAGAATCAGACACGCGGTCAAGTATATGGTGGGACTACTCGAAGATGTTCTTACCTTCGGTCAAGTAGAAGCCGATCAAGTGACCTTTGACCCTGCCCCCTTAGATTTAGAACCCTTCTGCAAACACATCATTGCAGAATACCAATTCATCGCTCACGAACACCATGACATTCAATGGGTGAGCCGCGCTCCGACTTGTACTGCCTACTTGGATAAAAAACTCCTGCAACTCATTTTAAGAAATTTACTATCCAATGCCCTGAAATATTCTCCTGAGAGCAGTTCAGTCAGTCTGATCGTAACTTGTCAGGACGATCAAGCGATCATCCAAGTCCGAGACACTGGCATAGGCATTCCGTTAGAAGATCAACCCCATATCTTTAAACCTTTCCATCGGGCAGCAAATGCCGAGCTTATCCGGGGCTCGGGTATGGGGCTAGCAATTGTAAAAAAAGCCGTGGACTTACACGGCGGCACCATTGCCTTTGACAGCAAAGTTGGGGTTGGCACTACTTTTACCGTTACCCTACCAGCCAATGGCACATGATCCAGACGTTAACAAAAACCAATTCACTGACAACTCTTCAAATCCTAATCGTTGAAGACGAAAAAATCATCGCCCTTAACCTCAAAGCCGAACAATTCGCCGTTTTGATACTTTATGGTAACTCTCAAATACCAAGTAGATTTTTATCTAGAACGAAAACTCGCATTACTTTGAGACTCTCATTTCTGGTAAAGTTTGCCTAGACAATGTTATTCAACCTTGTTAGCCCTTCGACTTCGCTCAGGGCTAAAGCCGAGCGGAGCCGAGGCTTTAGGTACAGCTCACTGGCTTAACTCAAATACACCTGTTTAAAACTGTACGAAAGAGCTACAAACTGGCACGCATTGTTGGGAAACAGAATTTGTCATTGAGCTGCCCTTTGGTGGTGAAGCTATGCAGCTACCGTAAAGGAAGGTATCTACTTAAACTGGGGTGCTAGGATTCGAACCTAGGGAATGGCGGGACCAAAACCCGCTGCCTTACCACTTGGCTACACCCCATTGGTATCACTCTGCTTATGGTAGCAGTTCTCAGTAGTAAAGTGTCAAGTAGTTTTTCAAAATTGGGGACAAGGGGACAAGGGGACAAGGAGACAAGGGGACAAGGGGACAAGGAGACAAGGGGACAAGGAGATTTTTGATGTGTTACTCATCTCCCCATCTCCCCATCTCCACATC
>NZ_JADEWY010000168.1 GCF_015207375.1 Coleofasciculus sp. LEGE 07092 | reverse complement strand
GGGTAGGGGGGCTTGATTTTGCGGGAAGTAGGGGGATTGTCCGGGTACTGGGTTGTAAGTGTTGTACCCCGATGCGTTGGGATTTACGGGTGCAGGTAGGGGTGCCTGGGTTTGTGGTGCATAAGTAAACTGCCCCATCCCTGGATTGTAGCTATTAAACGGCGCTTGGTTCTGAGTGGGTGGCACAGGCCAAGCTTGCGGGGGTTGTGGGATGTACGAATACTGCCCCATGCCTGGGTTGTAGTTTGTTGCTCCCATCGGCACTCCCCCGGCTGGCATGGGAACAACGATTACCATTTGTGGCGCATAGGGCAACTGCCCCATGTTGGGGTTGTAGTTCGTTGCTCCCATAGGCATTCCCCCGGCTGACATGGGAACAACAATTACCATTTGTGGCGCATAGGGCAATTGTCCTCCTCCCGGATTGTAAGGACTTGCACCAACGGGCATCGAAGTAGCGGGGATGTAGACCGGAGATTGTCCCCAGGTGGGATTGTAAGGACTTGCACCAACGGGCATCGAAGTAGCGGGGATGTAGACTGGAGTAGGAGTTTGTGGATAGGCAGGATACTGTCCCAAAGTGGGATTAGTGTAGCCATTCGCTCCCACCGGTAAGGAGGTGGCGGGTATGTAAGCTGGATTGGGGGTTTGTGGATAAGCAGGAGACTGTCCCCAGGTGGGATTGTAGCCATTCACTCCCATTGGCACCATGCCGGGTGATGGTGAAGTAAAAGGGAAGGCGGGAAGCTGCCCCACGGTGGAGTTGGATCTACTGGAACCCCCAGGAATTGGATTGGAGGGGACTGGTAGGGGTGGTAAGGGTAAGGACGGAAGTTGTGCCAGGGTTAGATTGGCAGGGGTTTGGGATTGTTCTGACTTGTTGGAAGAAACTTGACTACAGACGGTATCGTCGGTACAGTTGCGATCGCTTTTGGGTGTTTGTTGCTCTAAATCAGGATTGGATTCGCTTTCCGTTGTTAGTTTTTCTTCATCAGTGGCGCTCGATTGATTGGTAGAGGGCAAACTGTTTTCCCTAACGCTTGGGGTAGGATTGGCGGCAATATTAGTTGAATAAGACTCCTCGAACTCCCCCGACTCCCTTTTTAGAGAAAATGGAGAAGTAATACTTTCCTCTCCTGTTAGGAGATGGGTTGGGGGAGAGCTATCCCTGGCCGTATGGGGAGTGGCAGTTAGTGCAACAGCTACTGCCGAAGGGTCGGGAGTTGATGGAGAAAGGTTATGGGCGACTGAGATAGGTTGATGGTTTGCAAAGGATAAGCGAAGCGATTCTTTACCCTTTAGATTTTCTTCAGCAGTATGGACTGGTGTTGTTGTCTCTGCATCGGGGGGGTTACTCCAATTTGCTGACGGTTCTTGCCAATCGGCTACCTGTTGGTCTGAGGGATTTGCCTGAGCCGATTCAATACCCGTTAATCCTAGCGCCCAAAGAACGATAATTGAGCCAGCGCCAAGCAGGTTCATCCATAGCAAGAGTTTTAGAAAGATACATTGAGCCGAATCAGGGGAGACTGTTAATTTCATTGCCGGGATTGTTTGGCTGATAAATGTTTTCCCTGCACCCTGTCGCCACTCTAGCAGAGGGATTTGTATTTGGCGACTCTTACGATTTCTGTGTAATTAGTGCAGAACTATTGTCCTCAAACACCTCATTAAACCAGGGGAAACTGATTAACTAAAATCCTAATTTTTTCCATATAATCCGGACGATTTGAAGGCGCAATTTTCTATCTTTGCAGGGGAATTTTGCCAAAACTGCCTAGGTAAAGGCAATTTCAGCGATTGACGTCCAATTTTCAATAGAGTGGAGACTGACTTACATTCCCTAAATCGATTGATAAAGGCAACGCTTGATTCACTCTATAGTGATCGCCCACAGGAGAGTACAGAGGCTTATTGACAAATTAATCCCTAAGTTCTCGTGTGAAGTTACCCTCTTCGAGAGAGACAGAGAGCTTTAAAGACTAGAACTCCTATACTCTGATGTTCTATGAATTGACAGGGTTAATCAATAAAAATACCGGAAACACAGCTACTTTGACTCTACAAAATTGCTGCTGGTTTTATAGACCGCAGTCTTACGGATTTTTCCCTTACGGAAAAAAATGCAGTCCGTAGTATTACGGATCTCCCCATCAAGGTAAAAATTTGCACCCCTGACAAATTCTAGCTCTTGTCGAAGCTGTGAAGCCACTGCTTGATATAACAGAGCTATTAAAATACTCTCTTCGTAGAGATGCCCCTTCTCTAAATTAGCAAAGAACTGGGATAGACAACGGGAAAAGGCAAAGATCAAAAGAATTGTGGCTTTTCCTTTTCTCTTTTACCTTTCCCCCTTCACTAAAAATCCTTACGGATGGAGAGCCGCACCCTCAATGCCTAGGGTGGGTCAAGATACTAGCGACCGATGCCTACATAGCGGAACCCCGCATTTTCTAGCTCTTTAGGGTCTAGGAAGTTCCGACCATCAATCATCAGAGGATTATTCATCAGCTTCGCCATCTTGCTATAGTCGAGATTCTGGAATTGTCCCCAATCTGTAATCAGGACTAAGGCATCGCAGCTATCTGCCAGTCGTTCTGGATCAGTTTCCACAATGACACCAGATAAACCGTGGCGCATCCCAGTTTGGGAAATAATGGGATCGTAGGCTTTGACTTTCGCTCCTAGTCGGTTGAGTTGCTCAATGATATTAAGGGCTGGGGCATCTCGCAGGTCATCGGTATCGGATTTGAAGGTCAGACCAAGCAAACCGACGATTTTGCCTTTAAGAATTTTGAGTTCTTGCTGGAGTTTTTCGATCGCAATTAGGCGTTGGCGCTGATTAACGTTCACTGCCGCCTTGAGCAGTTGGGCTTCGCAACCATAATCATCAGCGGTATGAATGAGAGCTGAAACATCTTTGGGGAAGCAAGAACCGCCCCAGCCAATACCAGCTTGTAAAAACTTGCCGCCAATCCGAGAATCAAGACCAATACCCTGAGCAACTTGAGTAACATCAGCTCCAACGCGATCGCAAATGTTGGCAACTTCGTTAATAAAACTGATTTTGGTTGCCAGAAAAGCGTTGGCAGCGTATTTGACCATCTCCGCCGAACTGAGGTCGGTGGTGACTACAGGGACGGGAGGCAGGGATTTGTCCTCTGCCACTTGACGCTCAACAATAGGAGCGTAAAGTTCCTGCATCATCGCCAGTGCGCGTTCACTATTGCTACCGAGCACAATCCGATCGGGGTTGAAAGTATCGTAAATGGCAGAACCTTCCCGCAAGAACTCTGGGTTGCTGACTACATCAAACTCAGTAGTTGTCTGAGCTTTTAGCGCTTCGATTTCTTCTTCGCCCCCGACACTCACCATAGACGGCTGACGCTCTGTCACGCCATCTAGTACAATCATCCGCACCCAATCGCCAGAACCAATTGGCACGGTTGACTTATTGACGATGACTTTATAGCCGCCGTTGAGATGAGTTCCAATACCACGGGCTACCGCTTCAACATAACGGGTATCACTTTCACCCGTCGGCATCGCTGGCGTTCCCACTGCGATAAATAAAATTTCGCCATGAGCAACACCAGCACCTAAATCGCCAGTAAATTCGAGACGTCCAGCCTGGGTATTTGCCTGCATCAATTCCGAGAGTCCGGGCTCATAGATTGGTGACTGCCCAGATTTCATTAATTTAACTTTCTCTTCGTTATTGTCTACGCAAATAACATGATGTCCGATTTGAGCTAGGCAAACACCCGTTACTAAACCAACATATCCTGTACCGATAACACAAACACGCATAGAGCTGATCCTCACTGTATTAAGAAGTTAGGACTCAGGGAAGTCTTGCCTTTTGATTATCCCTTGGTAGAACACCCTGAGTGAATATCGTTGCTTAAAGATTTGATGAAGCTAGACGACCTCCTTCACGACTAGGTTAAGCGATCGCGAAAATCGTCTACAGTCATTTTTAACCCATCTTGCAAGGGAACTGTAGGTAGCCAACCTAGCAACGTCTTGGCTTTGGTAATATCGGGACGGCGACGTTGTGGGTCGTCGATTGGTAAAGGTTTGAATATAATCTCCGCGTCGGGATTGACCATCTGCTGAACCGCCTGAGCAAGTTCTAAAATCGTGTATTCGTCAGGATTCCCTAAATTTATCGGTCCGGTATGTTCGCCGTTCATCAACCGGATCAGTCCTTCTACCAAGTCAGAAACATAGCAGAAGCTGCGGGTTTGCGAACCCTCTCCGTATACTGTGAGAGATTCACCTTTAAGAGATTGCACGACAAAATTGCTCACCACTCGACCGTCATTTTCTAACATACGAGAGCCGTAGGTATTAAAAATCCGAGCTACCCGAATTTCCACGTTGTTCTGCCAATGGTAGTCAAATGCCAGGGTTTCTGCCACTCGCTTCCCTTCGTCATAACAGCTACGCGGACCGATGGGATTGACATTTCCCCGATAATCTTCTGGCTGAGGATGTACTAGGGGATCGCCGTAAACCTCAGAGGTGGACGCCAATAAAAATCTTGCTTTGACCCGCTTGGCTAACCCCAACATATTCAAGGTTCCCATAACGTTGGTTTTAATGGTCTTGACGGGGTTGTATTGGTAGTGAATCGGCGAGGCTGGACAAGCGAGGTGATAAATTTGATCGACTTCTAACCGAATGGGTTCGGTAATGTCGTGGCGGATCAATTCAAAGTAGGGATGGTCTAGCCATTTTAAAATATTACGCTTGCAACCCGTATAGAAGTTATCCAAACAGAGGACTTCATGCCCATCTGCCATTAATCGATCAATTAGATGGGAGCCGATAAAACCAGCACCACCAGTAACCAATATTCTCATAATTTGCAAGGACAGGTTTACCAATCGGACAGAGTTAGGTAGATTTTTCAATTTCTACCATCCTACATTTAAACCTATACCGATAACTCCCAATCGAGCTAAAAATGTCTAAATTGGTGACTGAGAGTGCAATCTAGCCAATTGAAAGTTAAAAAAAAATCAACACCTCTAAAGGATTTTTTTCATTTTTAAGACCCCAACGTTTCTACTAGCTTTTTAGTGGGAGAGTATCAACAATAAGGGACAGAAGACTGCGAGGACTAGGAAGGCGAGTACCCTACTAAGTATCAAGTCGCAATACAGCCATAAATGCTTCTTGAGGAACATCCACCGTACCCAATGCTTTCATCCGCTTTTTCCCCTTTGCCTGCTTCTGAAGCAGTTTTTTCTTACGGCTGACATCGCCACCGTAACACTTCGCCAGTACGTCTTTGCGCAGTGCGGGGATATGTTCGCTGGCAATCACTCGACTGCCAATTGATGCTTGCAGAGGAATTTTAAATTGATGACGGGGTATTAATTCCTTAAGTTTTTCCACTAGAGCGCGACCAACGTTGTAAGCTTTGTCACGGTGGACGATCATGGCTAGGGAGTCAACCCCATCACCGTTAATAAGCACATCCAGTTTCACAAGGGGGTTTTCGCGATAACCGATAAGCTGGTATTCCATGCTGGCATAGCCGCGCGATCGCGATTTCAACTGGTCAAAAAAGTCAGTGACCACTTCTGCTAATGGTATTTCATAGACTAGGGTCGTTCGTCCTTGGGTCAGATACCGCATATCCTTGAACTCACCCCGCCGAGTCTGACACAGTTCCATCAGCGTTCCCACGTAGGTTTCCGGTGTAATCATCTCGACCCGGACATAGGGTTCTTCAATTGTCTCACGTTCCTGGGGAGATGGTAGAAGACTGGGGTTGTCAATTTCGAGAACTTCACCTGTATGGGTCGTGACTCGATAAACCACAGAAGGTGCTGTGATAATTAAATCCAGATCATATTCCCGTTCCAATCGTTCTTGCACAATTTCCATGTGCAGCAAACCCAAAAAGCCGCAGCGGAACCCAAATCCCATGGCACTAGACGTTTCGGGTTCGTAGTTTAAGGCAGCGTCATTTAGCTTCAGTTTATTCAAAGCCTCCCGCAAATCCTCGTATTGGTCAGCGTCAGTGGGGAATAAGCCGCAAAACACCATGGGTTTGGCTTCAGTGTAACCGGGTAAGGGGGTATCGGCAGGGGCTGTTGCTAGGGTAATCGTATCGCCTACACGGGCATCTTCTACGGCTTTGATGGCGGCGGCAAAGTAACCTACCTCTCCGGCGTGCAGTTCATCAACTTGAACTTGGATGGGGGACAGGATACCAAGTTCGTCAATTTCGTATTCTTTTTTGGATACCATCAAGCGAACCTTGTCACCTTTTTTGACTGTGCCATCCATGACCCGGAAATAGACAATTACACCCCGGTAAGGGTCGTAATAACTGTCAAAAATCAAGGCTCGTAGTGGCTTGTTAAGGTTATCTTCGGGGGGCGGTACTAGATGTACAATAGATTCTAGAATCTCATTGATCCCAATACCTTCTTTTGCTGATGCCAGAATGGCTCCACTACAATCAAGACCAATGATCTCTTCAATTTCTGAGATCACCCGTTCGGGTTCGGCTCCGGGTAAGTCGATTTTATTGAGAACGGGAATAATTTCCAGATCATGCTCTAAGGCTAAGTAAACATTAGCTAGAGTCTGAGCTTCGACACCTTGGGACGCATCTACAACCAGCAGTGCTCCTTCGCAGGCAACTAGCGATCGCGACACTTCATAGGAGAAATCCACATGACCCGGAGTGTCAATTAGATTCAGAACATACTGTTCCCCATCGCTGGCGGTGTAGTTCATCCGGGCGGCTTGCAGCTTGATTGTAATCCCCCGTTCTCGTTCCAATTCCATGTTGTCTAGGAACTGTTCTTTCATGTGTCGGTCACTTACAGTACCAGTGGTCTGTAGGAGCCGATCAGCTAAGGTGGATTTTCCATGGTCGATGTGGGCGATAATCGAAAAGTTACGGATGCGAGAGACAGAAACGTCAGTCATAGCGATTGGTGATCACAAAAAAGTCGGCAACAGGGAATTGGAGTAGCACTTAATGTATTTTAATGTTTCTACCCCTGATGCGGATGAAACTCTTTCAACCGGGAGAATGGAGAGGTCTTTTTTGACCCATCACTTATCGCCAGTGCGCTCCTTGCCAGTTATCGTAAAATGTAGAGTAGGGGACTAACAAAAGCCAAACATGAACAATCATGCCGTACATCGAGAGCATTCAGCGGACAAGGAAGAAATTTCTATCCATTTGGACGCTGAACTGTTAGACCAAATTAAGCACCTGACCAACGATCCGAGTAAGGTGATAGAAACGGCAATTCGTCAGTGGCTCAGAGGTGAACGCGAGCGGGATGATGAACTAACCCGTACCTTGAGGCGAAATCCACCCGTGCCACCGCGCGGCGAATGGAATGACTGATAGTCTCGTAAGATAGCGTCGCCTTGAAAGATTGCCTGGAGCTTCAGGCTACTAGAGGTTGCATTTACATTTGAGGGTAATGGCTAATCCTTTTGTTGCTTGTAGTTTTCAGGTTTTTTGTAGATGATTGCTCCCGCTAATTTTCATAATTCTCGATTTGGGTATACCAATATGCAATCTACTGCACAAGGCAAGTCTAGCTTTTTGCAGGAGCTGGGTTCCGATCTAGTTTTTACTCAAGATGGATCGGCTCAGTACCACTCCTTTTACTGGCGAGATTCCCAGCAATATGGTCTGACAGAAGAGCAAGTAGTTGGACTTCCCCTAAGCGATACGTTTTATCCCATTGCTCTCGAAGCTTATCGGGATCAAATTCAACGGATCTTAGAAAACCGGACTCCAGAACGCTGTATCCACTCGTTTTCTTACCATAATCAAGTTTTTCCGTTTGAGTTGATCATCAGCCCGATTTTAGAAACCGAGGGCAAGGCAGAGAAGGTGCTGGTTATCGGTCACCTTTTACCTGAGGGGTCAGTCCAGAAGGTGATTGACTCCCTTGTACCCATCAGCCTAGACCCCAATCAAAAACTGCTCACCCAGATTGCCCGCAAAATTCGTCGCACCTTGGATCTCGATATCATCTGGCGGCAGACGGTGGACAGTTTGGGCAAAGCACTTCAAGTCAACCGCTGCATCATCTGTTCGTACCAACCCGAACAGCCAACGGTCAAGGTAGAGGGGGAGTATTGCCAGGACTCCTTTAGCTCGATGCTGGGGAGACAGTTGGAACTCGAGGCTGAACCTTGCTTAAAACAGGCGCTATTTAGTCCCGATCCGGTGGTCGCCGATCGCATCACCCCAGGTGACTTTCAGCAGCAATCAGTGCTAGTCGTTTCTACGTCCTATCAAGACGAGCCAAATGGTTTGATCAGCCTGCACCAGTGCGATCGCCACCGTCAGTGGAGCGATGCTGAAATAGAGTTGGTGCGAGAATTAGCCGAACAAGTTGGCACGGCGATCGCCCATGGTACGCTCTACAAAGAGCTAGAACTAGCCAGAGAGTTAGCCGAAGAACTGTCCCGTCTTAAGAGCGAGTTTCTGGCTAACACCTCCCACGAACTCCGCACTCCTCTCAATGGCATGATCGGATTTCTCAAGCTAATTCTGGAAGGAATGGCTGACGATCCTGAGGAGCAGCGAGAATTTATCCAGGAGGCTCACAATTCAGCCCTGCACCTGCTCAACATTATCAACGATATCCTAGATATCGCCAAGATTGAAGCTGGGAAAATGGAGCTGGAGTTTAGTCCAGTCGAACTCGAAGAACTCTTTAGTAAAGTTCAAGACTTTACTAAACAACAGGCACAGCAAAAGAACTTAAGCTTTAGTCTTGAAAAACCCGCCACCCATGATGGAATTATCCTGTATGGCAACTATCAACGGCTGCTACAGGTGATGTTAAATCTGGTTGGTAATGCCATCAAATTCACCGATGAAGGAGGCATCACTATCAGTGCGGAGGTACATAAGAAGAAAGTTCCCTTTCAAGGGCAGGAATTTCCTGGGTATGTGAAAGTCCGAGTCGCAGATACCGGCATAGGTGTTTCCCTCGATATGCAGGATAGACTGTTTCAATCATTCAGCCAAGTTCAAGGAGGACTCAACCGCCCTTACGGGGGTACGGGGTTGGGATTGGCTATATCTCAAAAGCTTGTGGAAACGATGGGTGGTGTTGTTCACTTTTTCAGCATGGGCGAAAACTTAGGTTCAACCGTTACCTTCACGATACCCCTGTATCAGGAACCCGTAATAATGTCTAAAGCTGATTAATACACTAGGTTTTGGCGGAACTCTTCCGATTCTGCGATAGCAAGATGTTACTTGGGATGTGAAAATTTATTGATTCTTAGTCGTCAGCTCTTATTTTAACTTTGAAGGTAGGATAGGAAGCAGCAGAGCGCTAGGATGAAGTATAGTGCAGCTCAAGTAGCAACTTACGAGGTTAATATATGTCCCAAACCTTATCCCCACCCTTGGCACTCACTCCTGAAAACGTCGAAGCCGTCTTGGACGAAATGCGCCCTTACCTAATGGCGGATGGCGGCAACGTCGAGTTAGTTGAGATAGATGGCCCGATCGTTAAACTCCGGCTTCAGGGTGCCTGCGGGTCTTGCCCAAGTTCCACCATGACCCTGAAAATGGGAATTGAGCGGCGTATGCGGGAATTTATTCCCGAAGTCGTTGAAGTTGAGCAAATTCTGTAATTTTTGTCTCGTGGGTGAGTTAAGAGTTAAGAGGTATAGAGTTTAAAGGATTCGTGTCATTCATCTGCCTTTACTCTCAACTCTTAACTCTCTCTAACTCTTAACGATGTCTTATCCGTTATACGTCGCCTTTATCTGGCATCAACACCAGCCCCTGTATAAAAGCCGCAATGGACTCTCTGTGTCAAACGGGCAGTATCGTTTGCCTTGGGTGCGGCTGCATGGGACAAAAGACTACTTGGATTTAGTGCTGCTCCTAGAACGCTATCCCAAGTTGCATCAAACGGTGAATCTGGTGTCTTCGCTAATTTTGCAGCTTGAAGATTATATCGCGGGTACGGTCTTCGATCCCTATCTAGAGTTGACTCTGACACCGACTGAACAACTCAAGACCCAACAGCGGCAATTTATTATCGAGCATTTCTTCGATGCCAATCATCACACGATGATTGACCCTCACCCCCGTTACGCCCAACTCTACCAGATGCGGCTGGAACAGGGTAAACTGTGGTGCCTGGAAAACTGGACGCTGCAAGATTATAGCGACCTGTTAGCATGGCACAACCTCGCCTGGATCGACCCGATGTTTTGGGATGACCCAGACATTGCCAGGTGGCTGGAACAGGGACAAAACTTTTCCTTAGGAGATCGGCAGCGAATTTTCTCCAAACAGAGAGAAATCCTGCGCCGGATTATTCCCCAGCACCGGCAAATGCAAGCAGCGGGTCAGATAGAAGTGACAACATCGCCTTATACTCACCCGATTTTGCCCTTACTCGCCGATACCCATTCCGGTCGAGTGGCAATTCCCCAGATGACCTTACCCCAGCAGCGCTTTCAGTGGGAGGAGGATATTCCCCGGCACTTGCGGAAAGCGAGGGAGATGTATCAAGACCGCTTTGGGCAGATGCCCCGTGGATTGTGGCCCTCAGAGCAGTCCGTCAGTCCCCATATTTTACCCTACATTACGGAAGCGGGATTCAAATGGATCTGTTCTGACGAGGCGGTATTAGGTTGGACGCTCAGGCACATTTTCCACCGAGACCAACAGGGGAATGTTTCGGAACCTGAATTACTCTATCGACCCTATCGCCTAGAGACACCCCAGGGTGATTTAGCGATCGTGTTTCGTGATCACCGCTTGTCAGATTTGATTGGGTTTAGCTATGGCAACAGGGAAGCAACTTGGGCAGCAGCGGATTTTGTGGGGCATTTAGAAGCGATTGCTCATTCCCTCAAAGACAGACAGCCTCAGGATAGCACTTCGTTAGCACAACCCTGGTTGGTCACGATCGCTCTTGATGGAGAAAATTGCTGGGAGTATTACGAAAGAGATGGTATCCCCTTCCTAGAATCGCTCTATCAGACCCTCTCCGACCATCCAGATATCAAACTCGTCACGGTTTCAGAGTTTATCGAACAGTTTCCACCCACTGAAACGCTTCCAGCCGAGCGGTTGCATAGCGGGTCTTGGGTGGATGGCAGCTTTACCACCTGGATTGGCGACCCCGTAAAAAATCGAGCGTGGGACTTGCTGAGTGAAGCGCGGCAGGTGCTGGCAAACCATCCAGAAGCGACGGAAGAAAATAACCCCGATGTGTGGGAAGCCTTGTACGCCGCAGAAGGCTCGGATTGGTTCTGGTGGTTCGGTGAAGGTCATTCCTCCAACCAAGATGCCATGTTTGACCAATTGTTCCGGGAACATTTGAGTGCGATTTATCAGGCGTTAAACGAACCCATTCCCCGTGTACTCAAGCAACCCCTAGAGAGTCATGAGCGATCGCTCGAACACCGACCGGAAAGCTATATCCATCCTGTCATCAGCGGTATGGGAGATGAACAAGATTGGGATAAAGCCGGTCGCATTGAAGTGGGAGGCGCACGGGGTACAATGCACCGCAGCAGCATTATTCAGCGACTGTGGTATGGTCTTGACCACATCAATTTTTACTTGCGGCTAGATTTTCAGGCAGGTATCCAAGTTGGGAAAGAAATCCCCTCGGAGTTGCATCTGCTGTGGTTTTATCCCGACCAAATCATGTACAACAGTCCCGCACCTTTGGTGGAATTACCGAATGAAGCGCCGCTTAATTATTTATTTCACCACCATTTGAGAATTAATTTGCTGACGGGATCAACCTGGCTGGAGGAAGCCGGGGAGCATTATCAGTGGCATCCCCGTAGGAGTAACGCCCGCATTGCACTCAATCGTTGCTTAGAGGTAGCCGTTCCGTGGGCAAATTTGCAAGTGGAGCCAGATTATTCGCTGCGGTTGGTATTGGTTATGGCAGATAACGGAATTTTCCGCTCTCCTGTACTGGAAAAGAGTTTAGTGGCGTTACAGGCACCGTAGGGGCGGGGGAGCGGGGGGAGA
>NZ_JADEWY010000167.1 GCF_015207375.1 Coleofasciculus sp. LEGE 07092 | reverse complement strand
CCCCTGCCCCCTCCCCAAGAACTTCTAGAACCGTCGAATCCGACAACACCTGAGACTCCTGAGGGCAACATTCAAAACACCATTACAGTCGAAGGATTTGAGTTCACCGGCAATACCGTTTTTTCTGACGAAGAGCTAGCCGCAGTCACTGAACCCTTTACCAATCGTCCGATTACCTTCGCCGAACTGTTAAACGCCAGAACCGCTGTTACTCAGTTGTATACCGAGAACGGTTACGTCACCTCCGGTGCCTTCATTCCACCTCAAACCCTAACCGATGGCACTATCTCTATTGAAATCATTGAAGGAGGATTAGAAGAAATTCAGGTGAATGGCAGCCGTCGCCTCAAACCTGGATATGTGCGCTCTCGCCTCGCCATTGCCACCCAAAAACCCCTGAACGTGCCACGTTTACTAGAAGCCTTGCGCCTATTGCAACTTGACCCACTCATTGAAAATGTCTCTGCCGAACTCTCAACGGGTTCGGGTCCCGGCACCAGTTTGCTCATTGTGGAAGTTGCCGAAGCCAACCCCTGGAGTTCCCAAATTTTTGCCAATAACGGTCGTTCCCCCAGCGTTGGTAGTTTTCGTCGCGGGGTATCCCTGACTCATGCTAATGTCCTGGGTTGGGGAGATGGTCTAACCCTTGGCTATACCAATACGGCAGGAAGCAATGAAGTAGATGCCACCTATATTGTCCCCATCAATCCCCGCAACGGCACCTTCGGCTTTAGCTATAGCCATACCTCTAATGAAATTATCGAAGAACCGTTTAACTTTCTAGATATCCAATCCTCTTCTAATAGTTTTGACCTCACCCTGCGTCAACCGCTCATGCAGACACCCACCCAGGAATTTGCGCTGGGTTTAACCGGGTCTTGGCGCAGTACTAAAACCGTTTTCCTGGAAAATCTAATTGGAGAGTCAATCGGCTTTCCGTCACCGGGAGCAGATGTAGACGGACGCACCCGCGTCTCAGCCCTGCGGTTTTTCCAAGAATGGACAAAACGGGGTGCCAGTGAAGTGATTGCCCTGCGATCGCAGTTTAACTTGGGACTGGATGTATTAGATGCCACGGTGAATGACGATGCCCCCGATAGCCGTTTTTTATCCTGGCGCGGACAAGCTCAGTGGGTGAGACTGCTAGCACCAGAAACCTTACTCTTAGTCCGAGGCGATATCCAACTTGCGGATCAAGAGCTATTACCAATTGAGCAGTTTGGTTTGGGCGGTTTTGGCAGCGTTCGGGGTTATCGACAGGATGTGCGGTTGAGCGACAACGGCGCGTTTGGGTCGGTAGAGGTGCGGCTACCCATTGCACGAATTCCCCAGTGGCAAGGGGTTTTACAACTCACGCCCTTTGTAGATTTTGGGACAACCTGGAATAGTGGAGATAGCGAAGACCCGGACACGAATAGCCTCGCTTCTATCGGATTGGGATTGCAGTGGCAGCAGGGAGATTACCTCACGGCTCGACTCGATTGGGGCATTCCGTTAATTTCTGTCGATTCAACGGACGGCTCGTTGCAAGAGGACGGCATTTATTTTTCGATTACTATTAATCCCTTTAAGTTTTAAGTTTTAATTTTGAAGTTATGACAGTAAGCCCTTTTATTGTTTCTGCTGAGTACCTGAACGAACATCTGGATGACCCGCAAGTTGTGATCGCTGATTGTCGTTTTGCCCTAGCCAACCCAGACTTAGGCTATCAACAGTATCAAAAAAGCCATATCCGGGGGGCACACTACCTGGATTTGAATAAAGACTTATCATCACCTGTAGAGCATCATGGGGGGCGTCACCCCTTACCCGAACCCAAACAGCTTGCCAACAAATTCGCGGCGATTGGTGTGAATTTTCAAAAAACCCTAGTCGTGGCTTATGATGATTCTCGCTTTGCCTTTGCTGCCCGTCTCTGGTGGTTGCTACGGTACTTGGGACATGAGCGGGTAGCGTTGCTGGATGGGGGTTGGGGGGCGTGGCAATCCCAAGGCTATCCGGTGACGGACGCCTGGTTCACGCCTCAGCCGGGACATTTTGTGCCGCAGGTGCGCGACGGGTGGGTTGTGGATGTTGAAGACGTAAAAGCTCGCAAAGACTTGCCGACTGTGGCGTTAGTTGACTCGCGGGATAGCGATCGCTATTCGGGTAAGCGAGAACCCATCGACCCAGTTGCTGGTCATATTCCCGGTGCTCTCAATTATCCGTGGCAGGAAGTTAGCGAACCTCAGAGTTACCTGCATTCGGTAGATGTTCACAAAACACGGTGGCAGGAGCTGGAACACAAAGAGGATATCATTGTTTATTGTGGTTCGGGTGTCACTGCTTGCGTCAATCTCTTCTCCCTAGAATTGGCTGGAATTCGTTCTGGCAAGCTTTATGCGGGTAGCTGGAGTGACTGGTGTTCTTACTTGCAATAGAACCCCTGTTTTGTAGGCTGGAACCCGATGGGGCAAAACTTTAAGTTTGAATGTAGAGTTGATAAAGTACACCCCTACCTAAATTGACTCTTGTTATGCTCAAACTGACTGCTGTTCCAGCTCAGGGAATTTTCTAGGGTAGTGCCTCTCTTTCTCGCCCTGACTCTACGTTGCCCAAGTTCTTGACTTTGGCGAGCGATTAACAAAGGGAAGATGAGAAAATGAGTAAACTAGGAGAACGTCTGGCTACAGCGGTTACTCCTGAAAACTTCCTATGCGCTAATTATTAGATAAAAGTTGCTAAAATAAGAAGTTAACCTAAATTCTCTAGACACTATTAGGTCTTAGTTTATATGCCTTGCTCAATGAATCGTATTTCTATTTTTGTTGACGGGAATAATATGTTCTATGCGCAACAAAAGAATGGCTGGTTTTTTGACCCCAAGCGGGTTTTAGAGTATTTTAAAAGTGAACCCCATATTGTTCTAGTTAATGCATTTTGGTATACGGGTTTAAAAGATCCTCAGGATCAACGGGGCTTTCGAGATGCCTTAATCAGTCTGGGTTACACAGTCCGGACAAAAATTCTTAAAGAATATTACGACGATAACTCCGGTCGCTATTCCCAAAAAGCAAATTTAGATATAGAAATTGTGGTAGATATGTTTAATACGGTCGAGCAGTACGACCGGGTTATTCTTTTTAGTGGGGATGGTGATTTTGAGCGGGCAATCGAATTACTTCGTTCAAAAAACACGCACATTACCGTCGTTTCAACCGAAGGAATGATTGCTAGGGAATTAAGAAATGCAACCGATCGTTATATTGATTTAAATGAGGTACGCGATCATATTGAGAAAATGGATTCTTAAGGATTAATCGAAAAAAACGCTACTATTCTAAACCATTGAGGACAGCCAATTTTTGAAGGGAAGTCAATTAAACTATGAACCAGCAATCGCAATCCGACCGAATTATTATTTTTGATACCACTCTCCGTGATGGGGAACAATGTCCCGGTGCAACCCTAAATGTTGATGAAAAACTGACCATTGCGCGGCAATTAGCACGTCTAGGGGTTGATGTCATTGAGGCAGGTTTCCCCTTTGCCAGCCCCGGTGACTTTGAAGCCGTCCAAAAAATAGCCCAGGCAGTCGGTGTGGAGTCAGGTCCAAGGATTTGCGGTTTGGCACGGGCAACTCGTCAGGATATCCAAGCGGCAGCAGACGCCCTAAAACCGGCGGCTAAGGCGCGAATTCATACGTTTATTGCCACATCCGATATTCATTTAGAGTACAAACTCAAGAAGACGAGACAGGAGGTTTTAGCGATCGCACCAGAAATGGTCGCCTATGCGAAATCCTTTGTCGAGGATGTGGAATTTTCCCCGGAAGATGCGGGACGTTCTGACCCGGAATTTCTTTATGAAGTCTTAGAACGGGCGATCGCCGCAGGTGCGACGACGGTTAACATTCCCGATACCGTAGGATACACTACCCCCAGCGAGTTTGGGGCACTCATTCGCGGCATTAAGGAAAATGTCCCCAATATCGACCAAGCGATTATTTCTGTTCACGGTCATAACGACCTCGGTTTAGCCGTTGCCAACTTCCTGGAAGCCGTGAAAAATGGGGCACGACAGCTAGAATGCACGATTAACGGCATTGGCGAACGGGCAGGAAATGCGGCGCTCGAAGAACTCGTGATGGCATTGCACGTCCGGCGTCAGTTTTTTAATCCCTATTTTGGACGTCCCCCAGAGTCTGAGGCATCCCTGACAACTATTGACACGCGCCAGCTTTACAAAACTTCTCGCTTGGTTTCTAACCTAACGGGAATGTTGGTGCAACCCAATAAGGCAATTGTGGGTGCCAATGCTTTTGCCCACGAGTCTGGCATTCATCAGGATGGCGTTCTTAAGAACAAGCTGACCTATGAAATCATGGATGCCCAGTCGATTGGTTTAACCGATAACCAAATCGTCATAGGCAAGCATTCTGGTCGCAATGCCTTCCGAACCCGGTTGAAAGAATTGGGGTTTGATCTCTCGGAAACGGAGTTAAATAAGGCATTTATCCGCTTTAAGGATGTGGCGGATAAGAAGAAAGAAGTGTCTGATTGGGATTTAGAAGCCCTTGTCCATGATGAAATTCGCCAAGTACCGGAGCTGTTCCACTTGGAGTTAGTGCAGGTATCTTGTGGTGATAAGGCACGTCCTACCGCAACTGTAACTATGCGCACTCCTGAGGGTCAGGAACTCATGGATGCTGCCATTGGTACGGGTCCCGTGGATGCGGTTTATAAGGCAATTAATCGGGTGGTAAATGTCCCCAACGAACTGATTGAGTTTTCTGTTCAGTCAGTGACAGCAGGGATTGATGCGATCGGTGAAGTGACGATTCGCCTGCGGTATGATAGTCGGGTCTTTTCTGGTCATGCGGCTAACACCGATATTATTGTCGCTTCGGCTCAGGCTTATGTGAATGCCCTGAATCGACTCTATGGGTGGTTGCAACGTGAGAACTTGCAATCCCGTAATCAAGCTGAAAGTACTGAAAGCTCGGTTGATGCTTCTCTGGTATAAAAAAGACCTATCCGCAAATGCGAAAAGCTTGCTATAAAATGGTTTCAGAGATTACGGAGCCAGTGCGATCGCCAGCGCTCAATCGACGTAACAATCAGGCTTTGAGGAGGAAACTTGAGCTAAACGAGACATAAGCATACTCCTTGTTTGGGGTGGGTTCTGGTTTACGTCCACCCCCAGGAGCAATTATCCGAACAACAGGTTTTTTCAATTTCTGCTTGTTTTTCTAAATGCCGTTTTTCGGCTAAAACACTCAACAGCTAAAGTGCTCCCATACACAAACTAATCTTTCTCTTTGTTAAGTCTCTGGTAACTCTTGTATCATCCTTAGTACAATCTTGCTTTTGGTAGGACTAGATGGGTTATGGTAAAGGCAGTAATGAAATTCTTAAGCAATTCTTAAGCGGAGTCGTGTTCTGCAAGGATCGCGACACAGCGATTGAAAACCAGCTCGGCAATTTCCCTGCCTAGCCAGGACTTTTACCTAAGTAAGGAGATGGTATGACTCCCACAATGCTGCGTCAGTTATGGTCTTTAATTGAAACGACTCAGACCAATTTGCTTCTGCGACTTGATGATGCTAGTTTGGTGCAATGGATACTGAAGCAATTGAATCAAGAGCGATCGCTCAATCCAGAAGAAGTACATATTTTGAATGACTACCTGACCAATCGCTTATCTCTGATCCGAGATCTAGCTGAACAGCGTTAGGGTACAATCAACTCAGGCTCCTACGCTTCAGATGTGCCTAGCTAGGAGCTGAGGCTGACTTTATTGACTAAAAACTGCTAAAACTCAGGTAAGTTGACCTCAACTTACTGCATTCAACCATTTGTTGAGGCGGGTAAAAATTGATTGGGTTAATTGGCTAATTTGTTGCTTACGATACCATTTTTGGAAAGCTTGTTCGTACTCGTCTCCGTGCAACTGATACGTGTTCCAAGTTGTTAACCCCAAGCCCAAACCCCAGAACAATAAAATATACAAAGCCCAGGAAAGCTGACCCGCACTGATTAGGTTAATAGTGATTAAAAAACTGTTAACAATGATATATTTACCAACCCGTTGATGTAATTTGCGGCGGCGGTAGATATCAAACTCCTGGCGGTTTCGGCGTTCTTCTTTCTGGAGGAACCATTCTTGTTCTGCCTTGTGGAGGTTATCGAGGGAAATTCCCAATTCGGCAGCAATTTCTACGAGATGATCGCGGGACAATTCCCCACCGTCTGCTTGACGAGCGATCGCGATATTGAGAATTTGCTGGATATCTTCTTGGGGATAAAAACGGGTGATTGTATTTTCAGTAACAGACATGATCCAGGTATGATAACGGTAACTGTATAGGAGTACTTCTACACTTTAGACCTATCACGCTGATTGAGGCAGGCGATAACCGCTCTTACTTTATTATCGGCGACGATCGGGGGGACAGGGTATACTTCTAGATACCTAGAACCGAACTGTAAGGGACGGATTTTACGACAGTCGGTAGATAAAACTTTCTTTTACATTTCGTTACGATAGATGCAGACGCAAGAGATGAAACTAAAGAACGTCTTTAAATTTAATAGATTTTTGAGGTAGTCCGTATGAACGGGAGTATTCGTGTTGGTAATTTACTGGGGATTCCATTTTATGTGCATCCCTCCTGGTTTTTAATTCTGGGTCTGGTAACGTTCGATTTCGGGGGTTCCCTCTCACGTTTCCCCGAGTTGGGCGGTGCCTTACCCTGGCTACTAGGATTTGTCGGTGCACTATTGTTATTTGCCTCCGTCTTGGCTCATGAATTAGGTCACAGCTTCGTGGCGATTCGGCAGGGAATAGAGGTTAAGTCAATTACGCTCTTTCTATTTGGGGGTTTAGCGAGCTTAGAAAAGGAGTCACAAACTCCGGCTGAGGCATTTTGGGTCGCCATTGCTGGTCCTGCCGTTAGTCTGATGTTATTTGCTCTGTTCACCGGGATCAGTCTCAGTACCGGCATCGCTGGTGCTATAGCCGCAATCGTCAGCCTGCTAGCTTACATTAACTTAGTTCTGGCGTTGTTTAACCTAATTCCTGGTTTACCCCTTGATGGTGGCAATATTCTCAAGTCATTGGTATGGAAGATTACGGGTAATCCTTATAAAGGCGTTGTTTTTGCCAGTCGTGTTGGTCAGGCGATGGGATGGCTGGGCATTGCCCTTGGATTACTCGGCATTTTGGGAGTCAGCACCTTCGGTAGTATCTGGACACTTTTGATTGGTTTATTCCTACTACAAAATGCTGGTCGGTCGGCTCAGTCGGCAACCATTCAAGAAAAGCTGACGGGTTTAAAAGCTGAAGATGCAGTCATTCCCGATAGTCCGATTGTATCGGCTGACTTATCTCTCAGAGAGTTTGCCAACAATTACATTATCGGTAAAGGGCAGTGGCACAAATTCTTAGTCACCGATGAAGATGAACAACTGCTGGGGGCAATCACGGTAGATAACCTAAAAACTATCCCCACCTCTGATTGGTCTACAACCCCTGTTAAAGCACTGACAAAACCTGTGGATGTTTCCACCATCATCAAATCAGATCAATCCTTGTTGGAAGTGATTACGCTTTTAGAACAAGGTAAATTGACTCAACTCCCCGTGGTTCGTGACAACGGTGTGGTTGTAGGAATTTTGGAAAAGGCTTCGATTGTCAGCTTGCTGGAGAAAAAAGCCCAAGTTAATCCAGCTTAAGTTGTTCAAATCAGAAAATTCTCACACGAAAGGAGGGCAGGTAGACTGAAAGTGCAAGCTTAACAGCCCTGCCTTCCATCATGTCTAGCTTAGAAGAACTATTTATCAAAACTGACAAGCTCCTACCCCGAAAGCGCTTCCCTAACGGAACATACTGCTCACCGAAGTATCTTCATGAATCCGCCAGATGGTTTCTCCCAGCAAGTTGGCGACTGAAAGTACCGTTAGCTGCTTAAAGCGACTGTCTTCAGGAACCGGAATAGTATTGGTGACAATCACTTCTTCAAATACCCCACTGGAAAGACGTTCTATCGCTGGCGGTGAAAAAACAGCATGAGTAGCACAGGCGTACACTTGACGCGCACCCTCTTCACGCAGAATTTTCGCGCCTGCGGCGATAGTGCCACCAGTGTCAATCATGTCATCGACTAGGACGGCTGTTTTGTCTTTGACATCCCCAATCACATTCATCACTTCCGCTACATTGTGCGCTTGTCGCCGCTTGTCGATAATGGCTAAGGGTGCATCATCTAACTTTTTAGCAAAGGCTCTAGCTCTAGCAACACCACCAACATCGGGTGAAACCACTACAATATCAGACAGTTGTTTGCTTGCCAGGTAATCTAGAATTACTGGTGAACCGTAGACGTGATCGAAGGGAATATCAAAATAGCCTTGGATTTGAGCAGAGTGCAAATCCATTGCCAAAACCCGGTTAGCCCCAGCTTCTGTAATCAGGTTAGCTACCAACTTGGCTGTAATTGACTCGCGTCCAGCCGTTTTGCGGTCTGCCCTTGCATATCCGTAGTAGGGGATTACCGTAGTAATTTGTCGTGCTGATGCCCGACGACAGGCATCAACCATAATCAGCAATTCCATCAAATGATCGTTGACAGGTTGACAAGTTGGCTGAATTAGGTAAACATCACAACCGCGAATAGATTCTTGAATTTGAATATATAACTCTCCATCCGCAAATCGCTTGCGAACCATCGGTCCTAAGTCCATGCCCAGATAACGCGCCACTTCCTTAGCCAGTGGAACATTAGCAGAACCTGAAAACAGTCGGAGACGATTGTTATCCGCAATCAGCGGCAGTGCACGCTGAAGCGCTAAAGTAGCAGAACGGCTCACAGCAGACCCTCGAAGCTCATTTCACCGCAATATTAGCATTACTAGTTGTAAACATTTATCATATTTTTTTGAAGATTGTTTGCTAGTGCAACACCAGCAAGCATTAGGATTGCCCATAACTCTGTAGGGATGGGTAACATAAAACCGTGCATTTATTAATGCTATGAAAGAAAAGGAAGTAGGTAAGAAAACTCAATGTACCTCACGACCCTAGGAAACGCTATATAATATTTTGCTGATATGAACTGCTAAATCCGCAAGAAGATCGTGAAATTGGCGACTTGGTTTGATTCACGGTACTCTGACATTATAGTGAACGGAGCATGGTGCCTGCTGACTGTTGTGTCATAAAACTGGGTGCTAGACATCGTTTCTCCTTGCCCTTAAAAACTGATTGACTCTTCCCATGGAACCACCGATTGCCTCTGGAACTATTCTGCAAAATCGCTACCACTTGATCAGGGTTCTCGGTCAAGGTGGATTTGGTCGGACTTACTTGGCGGAAGACGTCAACCGCTTCAACGAACTGTGTGCCTTGAAGGAACTAATTCCACCCCAGACTGAAGCGAGCGGACTGAGCAAAGCCAGGGAATTGTTTCAGAGAGAGGCAACAACGCTCTATCAAATCCAGCACCCCCAGGTTCCTAAGTTTCGAGAGACGTTTGAGCAAGATGGACGGCTGTTTTTGGTGCAAGACTACGTGGAAGGGAAAACCTATCACGAACTGCTAAACGATCGCATTGCTCAACTTAACCCTCCTGCTGTTCAACCGCCGGCATCAGAGTCGAGTCCTCCTCCACCCACTCGCCTGTCTTCTCTCGGTCAATCTGTCTTCTCAGAAGCTGAAGCTAAACAACTATTGCTGCAATTGCTCCCCGTTTTAGAGCACGTTCACAGCAAAGGCATTATTCACCGCGACATTACCCCCGATAATATCATTCAGCGCAGCAGTGATAATATACCCGTGCTGATAGACTTCGGCGTGGTTAAAGAACTGGCAACCCGTTTTCAAAACCCCGGTGTAGCAACCCCAGCCACCACCGTTGGTAAACTGGGCTATGCACCCAGCGAACAAATTCAAACCGGCAGGTCTTATCCCAGCAGCGACTTGTATTCCCTCGCCGTAACCGCAGTTGTGCTGCTGACTGGCAAAGAACCCCAAGACCTTTTAGATAACACTCAGCTAACCTGGAACTGGCGTCGCTGGGCAAATGTCAGCGAGAATTTTGCCCAAATTTTGAACCGGATGCTAAGTTACAGACCGGGGGAACGCTACCAATCTGCATCAGACGTGATCCAAGCATTGCAATCTCCCCATGCAGCGCCTCCAAGCCCCGATCCATCTCGCATGGCTACGGTAGCCGTGGGACGCCGCCCAGAACCGGAAGCGGCTGCCACCGGAAGACCAGAAGAAACGGGTCCTGCAATTCCTGAACCTGGTGACGAATCAATCTGGGAACGCCCTGGGGCTGTCATTTTAATTGGTGTGGGACTAGCATTGCTAACTGGGTTTACCTCCTGGGCAATTGTCAGTAGCTTGAGAAATCGAGCAGACGACCCGGAAACAATTGCTACGGTGACAGAAAGCCCAACACCAACACCAACCATTACAGAAACATCCCCAACCCCATTAGAAACTGAGTCGCCAACGCCGATTGAAACTGAGTCACCGACACCCACACCGACGCCGGAGCGCGCCACGATCAACCGACGATTGGATGTGTCGCCCGGGAAAGAGGTTGAAGTGTCCAGGGCGATAAAACCCAATGCTATCCATAACTACACTTTTAAGGGTCAACAGGGTCAGCAGCTTCAGTCATTTATCCCCACCGAAGGGGTTTACATGACTGTCCTCGGACCCGATGGCGACCCCCTCAGCCAAGGAACACGGGTGCAACGATGGCAAGGAACGCTGCCCTTGACCGGGGTGTATACGCTGCAACTGAGTCTAATCCAAAGTCTGCAAGAGACGGATTACACCCTAGAAGCAAGCTTGACTAATCCAGCCACACCAACACCCCAACCCACAGAAACGCCTACTGCTTCCCCCTCTCCGTCTCCGTCTCCGTCTCCGTCTCCTTCTTATGACACCGAAGCACTGAGATTTCCTGAGGGTGAGGAAGCGATACAATTTAGTGGTCAAACCCGACCCCAGCGGATTAAGCGCTATGTGGTTGATGTTGAGTCAGAACAGCAGCTTGCTGTAGAAGTGGCACAAGGAAATGTTACGTTAAACATTCGCTATCCCAACGGTCAAGTTATCGAAGATGCCTCCGGAGTCAAGTTTTGGCAGGCTCAAGTTCGTCGTAATGGCAAATACACGATCGATGTGCTTGCTCAACAACCTGTTAACTTTACCTTAAGTGTGAGTCGGACAAATCCCTAGGATTAGGGTATTTAAGGCAGCTCCCCAACTTCTTTAAGAAATCGGGGAGCTGAACCGCTTGCATCTCACAAAACCGATTACCTGGCTTAAATGCACAACAGCTTACTAATTACTGGCACCAATACAGAAACGGGTAAAACAGTTTTGACCTGTGCCCTTGCTGCTTATTGGCAAATGTACCGCCCTCAAGAGCGTTTGGGGATTTTGAAACCGATTCAAACCGGAATTGGCGATCGCGAATTGTACCAACAGCTATTTGATCTCGAGCAAACTGCCGCAGAAATCACGCCGCTACAATTTGAAACACCTGTAGCACCCCCAGTCGCCGCAGAACATGAAGGACGTCAGGTAGAACTTGCCCCCGTCTGGCAGGCATTAGATACCCTGCGGAGTCAGCGGGATTTTGTTTTAGTAGAAGGGTTAGGGGGACTAGGTTCACCCGTGACTTGGGAATTGACACTGGCAGATTTAGCCAGGGATTGGCGGTTGCCCTGCCTGTTGGTTGTACCCGTACAATTGGGAGCGATCGCGCAAACCGTTGCGAATGTTGCCCTCGCTAACCAATCTCGCGTCCAACTCAAAGGCATCGTTCTCAACTGTACCCAGCCCTGCTCACCCGAAGATATTGCCAATTGGACGCCGATTGATTTAATCCAATCCCTTACAACTATTCCAATTTTAGGTATCATACCGCATTTGGCTGACCCAACTGACTGCGAAAAACTTGCTAAAGTTGCATCAGATTTAGATTTAGAACGGTTAATAGTTTAGGAGACAAGGGGGACAAGGGGGACAAGGAGGCAAGAAAATTTTTGAGGTTTTACTCAGCACCCCAGCACCCCATCCTTTCTCTTATACA
>NZ_JADEWY010000009.1 GCF_015207375.1 Coleofasciculus sp. LEGE 07092 | reverse complement strand
GGGGAGCTGGGGAGCTGGGGAAAAGAGTAACACCTCAAAAATCTCCTTGTCTCCTTGTCCCCTTGTCCCCTTGTCCCCTTGTCCCCACTCCCTATTCCCCATTCCCGACTATAATGCCTGCGTAACTTTCCAAAATTTCTACCTCGTGATTGCAATTTATCCGGGCAGCTTCGATCCAATTACCCTAGGACACCTCGACATCATCGAGCGTGGCTGTAGGCTCTTTGAGAAGGTGATTGTCGCCGTCTTGCGCAATCCTAGCAAATCCCCCTTATTCCCGATACAACAGCGAATCGAGCAAATTCGCGTTTGTACCCAGCATCTGTCTAATGTAGAAGTAGACAGTTTCACTGGTTTGACCGTGGAATATGCCAAACTGAGAGATGCTCAAGTGCTGCTACGAGGACTACGGGTGCTTTCAGACTTTGAAAAAGAACTCCAGATGGCTCACACCAATCAAACCCTTTGGGATGAGATAGAAACCGTTTTTCTCGCCACCTCTAACGAGTACAGTTTCTTAAGTAGTAGCGTAGTGAAAGAAGTTGCCAGCTTTGGCGGCTCTGTTGCTCATCTTGTTCCTCAGCAGGTTGCCCTAGATATTTGCCGATGTTACGCAGAGACTCATCCCGAAGCGATCCCGAAGAACGCGACGAACTCAACCCGCCACGAGAACCCCATCCCCCTGGATCGGGAAGTGTAGATATCCAGCGAGAACTCAACCGACTGGAGGAGATGCTTATCGTCGAAGGGTTCCATATTCCCTTCACCGGGCGCACAATAGTTGATGAGGACGTGTTCTTGGCTCAACTGGATTTAGTGCGGGCAAATCTGCCTGATGCTTTTGAAAAAGCCGAAAAACTAATCCTTCAACGGGAAGACATTCTCTTGCAAGCTGAAGAATATGCCCAGGAAGTCATGGATGCAGCAGAGCAACGTGCTGATCAACTTCTTGATGATCTGGGTATTATTCAGCAAGCTGAACTGGAAGCCAACCAAATTCGTCAGCGGGTTCAGCAAGAGTGCGAAATGATTCAAGAGCAAACCCGTACTGAGATCGAGCGGATGCGCCTGCAAGCCCAGCAGGAACTGGTGCAACTACGCCAACTCGCTTTAGAAGAATGCGAGGATATTCAAAGTGGTGCTGATGAATATGCTGATGCGGTTCTCGTTAGTATCGAGCAACAACTCACTGATATGCTCAGGGTAATTCGCAACGGGCGTCAGCAACTGCATCACAATGTCCAACCTGGACTTTCCTCTGAGACAGATGCTCCCGGTGCTTCTGGATTGCGTCCGCCGCCGAATCCACCGAAAAAATAGGGAGCGTGGCAGCGGATTATGTAACGGATGGGGAGTGGGGAAAAGAGATTTTTGCTTGTTGCTTGTAATTCTTATTGTAATAGTTAGAAGTGCTGTAAGAAGGGAGTTGATTGCATGAGTTATGATTTCGACTTATTTGTTATCGGTGCTGGTTCTGGAGGAATTGCTGCTGCAAGACGGGCAGCTCAATATGGCGCAAAAGTCGGAGTTGCAGAATTTAACCGCTTGGGAGGCACCTGTGTCAATCGCGGCTGCGTTCCTAAGAAGTTAATGGTTTATGCCTCTCATTTTCCTGATCTGATGGAAGATGCCCAAGGCTATGGCTGGAGTGCTGTAGAAAGCAGCCTCGATTGGCAGAAGATGATTACCGTCGTTAATCAGGAAGTCGAACGGCTCAATGGGGTATACCAGCGAATGTTGGATAACTCAGGTGTGGAACTTTTGCGAGGTTATGCCAAGTTTCTCGACTCCCATACCCTGGAGATTGCAGAATCGGCTAACGGTGAGAGTTCCGCTTCCCGGAAAGTGACGGCAGATAAAGTGCTGATTGCAGTTGGAGGGCATCCCTTCATGCCTGATATTCCAGGGAGAGAACACGCGATTACCTCCGATGGTATGTTCCACCTCCAGGAACAACCCCAGCGCATCACGATTATTGGGGGGGGTTATATTGGTGTGGAATTTGCCTGCATTATGCATGGCTTTGGTTCTGAGGTGACATTAATTCATCGCTACGATCACATTTTGCGCGGTTTTGATGACGATCTTCGCCTCTTGATTGAAGAAGCCATGGAACAGCACGGCATCCGAATACTCTGCGGCAGTGAAGCCAAAGCCATTGAAAAGACACCAGACGGGCTGAAGGTCACGGTGAAAGGCAGCTTTGATGAAACAGTAATGGCTGATGTTATACTTGCTGCTACCGGTCGTAAGCCGAATCTGAAGAATATGGGTTTGGAAAATGCTGGGGTAGAAATTAACCAGCAAGCGATCGCCGTTGATGAATACAGCCGCACCTCCCAAGAGAATATCTTTGCTGTAGGTGATTGCACCAACCGCATAAATCTCACCCCCGTTGCCATTAACGAAGGACGTGCCGTTGCTGATACGGAGTTTGGCGGCAAATCTCGGATCATGGTTTACGACAATATACCGACTGCCGTATTCAGCACCCCAGAAGCTGCTACCGTTGGTCTTTCAGAAGCCGCAGCACGGGAAAAATACGGCGAGGCTCTAAAAATCTACCGCGCCCGATTTAAACCGATGTACCATACCTTGAGCGGTCGGGATGAACGCACCCTGATGAAGTTAATAGTTGACGAAAATACTGATAAAGTGCTAGGTGCTCACATGGTTGGCGCCCACGCTGCCGAAATCATTCAAGGAGTTGCGATCGCTCTGAAAATGGGAGCCACGAAAGCCGACTTTGATGCAACTGTTGGTATCCATCCTTCTACCGCCGAAGAGTTCGTTACCATGCGGTGACGAGGATGTCACCTATCCCTCTTCTGTCACTCTGGGAAAATAAAAATTGCAGCCAACGGATGAAAGTCAAACCTCATGGACAATAGAGCGATCGCTTGCCTAACAGAAACCCATGACTTAATCTCATAGAGTAAAAGTCTCTCTGTGTAAGGCTTTCAGGGTTTACTCTAGGGAGAGTGACAGAAGAGGGATAAGCAATCAGTATGAAGATTGTCAGAGAGATTTCTTTGCTCAGTGTTGGAAATTTTGAAGAATCAAGTGATTGGTCTATCATTCGGGCTGAAATTCGTGATGCCATCTCTCTCATTGCTCATCCTCCTGGTACATCCAGCTTTACAATTAATCCGATAAAGCATGGTAATGGTGTCAAGCCAATTAAAGAAGCTTGCATGATTGCATTGAGGGATAGATTTGGATGGAGATTGGAAACTCAGATTAACTATGCAACCCGATCACCCGGAAAGGTCGATGCAACAAAAGTCATTGACAACTATCTTTTTGCTCTCGAATGGGAAACGGGTAATATCTCCTCAAGTCATCGAGCAATCAATAAAATGGTTCTTGGACTGCTGCGTGGTGTTTTTCTAGGTGCTGCCTTGGTACTCCCAAGTAGGAAACTTTACCCTTATTTAACTGATCGGATTGGCAATTATGAAGAGCTAGAGCCATACTTTGATGTTTAGCGAGCAATCCGGATTGAAGAAGGTTTTCTGGCTATCTTCGTAATTGAACACGACCAAGTAGATAACAATGTACCAACGATTATCAAAGGAACAGATGGTCGTGCATTGGTCTGAAGTTTCATGCAGGGTGTGCTATGTAGAGTAAGGAATCGATAGTTGCAACGCAGTTGTTTCGGGTTGCTTCAATTTCTTACTTCCCCTTGCCGATTCCCATTGCTCTATGATTCCATTTGTCAGATCAGTCAATCGTTCTACTGCTGGAGCTGTGTCTCCAATTTCTGACCCAATCCAGTAACGGTGTAATTTTTCTGCTGCATAAAATGTAGTGCCAGAACCCCCAAAAGGATCAACCACAATCTGACCCGGATTAGATGCCATTGCAATAATTCGTTCTAGCATAATAGGAGCAAGTTCATTTGGAACTCGTTTTTTGTGGCGACGATGCCGAACTGGTGGAATATCAGCCCACATTTCCTCTGTCAATGTCCATAAAACTTCGTTGGCATCAGCTTCGGGGGCATCCTCCCAAACATCGTCTGACGTGTCCCAGACATCCATTAAATTAATACCCTTTTCATTAAGTTTTTTTCGATGCCCACCATAGTCACGGATTTCTCCACCACAATGCCGACAAACTTGAATGGGTGTGTAGACTTTATTGAAGACTAATGGTTCCCCCTTAGTGTAATAGATTAGTCCATAGTGAGCGGGAGACATTCTTTTACCTCTAGGAAAAGCTTTTGGCATTCTGCAAGCAATCCAATGCCGAAACCACATCCCTTGTTGATTCAGATATGCACCGTATTCTATACACCATTTAGGCAGATTAAATACAAATAAACTTCCACCAGGTTTAAGCAATCGAATGCTTTCACCGAGCCACTGTTTTGACCAACTTAAATACTTATTTACCTCCATCTGATCGCTTACACCTTCACCGTATTTTTTGCCAAGATTAAAGGGTGGATCGGCAAATATAATATCTACAGACTCATCAGGCAAAGCTGACAGAAGTTTAAGACAATCTCCTTGATAAAGGATGCCATGCTTACTCACGTAAACCTGTTGCAGTCCTTGTTGAGTTGCAACATCAGTAGGAATCAGTTGAAACGGGAGCATCCATTTAACCTTTAGTACGTTAGTATAGCTTGAGTTTATAATTTCTATTGTCAATTGTCAATAGAATTTGGGTGAGATGTTGTACTACGTGGCTGATAGGGTTTTCCAGTAGGTTGATTGTTGTATCTCTCTATCTCACCAGCTTCTATATAGTAGTAACGCCCAAGTTTGCGAGCTACAATCTGACCATTCTTAATTAGGTCGTGAATACGCTGACGAGTTACGCCAAGTAGCTCGACAGTTTGAGCGACAGAGAGTAATTCGGGGTTGTCATTTGAACCGGAGTCTGTCATACAATTTAACCTGAAAAATATACAGTTACTTTTGCCCACCTTACAGTATCTTTGAGTTTATTATCAGGGCTGCAAGATCTGAGTTAATAGACTACGAAAGCCAGAGTAAAACTCTTGCTCAATTCGCCGTCACCTCAAGTTCATATAAATTCCAGAAGGCTCCACCTAAAGCCGAGTACTTGACGTTCTGGATGCGATCGCGTACTGCCTCGAACGCTAGCGGATTCACCAGATAAATGAACGGCAATTGTTCAGCGACAATTTTCTGAAACTGACCGTAAATCTCTTTGCGCTTTTCATCATCTAATTCTTTCACACCCGCCTCAAATAGGCGGTCAATTTCCAATTCCCAATCTGACGCTTCCCAACCCTGAATCGGGGGTTCTCCCGCCATAAAACCTTGATTGAATTGATGCAATGAACCTTGAGAGTACCAGATATTAAAGCCACTGTGCGGTTCTACTCCACCACCACCAAATCCCCCCACATACACTTCCCAATCCCGATTTAAGAGCTTTTGGACGATGACGTTGAAGTTGATCACCTGTAAATCAGCTTGAATTCCTAGCTTTTTCAAGTCTTGTTGAATCTGAACAGCCGCATCAACTCTTGATTTTTCTTCCGCTTTTACCAGCAGAGTAAATCGCACGGGGTTATCATCCCAGTCCAGTAGTTGTCCTTGGGAATTGTAGTTAAACCCTGCATCTAATAGCAGTTGCTTTGCCTTTTGTGGGTCGTAGTTGTAGATTTTTAATCCATCTTCGGGAGATAAATAAAAAGGACTTTGGACAGGAATGGGTGAATGTTGTAAGTCACCCAATCCTCGATAAATATTGGTTTTCATCGCCTCGCGGTTAATTGCATGTGCGACAGCTTGCCGAAATGCCAAGGTATTGAACCAACGAGATTTAATCTGGTCTACAAAGGGTTCTCCCTTTTGATTGCGTGCTTTATTGAGATTGAAACCCACAAATCTTGTGTCTGATGTAGGTCCACCGTTATAAATACTATAGTTTCCTCGTTCTTCTTCTTGCTTGAGCAAACTAAAAGATTCGGGCGTCACTTCAAAACTATCTAGTCCTCCAGAACGAAATGTCACCAACTGGTTATCGGTGTTTTCGATAATTTGCACAATAATGCGCTCAATGTAGGGTTGGGTATTCCCTTCCTCATCATTGCGCCAGTAATAAGGATTACGGCGAAGAATGATTCGTTGAGCGGGAGTATAGCTGACCATTTCATAGAGACCATTACCGATAATTTTTTGTGGGTCAGTATTAGTGCCCCAAGTCGAGAGATACTTGAGATTTCCATTAGCATCGGTCGTTTGCACTGCGTTTTGCAAGACGTGTTTGGGCAGAATAGTAATACCACCGACATATCTTAAAAATGGTGCAAAGGGTTCTGGTACAGTAAACTCAACCCGCCGTTCATCGAGTTTTCTGACAGAGGGAAAAGCACCAGAAGTACCAATGCGAAGAATATCTCTGATACCCGTGGGAATTTTTTCATTGAGGTAGATATCGTTGTAGGTAAAGACGATATCATCTGCTGTGAAGGGTTCCCCGTCCGACCACTTCAACCCTTCGCGCAGGGTAAAGGTAATCCGGCGCTTATCCTCTGAGATTTCCCACGATTCAGCGAGTCCGGGTTCCAGTTCGGCTGTCAGACCATTTTCATTAATGAGTCCGTCGTAAATCAAGCCGTAGACAATACGGCTAAATAAGGAGTCATTCAGGGGAGGATTAAATGTGGACGGGTCAGATGGGGAAACGAAAACCAGTTGTGAGACTTGAGCTGCCTCAGTTTTAAACTGGCTCGGGCTGCAACTTGTAAGGGTCAACAGGCAAACCAGTGATAGAGTGACTGCTAGAGAGAGCGTGCGCCAACGAGTTAACCAACGGCAAAGCATATTGATTTAAGACCTAACTTCTTTTTAGTGTAGGAGGTCACAGGATTTTGCTGATACCGAAAGCGATCGCTCTTTAGATTCTCACTTTTACACCGCTACTGCTTCGTCTTCTGATTCATCTCTGACTTGAAAATACCAGTAGAGGTTGGCAACGGCTAAGTTTGAGGCTTTTTCCAGATTTGCCGGGACTAAGGTTTTGTAACCTGCGATCGCAGCTTGCTGGCTGATGTATGATGCAAACTCTTGACGTAAGCTAGGTTTCATCATCAACATCAGTTGATCGTGCAGGGATGCGGGATGAGATTTTTGCTTTAAGTTCTCATAGAGTAATTGTTCTGGTGGTACTGCCAAGGCGGTTGTATGTCTACTTGCTTCTTGGTTAGCTGTGGCTTCTGAGTTGCTGAAGTCGGCACTTTGAAGCTGTTTGAGTTCGGATGGGGGAAGCGATCGCGCTAATGTCCCATTACATGGGATGTAATTTCTATGTTATCAACACATAAGATATCAGTTCAACCGAGCCAAAAGCGAGTCGCAATTGCTAGCGTGGGGACAATTTGTTGCTCTGGTGAAAGGATTGCTCTCAACAGCCGCCTTACAACACCTGCGCCAAGCTTACCACCTAGAACAATATTGGTGGCGTCACTTTTGACGGACAAATCTGGCTTAACCAAGGCAAACCAGACGATGACAGATCAACGTGCGATCGCTTGTAGGTTAGGACACAAAAATGGAGGTTTGGCGTAAATCTTACCACTATTTTCCATGCGATCGCGTTTCCTAATTCTTCGATAAATTCCAGGGTATTCCTCGCCTCATCATCACCCAGCTATGACCACACTAACGATTAGCCTCTAAGATAAGAGATAATCACTGCTCCTTTAGCCAAGAATTTATGTTACGTGATCTCACTATACAAAATTATCGCTGCTTCAATAACTTTCATATCGACGGGTTGGCACAGGTTAATCTGTTCGTGGGCATGAATAATGTTGGCAAAACCACCTTATTAGAAGCTGTATATTTAATAACTAATCATGGCAATCCAATCTATCTATTTGGCGTCATGATAAACCGTGGAGAAGTAAACATTAAAGACTCAAATATTTCTACAGATAGCAGTTTATTAAAAATAAAATATAAATACCCGATATATCGTTTATTTTATAAAAACCAGACTACTGAAGAAAAAAAGATTATTATTCAATCTAGTTCAACTAAAAAAATAATTATTCAAGTTGCTGAGGTACATAATGCACAATTTTCTTCAAATAATCCGACTATCGACGAAAGGGACTTAGATTTAGAGACAGAATTAAGTCGTAAATGTCTTGCCGTTTTATACGATAACAAAAGCTACAATCCTTTTCCTATTTCAAGTGACGGTTTTTCTCATCAAAATTTTTACAAAAAATCAATATTGCATTTACCAAGTTCAAGTTCTGAAAGTATATGGGTTACAAATGAATTAACAGAAGTTAGAGATTTGGCTCGTCTTTGGGATAAAATTATTCTTACTCCTAAAGAAGATAAAGTAATAGAGGCTCTGCAAACATTAGCTCCAAATATACAACGTCTTAGTTTTACTAGCAACCAAAATTTTTACAGTGATATTTTGCTTAAAGTTGAAGGTAAAACAGAGCCGCTTCCTTTAAGTAGCATGGGCGAAGGAATGGGACGAATACTCAACCTAGCGATGGCAGCCGTGACAGTTGAAAATGGTTTTTTACTCGTCGATGAGATCGAGACAGGTCTATATTATGAGTCTCAAACAGATATGTGGCGCTTGATGTTAGAAATAGCACAGCAGTTAAACATACAAATTTTTGCGACAACTCATAGTTGGGACTGTATTTGTGCGTTTCAAGAAGCTTTGGATGAATTAGATGATCCATCAATGGGCAAATTATTTCGATTGAGTCGTAAGGGTGAAGAGATACGTCCGGTTGAATACGATTCTGAAAAGTTGGGTGTTGCTGTGCGTCAAAGTATTGAGGTGCGCTGATGCCAAAAAAACCAAAACCTCATCAGCTATTGGTTGAAGGAAAAAATGATCGCCATGTAATTTGGGCTTTGTGTAATCAATATCAGTTGCCAGAAACATTTTCTGTAGAAGTAGCGGAAGAAAAAGGAACAGAGGGGATAGAAGCACTTTTAGCGGGATTACCAGCTAGAATTGATGAACCCAAATTACAAACATTAGGAATTGTCGTTGATGCAGATCAAGACTTACGGGCACGATGGCAAGCTGTACGAAATCGACTCATGAAGAGTGGATATCAGACGATTCCGACAGTACCTCCCCCAGATGGCTGGGTGTATACACAACCAGACAAACCCAAAATAGGCTTTTGGTTAATGCCTGATAATCAAGTTTCTGGAATGTTGGAAGATTTTGTTACCCTTCTAATTCCGACTGATGATAGTTTGCGTCCAAAAGCTGAGGCGATTGTGCAAGAGATTGAACAGTTTAAATTGAATCGTTACACGCCAATTCATCATTCCAAAGCCTTAATTCATACGTGGTTAGCTTGGCAAGAAACGCCGGGAATGCCAATGGGACAAGCCATTACCGCACAGGTACTGAGTTGTAATGCTGAAATCGCGAACAAGTTTGTTGAATGGTTAAAACGTCTATTTGAGTTAGCGGATACTTCAGAATAAATGTGGCAAATCAAGCGTTAATGATGAATAAAAAATGTCACGTATTTTTGACAATTTTTCCTGTCTCTTCTTCTGATTCATCTCTGACTTTGAAATACCAATAGAGGTTGGCAACGGCTAAGTTTGAGGCTTTTTCCAGATTTGCCGGGACTAAGGTTTTGTAACCTGCGATCGCAGCTTGCTGGCTGATGTATGATGCAAACTCTTGACGTAAGCTAGGTTTCATCATCAACATCAGTTGCTCTTGCAGGGATGCGGGATGAGATTTTTGCTTTAAATTTTCATAGAGTAATTGCCAATCGCTTGTGCATCCTGTTCTAGGTCATCTTCAGTGTAGGGCAGATAGGCTTTTTCACGCTTAAGGAATTCGTAGGTTTCCCAACGGGAGGAAAAGTTGAGCATTCGGCGGACTTCAGCCGCTCCAATGATTCCTTGCCGATAGTTGTCAGCCGCAATGAGTTCTACTATTCGGCGGGAGAGGTTAGCAGGTTGCAGTTGCAGTTTGTTAGCAATGTCGTCGGGGAGTTCGATTGTGATTTGCATGATGATATTACCTCGAATACTACAAAGATACTGTTTTGGGGAAATGTTCGTTGATTGATGAGCGATCGCTCCCACCTTACCCACTCCACAGAGCGATCGCTCCTTTTTGAGGATTCCTCAAGTTATCGTTGTTATCAAAGTACGTCTGGTAATAGTACGTTGTGTTCGGACGCAATCCCTTAACGTCTACAGTACCAGTAAAGTCACTTTCCTCACTCACCTGGGAACCACTTACAGTTTGGACGGCTCTATCGAGGTTAGCGGACGTGGAAAGGTCTACCAAAAGGCGGTAAATGCGATCGCCCCGCGCCCAGATAATAGCACTGTTGGCAGTCACATCTCCCACTTGCGAAACGATGGGTAGAGTATGACTTTGGGCAACCGCTGGTTTTAGCCATTTATAGCTCAAAACCGCCCCTGCACCCGTCAGGCTCAAGGCTAAAAACGAGCGTCTTTTTAATCGGCGTGCCATAGACAAGAGAACCCTTCAGGAGTGTTTAAGTCTTCTTCTTAACTCTTAAGATAGATGAGATAATTTCCATCTTCAAGAAAATAGGAGGTGACATAGAAGCACTAGAGGAGCAAGTTCAATGAACTCCCAGAAAACTAGTTGGCAAATCCTAGGATTGACGGTTTTATCTTCCCTCGCACTCTTAACCACTCCTAAGACTGCCAATGCCAATCAACCCCCATCATTACAGAAGTCGGATAGTTATCAGATTGCACAGCAGACTGACAACTGCCGGGAGGTAGATGTCAATACAAGTTTGAATGTCCGACGGCAACCCTATGCACAGGTAATTGGCACATTGGATGATGAACAAAATGTCAATATTATTGGTGAACCAGTCGATGGATGGGTAAGGATTGACTCGCCTATGAATGGCTACGTTTTTGCCCGATATTTGAACTACTGTACTGGAGCAGCATCCCCCTCCCAATCCATGACGGAAACAACGCCAACTACACCAGGAAGTAATGAAGTTTCTAGCGTACCTGGCAGTAACTGTCGTCAGGTAATTTCTCCTAACCTATCTGTTAGAGCGAAACCCAATGGTGATATAGTAGGAAGCCTAGAGGAAAATCAAACGGTTTATATTGCTAATGAGGGAGTCAATGGTTGGGTGCCAATTGAAAAACCGATGAGCGGTTTTGTGAGTTCGGCAAGTCTAGGTTACTGTTTTGAGTAATCACCTCTTTAGCCAGAAGTCAGACCAGTAGTGGATAACTTACTCTACATACGTCCACGAGACGAAACTTGTATCACAAGGCTAAAACTCACAATCCTATGACAATCCTGCTTCACCACTGGCGAGGGAAACATTCCCGTTGGTTTGCCCTGTTCATCTGCGTAACTGGACTATTTTTCGTTGCTGTTCCGAGGGGCATAGCCCAAGAAGAGGCACTGCCGATGCCTGCGGCTCAGAGTGCAACCCCTGAAAGTGAGTCAGATACGGGAGTCTATTTTGCTGATGTTTTAGTCAGAGGTAGACCTATTTTTCAAGTAGGTAGCGTTGAAGACTTGACGGCAAGAGAACGGGCAAGCATTATCAATCGGCGTATTAACAGTCTCTTAGCTCAATCTGAAACCTTGGGACGGGTAGTGGTTAAACCGGACAACCCCCGCCAAGTCGCTACATTGCGGTTGAATAACCGAGTTTTGATGACAGTCACTCAGCAAGATGCCGAAGACTTTGGTTTATCACTGGAAGCGTTAGCTGAGAGGTGGGGCAATCAACTCAATCAAGCCATTGAAAAACCACCTCTAGCAATTGATGTGGGACAGCGCCTTTACGGAGAGGTGCGGCAACTCTTGCGGGATACTGTAACCAACCTGCCTTCCTTGTTAGGGGCATTGGTGGTAGTTGCCATTACCTGGGGAGTAGCGAAAGGGGTACGTTTTGCCGCATTTACATGGGCGCAAAGGACAGAAGGCGATCGCAGCACGGAAATTTTAATTGGACGCCTCAGCTATGGGGGTGTCTGGGTGCTAGGTTCGGTGATTGCCTTGGGAGTCTTAGGACTTGACTTTGCCGCACTGTTGGGAGCACTGGGACTTACCAGCGTGGCAATTGGTTTTAGTCTTAAAGATGTTTTGAGTAACTACATTTCTGGTGTAATTTTGCTTGCTGCCCGACCCTTTGCGATTAACGATCAAGTGGTTATTGGTGATTATGAAGGCACGATCGCTCAGATTGACCTACGGGCAACCACAATGAGAACCTATGATGGGCGGTTGGTCTATATTCCCAATCAAGAAGTTTTTTCTGCCAGCATTATCAACAACACCGCATCACCCCGTCGCCGCAGTTCTATTATGGTGGGCATTGATTACGATGCCGATATCTCCTCAGCCAAACAAGTGATTAAAAGCACTCTTGAATCCTTCAACGGGTTAGAAAAAGAGCCATCTCCCGAAATTTTTGTACAGGAATTAGCACCCAGCACTGTGAATTTAGAAGTGCGCTTTTGGGTAGACTCACGACGATTAGGCTTTTTAACCATGACCTCTGATGTGGTTCAGGCAATCAAAGAAGCGCTACAAGAGGCAGGTGTTGAAATGCCGACCGATATCTATACTTTAATGTTTCGCAACTCTGCTCTCCAACCCAGTGTAGGGGCTAATCCCGACCGCGATCGCACAACGCTGGAGTTGGTCGTTTCTAATCACGACTCAGGGAAGGATAAGCCTGATAGTCATTCATAATTGAATGGCACTGAAATAAGCGTCAAATGATAGCTGAAAGCCTTGGAAATTCGTAGGGTGGGCACTGCCCACCATCCTTAAGTCAGTGACATTCATTCATAATTCACTCATAATCCGCCAGGGCATTTATTCCCTGTCTAATGTCTTCACCGTCAAAACCTGCGGTGGAGTCGAATCCGGCGGATAAATAAAATCAACATTCACCTCTGCCCGCGCTTGTGGAGGTAGATTCAGCGTCACTAACGGCTTACCAAGCTGTCCCCGCCGTTGTACCAAATGCACATAACGGGTTTGTTTTTCTCCCAAGTCATCTTCATAACTTACCCTCACCGTACCTCGAAAGAATACTTGGTCAACTTGAGGATTTAAAAACAGCAATCTATCTGTACCCCCCTCATCCTTCAATGGTGTTTGTAACGATACTGTCACCGTCTGGGGTTGACCTGTGGTATTCTTCAGCGGCAGCGTCAAATTGTATTCCACCCCGTAATTGCTGTGGGCATAGTAAGCACTATCGGGATAGCGGGCTAGCATCTTAGCACTTTGAATTTGACCCGTACTCAGAGTAACGAGATGCAGCGTACCTAGGACGTAGGAAAACGATTCTCCTGGTTGAGGAATTCTGAGATTATCAGAACCCAATGTATCCGTAATCTGCGCCAACCATTGTGCTCCTTGAGAAACACCCGCCACCCGACCAAATATCGTCGGTTCTTTGGGTGGATCGAGGGGAGTGGGTTTGAGTCCACGGGGTTGGGCTAATTCCCCTTCTAATAAAAGCTTTTGCCATTCCTCTAAGGTGGGGGTTCGGTAGATGCCATCAGAAGTTTGGGGGGCTTTCATCGCTAAGTTGGCGACATAAACCGCACCGTCACTCTGTAATCGCATCAGGGTAGAACGACCATTCGATGCGGGTGCCTGTTTAACTGGAATGGGCTGGTTCATTAACATTTGGCTTTGTCCCGGTTCCAGTACCAACTTGGCAGGGAAACTTTCATGGCGGATACCCCGTAGCACATCACTCACCGTGCGACTACCGGGACCGGAATAGACTGTGCCATTGGCATTATCTACCATATCCGGCAAATCCTTAAACGGGGCATCAGGATTACCGAGATAGCTTGCCGCTTGTAATACCTCCACCGTGACAGGTTTGCTGCTGGGATTATGGACAATCACTCCCTGGTAAAAGGGACGGGTTTGTGCCTGAGTTTCCGCCCTAGCCAGGTGATGGCTAAAGATATCGAATCGTCCCTGAAAGGGAAAATTGAGGTGAGCAGAGGGAACTCGCATTCCTGTTGAGGGAAACGTAGATAACAAAATCCCTTCGCTTTCTACCAGTTCTGGATGGTTGCTGTTAAAGGTAGGTACACTATTAAGTCCTCCCGGTAACGTCCGTACTTCTTGGGGATGTATCTCAACACCAGCAATATACTGAGGCGGTACGGCATAGATATTTAACGCTCGACATATTAACGCCGCTGCCTCTCCCCGCGTGGCGCGTTCATTCGGTCGAAGTTGCTTGAGATTGGGATAGTTGACAACCATAGCATTAATCGCCGCTGCCGCGATCGCATTCGTGGCATATCCTGGAATCTGGGATGCATCATTAAAATACTGCCGTAGGGTTCCTTGAGCGTTGTCAGGAATCGAGTAATTCTTCGCCCCTGCCAGAACCCCAATTGCCTGCACTCGCGGAATCGGCTGGCTGGGTTGAAAAACTCCACCGGGATAACCAGAGAAGAAGCCCCGTTGATAAGCTTCCTGAATAGCCCGATGCGCCCAATAACCAAACGGTACATCTTTAAAGGCTATCCCACTGCGCTTAACTGGGGCATTTGGGAAAGCATTCAGCATCAAAACGGCAAATTCGGCGCGGGTAATGGTGGAGTTGGGGCGAAAGCTACCATCTGGATAACCACTCACGAGCTGGCGCGGTGTCATCTGATTAATACAATTGTTTGCCCAATGGCTTTGAGTGTCAGAAAAGGCAAAAGCGCTGGGGATTGGTAGACTGAGTAAGGAGGCGACTAAGACAGAAGTCGTTCTCAGGACTTTCAAATCGCTATACATGAATAGGCTTCAATGTCAACATAAAGATTTGAAGCATTTGGGGGAGAATTTGTTGCCAAAGTTGGCAGCAGCCAGAAAGCAGAAGTCTGCCAGTGGTTAAAACCACTGTCTCATAGTTAAAGTCGTCGAATGACGGCTGCATAAGAATTTTAGTCCGTTTCAATTCACATCTTTCACTAATCTCAACTAATCTCAATAAGTTGAAAAACAAGAGTCCCCAGCCCATTTCCGATTCCCGAACCGTTACCTACAGCCCTGCCTATACCCTCGTTCCCACCTACGAATGCTTTAATCGCTGTACCTACTGCAATTTTCGCACTGATCCAGGTCAAAGCCCGTGGTTGACGTTGACAGATGCTGAACGGACATTAAAACTGCTTCAGAATCAGAGTATCTGCGAAATTCTCATTCTCAGTGGTGAAGTGCATCCCAACTCACCCCAGCGTCAGTCTTGGTTTCAGCGTATTTATGACTTGTGCGAACTGGCGCTATCAATGGGATTTCTACCCCATACTAATGCCGGACCGTTGAGTTTTGAGGAAATGCGATCGCTCAAACAGGTGAATGTATCCATGGGGTTAATGCTGGAACAGCTCACACCTCAACTGCTACAAACCGTTCACCGTCACGCTCCTAGTAAAATACCAGAGGTGCGTCTGCAACAGCTAGCTTGGACAGGAGAATTGGAAATTCCCTTTACCACAGGGTTATTACTGGGAATTGGGGAAACACCTGCGGATTGGTGGGATACCTTAGAGGCGATCGCTCGATTTCATTCTGAATACGGTAACATCCAAGAAGTTATCCTACAACCTCACAGTCCCGGCAGTCAGCAAAGCTGGGATGCTTCTGCCTTTAACTCCCATCAGCTACCCGATGTTATTGCTAAAGCACGTCACATTTTGCCATCAGACATTACCCTGCAAATTCCGCCAAACTTAGTCTCAGACTCTCAGGGGTTACTTGCCTGTTTGGATGCCGGAGTTAGGGATTTGGGGGGAATTGTACCCAAAGATGAAGTGAATCCCGATTATTCCCATCTCCACATTCAGGAATTAAAGGAAATCTTAGAACCTGCGGGGTGGGAATTGGTGCCGCGCCTGCCTGTTTATCCTCAATATGACAGGGGGTTGCCCCTAAGATTGCAAGAAGCGGTTAAGCGATGGCGGCACGACTGAAATCAATAGGGTAAGACTTAGGAATTAACCTAGAGACTTTGCTTGCAACATCTCTACTAATTTGGTGAATTGTAACTTGAGCTTTGAGTCTGATTACTCCCTTCAGCGTCTGGGGCAATTTCTGCGGTTATGAGTGTAGGCTGGGTTCTAGATGTAGAAGCTCGGATAGTGTCAAAGGTTGCCTTGATAAAACTGGCGATTGGTACAGCAACGAGCAATCCGAGAACTCCCCCAAGCTTAACTCCAAGGTCTAGGGAAATCAGCATCCATACAGGATTGAGTCCTGTCAGTTCCCCCACAATGCGCGGACCTAAGACATTTTCGCAGATTTGATTAATTGCGATCGCTACCACTAAAACCTTAACCCCCAACCAGAAGTTGTTGAGCGAAAGCAGCAAGCTCACTACAACAATGGTAGTAGTGCCACCAAAGGGAATTAGACTCGCTGCTCCAATTCCAAATCCAAAGAGTTCAGCTAATGGTATACCCAATATTGACTGTGCCGTTGTCTGAGCAACGCCGATTATTGTTGCCAAGATGACTTGACCGGCAATAAACCGCTCGAAATTGTACGGCAGAGATTGGCGGATTTGACGGTTCCATTGCTCAGGGAGCCAGCTCAAAATGCCATTCCAGAGGCTTTCTCCTCGCAAAACCAGGAAGATGGAAAACACTAACGTCAAGAAAACATTAACAATACTGCCAATGGTATTGAAAATTAAGCTAATCAGTTGACTGGTAAGAGAGCGAAGTACACTAGTTAATCGTCCAATTAGCTGATTGTAGGTGTTGCTCAAATCAATCGGTAATTGTTGAGCAATTGCCCAACTTTCAAGGCTTTGAAGTTGCTGCTGACCTGACTTAATCCATTCCGGGAGCCGGGTTAACAGTTCATTGGCTTGCTGTAAAATGAGAGGTCCCAAGAATAGTACCAAGGTGCTTAAGATTAGCAAAAACAGCAGGAACACCAATCCCGCCGCTATGCCTCGGTTGACTCCCTGTTGGTGCAGGAAACGAATAGGATAATCTAGCAAAAATGCGATCAAAGTCGCTGTGATTAGAATGCTGGACAGAGGTTGTAGCTGCCGAGCCAACAGAAGTAGAAGCCAAACGTTCAGAAAGAGAATCGGGAACATTAACCCGATACTGAACTGGCGAGGAAGCTTATTAATCGACTCCATCATAGGAAGGTGTGGATGAACTCACTGACTGAAGGTAGGGATTGGGGAAAGAGCATTGTCCTTATTGATTGTATTTTGAAGTCTTCTTCTCACCACACTCCACACCCCTCCAACAACTGCACAATAAACTCAGCCGCCGTAATGTACCGTCGTTCCACACCCCCTTCAACCCGATGAACCCACCACCCCTGACAATTATGCAGTTTTCCCCACAACTCCAAATGCTCAACAGCGGGATCGGCATAAAAACTATCCTCCCCTCCTCCTAATAGTGCTGAACTCCAGTGAGTAAAATAATCGTGACTGAGCCGATGAATGGGAAAATTTCCGTACAAGGGAACACCCCAACCATCCAACGCCACAAACGCCTTCACCGTTCCACCACACGCCTGCCATCCCCACGCTGCACCCATTGCACCCACCACTCCCGCACTAAAGCTGATAAAAATAAGGGATGTTGTTACGCGATCGCTCTGACTATCATCAGAATCAATATGACGCCGTAAATAATCCAAAATGTGAATCGCTGAATACGCGGGATACTCCTGAGCCGGAAAAACCAATACTCTCTGCATCCAATCACTCGGTAGAGTTCCTATTGCGCAGTGCTGCAACCCGACTAGAAACTCCGGCGTTAACTGCGGGTCATGGATACCGGGACAGATTACTACAGCAGTTTTCGATAGTGGTTTTTGCAAGGATTACGATACTACCCGTGTCCCGACTCATTCAAGATTTTTATTTTTAGCAAATAGTAAGCACCCACTCCTTTAAAAGCGCATTAACTTGGTCTGGCACTTCATCATGGGGACAATGACCGGCTCTGAGATAGTGTTCGGTGAGTTGAGGATAGTAGTGACGGAACTTTGCCCCCCGCTCTCTGGCATTCATCCAAGGGTCTGCGTCTCCCCACAACAGCAATAATGGACAGGTTAACTGATCGAGGAGAACGTCAATTTTTTCCCCTTGGGGTGACTTGAAGACGGAGGCAAAGACCTTATGCGCTCCGCGATCGCACGAAGGGCGATAAATTTCGTCCACCAGTTGGTCTGTCACCACACTCTGATCAAGATAAACCTGAGAGAGTGTTTTGCGAATCATTGCACGTTGCCGCACGTATTGGAATAGCAGAAAACTTGCCCAAGGTTGCAGTAAGGTTGAGCGAATCAAATCCTTAACGAATTTTTGCAAGGGATTAGGTTGATTAGGAACCTTGGTATCGGTAAAAGGACCTGCACTGTTGAGCAACACCAAACCCACAGCAGAGGAGGGACGCTGAGATGCGACACATAACGCTGAATAGCCACCCAAGGAATTTCCTGCCAACACCACAGGTTGACCGATAACTTGGGTAATAAAGTCGTGCAACTGATCTCGCCACAAATCACCACCATACTGCCAGTCCGGTTTTGCTGAACGTCCGAACCCCAACAGGTCGATCGCCCAAACTTCAAAATCATTCTGTAGTTCGGCAATATTTTTGCGCCAATGGTCTGTAGACGCTCCAAAACCGTGAATTAACAGCAGGGGAGGACGATGCGATCGCCCTTCACCAGCTTTGACATAGTAAATCGACTGTCCTCGCCACTGCCAGTAAGTACCGGGAAAAAGAACGTTTGCTGCAACTGGGGTTGCCTGCATGGTTGCCGCCAATGTTAAGTAACGTTAACTACTATAATCTATTCCGAGGCTGAAAAGTACTGGGGCGGTTAATCCTTACTCAGAAAGCACTGGCATTGTCAGAATGTTGAGTAATATCCCTCTTCTGTCAGACTCCGAAAGATGGGGGTCAAACCCTGATTCTTCCATTAGGTGTAGTTGGCTGTAATGACGGAAATTCGTAAGAATTTCGGGAAGTGACAGAAGAGGGATAGCTGTTATTCTGTAATGCTTGAATACGAGCAATTTAAGAACAGCCTATAAATTGTTTTTTAATAAAAGGAGAAGTCATTGCCGAAAGAAGCGCACCATAATCTAGGTTAAACTTCACTTCACTTCCAACCTTTAAATCATAGTTATTGCTGTCGAGAACAACATGATCGCTGCTAGATCCTAATATTTCCAGATCCTTATTAGGTTTTAAGCCAGATACCAGAATGTCCTGCCTTCCTAAAGCGATAATAACTCTCCGACGAATACCTCTATCTAGGAATGTAGGAACATTTCCAAAAGCATTCTGGCAGATTTCGCCAAATGGCAAAGATGGCTTTTCTTTTGACTCGATCACTTCAGCAATCAACTTGAATGCACTGGTATACAAACCTGGAATAGCTTTTCGATTGACGGTTTCACACCCTAAAAGAATTGATTCGCCTAAACGTAGGTTGTTAATTCTCCCGACTTGTTGTGCCGATTCATACCATTCATAGTTTGCCGAATTTCCACCCGAAATTATTTCTAGATTAATCTGAAATTCTTTTTCGATACCATTAGCTAATTGAGATAATTCACTCATTTTTTGGTTATCTGGTTTAATTCCGCCATAACAAGCTAAATTGCAACCAATTCCAATAATTTTGATATTGGATAGATCAAGAGTTTTTTTAACAAATTGGGAAAGATCACAAGGAAGTATTCCCTCTCGTAGATCGCCCAACTCTACCATAATAATTATTTGATGAAGCTTATTCTGTACATTTGCATAATGAGAAAGTTCTGTTACAGTCTCTAGTTCTGTATTGAGACTAATATCCACATTTGTAATAACAGATTCTGCCTGACTAAAAGCAGTACGAAGAAGAATAAACTGAGTCAAAATTCCAGCATTTTTCATTTTTTGAATGTTTTCAAGGCGAGAGTCGGCAATGAATTTTACTCCGCCTTGAATCATTGCCTTAGCGATGGAGGGCTCTCCTAGTGTTGCTTTGGAGACTCCCATTAAGGAAATTCCTTTCTGCCCATAAAGTTCAGATAGTATCCGAGCATTATGCCGTATTTGAGATAGGGCAATTTCTATTCTTGGCATTAATGCTTTCATCTATATCTATCCAGACATTTTGTGTCTATCTCATCGCCAATACAGGCATTGTTTCCAAATTCTCTCGTTTAATTTTTTGATTTAGGTTGGGAAAACGCTCACTTAAAGTTTCAATGAGTTTTTGGCACCCGTAGTTCAATACATCTGTTGTTGGCAATCGAAACCAGTTCTCATAATCCGCAATAATTTTCGGTATTTCTTGGTCTGTTAGGTTTTCGTGGCTTAACGTGATGGCAATAACCTTAGATTGGGAAATAGCTTCAATTAGTTTAATTTCACTTTTAAGGGTAGGCATAGCCAAATGAGGAAAATCACACCGGAATTTTCGGGCAGGGGGATGTTGGAGGATAATGCCATCGGGCATACTTCCCTTTAAAATGCCAACAGAACTCATAAAAGCGGGATGACTGACTGCACTTTGTCCTTCAACTAAAATAATATCGGGATTTTCGTTATCAAAAGCTTCAACAACAGCATTTTCTATTTCACCAATCGCAAATTGGGAAACCAGAGCGTCGATTGATGCGCCATACTTTGCACCTTGCATTAAGCCAGTTTGCCCTGTCGCAATCATTACCGATTTTACGCCTAGGCTTTTTAAAGCTTTGTTTAGTTCTACTGCGGTAGTCATTTTCCCGCAAGCACAATCAGTACCTAAAACGGCAATTACAGGAACATTTACTTTAGATATTTGCCCAGTAAAGATATGTAAATCTTTTATTTTTGGAGGTTTTCTGATATCTTTAATTTGGACACCACACTGGACAGCCCGATAGACAAACTCTTTATCTTCAGTGAAGAATTGATGCAGGCCGTTAATGATATCCATACCATTTTTCATGGCTTCTAAGATTAAAAGCCTTTCCTCAGTGGATATATCGACCTCTAAGGGCGCTTTTCCATAAATGTAACAATTAGGAACTTCTGCAAGTTTACCTAAAGCTTCATCTAAATTGGCAAAAATGGGAATATTACTCTTTTTGTCCCCCAGTTCTTCCCCTGCATCTTTACCAGCTAATGAACTGTCAATAACTCCAACAATGGTATAGATTTCAGAGTGTCGAACTAACCCTGCTGCCGTTTTTCCATCCGCTAGACCAAATTGATTTTCGCAGTAAACTAAAGCTGTTTCTTTTATAATTGCCATTCAACTAATTTTCTTCAATTCATTGTCAGATTATCAAGAGACTTGTTTGAAATTTCAAAGCCTCTCGAAACTGTAAGGTTTTATCTATCCCTCTTCTGTCACTTTCCGAAATTCTGACGAATTTCCGTCATTACAGCCAACTACACCTAACGCAAAAATCAGGATTTGACCCCCATTTTTCGGAATCTGACATAATAGGGATATATGCGAAAACATCGCATCGCTTTTGTCTGATGCAAAGCCTGTAATTTCTTCGCATCCGAAAAAAACTTATGCAGCAAAAGCTACGCAATCTAGTAAATCCGTTGAAAAGCCTAAGTAATGTAGGTTCTGTAGCGAAAATCTCAAGCCTTAATTGAGTTGCGGGTTAAACTTAGCTTTCGTTAATTGTAACACACATTACTTTTTTGCATTAAGCCACCTAAGAAATCATGCTTACCGGCACAGAACATGATAACTAGAAACCTTTTGAGCATTTGTAACGTCTAACAAGGCAATGTTAACGGCAATGCTTAACGGTAGCTGATGTCTGAAAAAAAACCGAACTCTAGAAAACCTATTTGGGTCAATTTAGCTTTATTGGGATTATTGCTAATGAGTGGTGGATTCACACTCACTGCCTGCGGACAGTCACGGCAAGAGGGGGAATCCACGGAACAGGACGTAAATAATCAGTCTGTTGAACAAGACCAAGCTGAAGACGCCGACCAAAAAGTAAGCGACCCTAAAACAGAGAAAGAGAGAAAATACGAAGCAGAAGGGGTGGACACAATCGAAGATGATGACCCCGAATAAACTACTCCTTTCCTGCTTCTCTATTTTTATTAGATCCCTTCCTATGCCCAACATCTTGCGGTAGGTGAAGTGGACGTTTTTGGGGATATATACCCCGATAATATCTTGCTGTTCAGCATCTAGCGGCAAAAATGCAGAAGGCTCTTCTGAAGAAACTCCACGAAGCACTGAACTTTAGGTAAGAGATAATGCCGACTTGGAAACACCGCGTAAATCCCCACCTCGTTATCCTCCTCATACTCTTCAAGCAAACGCACGAGCTGACCTGATGCCAGTTCGCGATGAGCTAGAAACTGTGTGACCCGACCGATACCCAATCCTGTCAACAATACTTCGTAAAGCGCTTGACCACTATTGACTTGAAAGTTTCCTCGTACTTGAATCTCTCGCAACCCAGATTTATCGCGAAACCGCCACTGGTTGAGTGTTGTCTTTTGAGCGTTTAGACTCAAGCAACGGTGGTGTACCAAGTCATCTGGCGTTTGAGGAATGCCATAGCGATCAAGATACTGAGGCGACGCGCAAAGGATTCGGCGATCGCTAATCAACTTTTTAGCCACCAGCGACGGATCGGCAAGTTCTCCAATGCGGATGGCAACATCGATGCGATCGCTCACCAGATCGACGACATCATCCGTCAACATCAACTCAATAGAGACTTGTGCGTTTTGCTTGAGAAACCGCGAAATTTTGGCTAGCAAAAAGCGATGGGCAAAATAGGTAGAGCAACTAATACGCAACGTTCCCTGTAGTTCGTTGCTGTGTTGCTGTGCTTCTCGTTCAGCTTCTTCAATTTCTTCAAGAATCCTAAGGCAGCGATTCAAGTAGCGTTCTCCGACTTCAGTCAGACTCAGGCTGCGAGTCGTTCGATTCAACAATCGCACACCCAGTCGCTTTTCTAGATGGCTAATGCGACGACTTACCGCTGATGGATTAAGTTGCAACTCTTCAGCCGCTTTTGCCAAGCTACCGCTTTGGACAACTTTAACAAATACCTCTAAATCTTCTTGGCGACTCATGGATTATTGATTTTTTGGCATGAGAGTAGTGAATTAAAACGCTATTGTCTTATTTTATTCACTAATTTAGAATAAACTCACACCCCAAACATAAAATTAACGGCTTGAGTAATTCAGATGAAACTCAGGAAAATCTCGGCAATCTTAATTGGCATAGCTTTAGTTACAACGATTTGGATAGGCAACTTTCTCCCATTCAGATCGAGTCCTGTTTCTACAAACGCTCTCGCTCAGGAAAACCCAATTATGAATACAGACCGATTTCAAGCAGGCTTATCACTGATTGAGCGGATTAACTCTACAGGATATGAAGGATTTCGCGAAAGTCTTGCAGATACATCACCGGAGTTAGTTCGATTTGCGATCGAGTTCCCTTATGGGGATGTCCTGTCACGCTCCGAACTCGATCTCAAATCGCGGCAGATCGCGACTGTTGCGGCTTTAACTGCTCTCGGAAACACACAACCGCAGCTCAAATTTCACATTCAAGGAGCATTAAACGTCGGTTGTACCCGTCAGGAGATTGTCGAACTGATTACACAAATGTCCGCTTATGTTGGATTTCCCAAGGCAATTAATGCAATGGTTGTTGCGAAAGAAGTCTTTCAAGAGATTGATTCAAAAAGTAGCTCTTAAATTTCTATTTTTTTGATACATCTACTGCTATGGCGATACGCTCTTGTCTAGTACACTATTGGTAGCTGGTCACTTTGTTCGCCATAGGCTAATGCGTGTTCCTATGCTACCCTCCATATTATGGAGATTCATGATCGCACTTCCCTAGCAACAACCCTGCGCGACCGACGCCAACGCCTCGCCCAGCTCGTTGATTTTCCTGTAATTCTCTGGTCGGGACGTTCGAGTTCACGCAATTTTCCGGCAAATTCCTTCCCGTTTCGGGCTAGCAGTCACTTTCTCTACTTTGCAGGTTTACCGCTCGAAAATGCAGCGATTTACCTCAAGGACGGGAAGTTAGAACTGTTTGTGGATGAAGCACCTCCCGGAAGTAGCCTCTGGCATGGAGAGATGCCCAAACGAGAGGAAATTGCTGAAGCGATGGGGGCAGATGCGGCTTTTCCTCTGTCAGAACTGGCATCGCGGACAGCAGGTGCAGCTACCCTTGCCGTTCAGAATCCTACCATTCACAACCAACAAGCTCAACTGTTAAATCGACCCGTAGCACCAGCTAACGCCCCAGAAGGAATTGACCGAGATTTAGCGAAAGCGATCGCTTCCTTGCGATTGTGCCATGATGCAGATGCCTTATCCGAATTACGCAAAGCAGCGGCTGTTACTGTAGAGGCTCATAAAGCGGGAATGCGGGCAACCCCTAGCGCCAAGCTGGAAGCCCAAGTACGGGGGGCGATGGAAGGGGTTATTATTGCCCACAATATGAGCTGTGCCTACAGCAGTATTGTCACGGTTCATGGTGAAGTACTGCACAACGAACAGTATCACCACCCATTGCAACCGGGAGATTTACTTTTAGCCGATGTCGGTGCGGAAACCGAGATGGGATGGGCGGCGGATGTCACCCGTACTTGGTCTGTTACTGGTAAGTTTTCTTCCACTCAGCGTGACCTCTACAATATTGTCTTAGCAGCGCACGATGCTTGTATTGACAAAATTCGCCCTGGTGTAGAATACCGAGATATTCATTTGTTAGCCGCAGAGACAATTGCCCAAGGATTGGTAGATTTAGGAATTTTGCGGGGACAGGTATCGAATTTAGTTGAAATGGATGCCCATGCCTTCTTCTTCCCCCATGGCGTTGGTCATCTGCTAGGTTTAGATGTCCACGATATGGAAGATTTAGGGGATTTAGCAGGATATGAGGAGGGACGAGTCCGGAGCGATCGCTTTGGCTTAGGTTTCCTGCGCCTGAACCGACCCTTAAAACCGGGAATGCTGGTGACAATTGAACCGGGATTTTATCAAGTTCCCGCAATTTTAAACGACCCTGAACGACGTGGCAAGTATCAAGAGGTTGTCAATTGGGAACGTTTGGCACAATTTTCTGACGTGCGGGGTATTCGCATTGAAGATGATGTGTTGGTTACTGCCGAAGGCAGTGAAGTCCTGACAGCAGCGTTGCCCACTCAGACTGAGGCGCTCGAGCAATTGGTGAAGGATGGTTGTTGAAAGTGCGATCGCTTCGCCAACGCCTGGATGGGGTGACGGGAGTGGGACGAACAGATTTACAATCGGTTTGTAGGGCTTGTGGCTTATCGTTGACAACCGGGAGGGGTATTACGAAATGATTCAGACGAGTTACGACTTTGATCAGGCTATCATACCCGCAGGATCATCATTAAAGACGAGTATTCTGCTCAGGTTTCGTGCTGATATACCTGAATCTCCCCGACGTAACCTTAACCTTTCTTTGGTGATTGACCGCTCAGGCTCGATGGCAGGTGCTTCCTTGCGTCACGCGCTTCAAGCTGCTGAGTCTGTAGTGGATCAACTTGAGCCAGACGACATGCTCTCAGTCGTTGTTTACGACGATGCAGTGGACACCGTTGTACCCCCCCAGCCTGTGGCTGACAAAACCACAATTAAAAACTCGATACGCAAGGTTAGAGCAGGCGGTATTACTAACTTATCGGGGGGATGGCTCCAAGGCTGCGAACACGTCAAAAGTCAACTCGATCCCCAAAAAATCAACCGTGTTCTCCTACTTACCGATGGTCACGCCAATATGGGCATAAGTGACCCCAAGGTTCTCACGGCGACATCGGGGCAAAAAGCTGAGGAAGGTGTAATCACAACTACGTTGGGTTTTGCCCAAGGGTTTAATGAAGACCTGCTAATCGGCATGGCAAGGGCTGCTAGTGGCAACTTTTACTTTATTCAGAGCATTGATGAAGCAACTGAAGTGTTTAGCATTGAGCTAGACTCTCTCAGAGCAGTGGTAGGTCAGAATCTTTTGGTGACACTTGAGTTAGCTGATGGTGTCAGTCTCGTAGATACCTTAAGTCTTGCTAAAGTCAGCCAGAATGATGCGGGTCAAACGGTCATCTCATTAGCGGGACTTAAACGAAAATCGAGAAACAATCAGCGATCGCAACTTTTACCCATTGCCCAGTTGGATTTTTGCTGTACCCAACCTTGGTTCAATTCAATAGAATGAGTTTATGGAGCAGCAATACAGGATTTATATGGATGTCTGTTGCCTGAACCGTCCATTTGATGACTGGACTCAGCCACGTATCCGCCTAGAAGCCGAGGCAGTTTTGGAGATTGCGGCTGGGTGTCAAGCTAAGACATGGCAACTTGTTAGCAGCACAGCCTTGGAGTCGGAAATTGCAAAAACTCCCGATTTGCTCAGAAGGCAACGGGTTATGGCTTCTTTGAAGATTGCCGAAACTAGAATCATCGTAACTGTAGCAATGCTAGAGCGGGCAAAAGAGCTTGTTGCACTGGGCTTCAAATCCTTTGATGCACTTCATTTAAGCTGTGCTGAGTCAGCTAATGTCGATATTTTTTTGACGACTGACGATCGCCTGTTGCGGAAAGCATCAGTAAATCAAACTTCACTCAACGTTACTGTTGCTAATTCTATGCAATGGTTTATGGAAATTTCTCAGGTAGAAGGAGAAAATAAATGACCCCAGTAGAATTGAACCAAAAAGGTTTTGAAGCACTAATTGCAGCTTTGGGCTATGTCGATGCTGTTCGGTTTATCAAACAATTTGATTCTGGAACAGATAATTACACTAGGGATCGCCATCAATGGCTAGACACACTCAGCCTAGAAGATATTTGGGCTGAATTAAAAGGGCAACAGGTTTCAACCGAATAATGGTGTGCCGATAATTCCTAAGCTTGCTTTCATTGCAACCGGAAGAAATCCGATAAAACTACAGCTATTGATTCCAAGTTAGGGGCAGAAGTACCTCTATTGTACTCTGAAGCGATCGCATTGACACCCATAATCGAATAACAAAAACTCACTCCTTTTTTCCCTCTCCCCCCGGTAAATTACTCAAACTGCGACTCGCCACATCTGCACTCAATCCCCACAGCACCAAACCCAAATAATCAGCAAATGGGTCAGATCCAAACGTCGTCCCCCTCATCTCCCTATTCCATTCCTGGTATCGTTAGCTGGATGGGTTCTGTGTCTTGCTGTTTTGCTTTCGTGCCAAGATACTCAGCAGCGTCACCCATCGCCTGAGTAGCGGCTTTGGCTTCCGCTTCGGCTTGTGTGTGTTCTGCGCCAATTTGTTCTAATAAGACGGATGCAGGCTCATCATTGGCGTGTTGAGGAGTCAGTTCACCCCGAAAGGCACGATGCAGCAGGGTCTGAAATAAATACTCTGCTTGGCGTTCGGCTTCCCGTTGTTGGGTGCGGAGGCGTTCAAATTTTTGGACGATTCGGGCAAATTTTTCTTGGAGGGGTAGGGGTGGAATGGGAACAATACACTGTTTTACGATACCCGTGCTAATAGTGTTTAATCCACTCGTAGTATTGCTTGAGGATTGTAGGTAGGTGTCACTGAGTTGTAGGGCGTAGCGTCGGGTGCGTCGGAGTCTGTCGGCTTTTTGTGCGATCGCAGCAATCCGCTTTTGTTCTGCTAACGGCGGCAGAGTAATTTCAAGTCTACGAATAATCTCTTGGCTAATATTTGCTTGGGCACCACCAGCACTAAGTTCTAATAGTTGGTTTCGTTGTGATAATAGGTAGAAGTAAAGGTAATCTCGATAGATATACTCTCCTGGAAAGATTGCACAAACTGCTTGATTAGTAGCAGCATTTACTTGGAGAATCCCTAGCTTTCCAACTGTGGCACCGTAAAGTGCAATTAATAAAGTTCCAGATGAGAAAACTTTAGCACTAGAATTATTAACGGCTTCTTGAGTAATCTTTTCCTCTGTTTTATAGATGAGGCAATCCTCTAGTTCGCCAGATTTTACCCAAGGAATCTCACCACCATAATAAGAAGATATTTTGCGGGAAGGGGTGCCGCCGCTAGTTGTATTACATAGTTCTTCTAGCCTCACCCATTGCCAACCTTTGGGTAGTTTCTGCGCCTCCGATGTCATCATGTTATCAACACTGTTACTTGGACTCTATATAGCGCATTAGTTCTTGCGCTTCCCTCTCCATCACATACTCTAACTTCAGCAATCGCTCCATAGTTACCCGTGGCGACTCATAAAATACCTCATCTCACCTCTTGCACCATTCTCAGTAAACAGCATATTCCGCCGTGGACTCAAGTCCACGGCTCATAGCGAAAGTCCATTAAAATGGACTCCAAACCTGGTTAATTGAGGAGTTAGTCCTCTTAAGAGGACTTTCGCTATTAGCCAGGGGTTTAAACCCCTGGCGGGTTATTGCGACTGGTGCAAGATCTTAATTTTCCAACTCTCGCACCTCCTCCGCCATCACCTGCTCTAATTCCATCAACCGTTCCATCGTCACTTGTGGCGACTCAGAATAAGGCTCATCCTGCTCAATCTGACGGTAACGACTCGCTGAAAGGTCGTATTTATTCGCCTTCACCTGCGCCTTTGTCACCCAAAACTGGCGATTCAATTGATTAATCTCCGCTTGCAGGGATGCCATTTGCTCGTGCAGTTGTGCTAATTGTTGCCTATCCGCTTCCAAAGCGAGACGGGTTGGCTCATCATCGGCGGGTGCGATCGGGTTTCCTGGTGTGTAGTATTTCATCTTGGGTCTTAGAGTGTTAACCAAGCAAAAACTTGTTCCACTGTCAACTCCAAGCTAATTCCCTTCAAAATTGGCAATTGAGCATTCCCCCTTAACAATTGCACCCGTTGATCGGAGAACACAACTAGAATAGTCTCCTCTTCTGGATCGATTAACCACCCTAACTCTGTACCATGCTGGGAGCAGTGGAGCAATTTCCCCAATACTTTCGTTTGACTCTGATCGGGGGATAAAATTTCTATTGACCAATCGGGATGAACCTCGAAGCGATTGGCAATTCTCCCAGAAGCACGAACCGGAATCCTCTCCCACCGAAACACCGCAACATCTGGAACAATTGCGTCTCCCCCAAAGGTACAGCGTAGTTCTGGAAAGGCGATCGCAATTTTCTCAGGTTCGGCGACTTCGTTAACAACCGCGCAAAATTTAAACTGTAATCGGCTATGCTCCCCTTGTGGCATAGGTTTTTGAACAATCTCTCCGTTAATAAACTCTGAGGCGGGTTTAGTTTCTGGGAGTTTTAAGAACTCCTCCAGAGTTAGGGGTTGCGTGGCTGTACTCATCTTTAGTCCCTCACTCTAATAGTCTCTCCAATTCTCGCACCTCCTCCGCCATCACCTGCTCTAATTTCAGCAACCGCTCCATCGTTACCTGTGGCGACTCATAATAAGGCTCATCCTGCTCAATCTGACGGTAACGACTCGCTGATAAGTCGTATTTATTCCCCTTCACCTGCGCCTTTGTCACCCAAAACTGGCGATTCAATTGATTGATTTCCGCTTGCAGGGGTGCCATTTGCTCGTGCAGTTGTGCCAGTCGTTGCCTATCTGCTTCCAAAGCGACACGAGTTGGTTCATCATCGGCGGGTGCAACAGCATTCTCAAATGTCAGGCGATTGATTTCCTTGAGCAGCTTCAACCGTTCAGCCTTCATCGGCGCAACTTTAGATTTTAACTCACTCAGGCGTTGTACTCTTTGACTCCTGAAATCCGGATTAAACCGATTCTTCCAACAGGTGAGAATGTCCGGGATATCATTCTCCGCTACAGGTTGCCGCTTACAGCACTTTCTAACACGGTGTAGTACAGTAGCCATGAGAAAGCCATGTTCTACTCTTGTTTGGGTGTATCACATCGAGTCTGAAACCGCTGTATCATCCAGCGAAAACCCATCGTGTTCCATGTCATAGAACCAAATCTTATCCGTCGTACCGCCACGAGTAAACAGCAGCACCGCCGTCGAAACACCTGCATACGGTTTAAACACCCCAGACGGCATCGACACCACCCCATCCAGGCGATGAGTCTCAATAATCTTCTTGCGAATCTCCTGATGTTGCTTACTCGAACCAAACAGCACCCCATCCGGGACAATTACCGCACAGCGTCCCCCCATATCCAACACCCGCTCAATCAGGTGCAAAAATAGCAGTTCTGTCTTCTTGCACTTCGTTGGCAGGGTGGGGTTAATATCCGACTCATCCATCTTCCCCTTAAACGGGGGATTCATCAGCACCACATCCAAGCTTTTCTCATCATTGAACGCCTTAGATAGGGTATCCATGTAGAAAAAGCGGGGATGCTTAATGCCGTGCAGCATCAGGTTCATCGAACCAATCCGCAACATCGTCATTCCGGCATCATTGTCATAGGCAGTAAACGCCTCAGTCTGTAAACATTCCCGTTCCTCGTCACTGAGCAAATCCCCAATTAACTGCGGGTTCCCCTGCTCATCTGGTTCGCTGTGCTGTTCTAGAATGTACTCGTAGGCATTAACCGGAAACCCACAAGTCCCCGCCGCCAAGTCCCCAATTCTTTCCTTCGGTTTGGGGTCAACCATCCGCACCATCATCCTAATAATATGGCGAGGCGTGCGAAACTGTCCGTTACGTCCTGCGGTGCTGAGTTTACTAAGCAAGTACTCGTACAAATCCCCCTGAACATCCTGATTCTGTTCAGAGATTTTCAGCGCATCAATCAGGTTACAGACTTCAATCAGCGTCGCAGATTTGCTGACTTTAAACTCAGCATTCTGCATATACCGCTCAAAAGAACTCCCCACATACAGCCGCTTGCTGTAATCAACGTTGTAAGTCCGGATTCTATCTCTTGGCTCACTTGGCAAATAAACCTTAAAATTCTCATCGAGCGCCTGCCTAACCAACGCATCCCTATCCGCCACAAACAGCACCGTCCGCGCTTGATTCGCTCTCAGGAATACTTCAATCAGCGCCATAATCGTGCGCGTTTTCCCCGTCCCCGTCGCCATCACCACCAGCGCCCGTCGATGCCCCTCATCAAACCGTTCGCTAACCCGCCCAATTGCTTCTTGTTGATAAGCGCGATTTGCGATCGCTAAATTAACACTCAACTGTTGCAAGGGGATTTTATTCTGGCGGATGTAGAGCAAATTCTGTAAGTCTCTCAGGGAGAAAAACCCAGCCACCGGACGCTTGTTTTCATTCCCCACATCCCAGAAAAACATCCTATCCCCATTACTCATAAAGGCAAAGGGACGAAAACTCTGGTGCTTCTCAATCTCTGTTACATAATGCCTTACCTGCTGTTCTGCCACCCGTGGATCGCGGCTTTGTCGCTTTGCCTCAACCACAGCAATTACTTCCCCATTGGGAAGATAGAGGCAGTAGTCCGTCACCCCATTCCAAGGTTCGGCATCATAGCCATCGACTGGGATTTCCATCCCCACCTGGTTGGAATCATCTAGACTCCATCCAGCTTTCTCTAATGCCTTATCTATTATTTCTTTTCGAGTATTTGCTTCGTTGCGAGACATTCAATACATCCGAGAACTGGATAGAGCGATCGCGCTACTCTCTCAGTGTTCCCACTAACCGAGCATAAATCACTGCTAACTAGTTTGGCATTACAGTTGATTTTTTGCAGCCGATATGCGTAACTGCTCTAAGGCAAAGCCTATAGGGAGGGAGCGATCGCACGCTTGTTACAATCAATCTAATTCCTATCTTGTGCCTCAATCAGGGGGTTATAATCATCGGGGTTATCGAAGCCTGCGATCCACGCAGCCGCTTGATGGCAACTCTGTATGTAAGGGGGAACACGCAGGATATGTGTGTATCCAGTGGAGGGACAGGTAACTTTCAAAACCATCAAAGGCTCATCATCTTCAAAGGGAACGCAGACAAGTTGACGTTCCCCACCGGCGTTGGGGTAACTCAATTGCCTGATGCTCTTCATGAATTAGCTTGGCACTCGGCTGTTTAACCTCCAGAAAAAGGTCATTACCATGCACCCATAACTGAACAGTATGAGATTGCTGAATGCGATGGCTGTGTCCTGTGAGTTCACCATGAGCCAGAGTCGTCCCAACTCGCTTTTGAACACCAACTGGTAAGCTGTCAATCTGCTTGAGTAGAACGTCACCGTGCCTGTAGAGAACACCAGGCTGATTATCTTGGAAATTATTGCCATTGTTTAGCATCTTTTCACCTTCCTCTTTGGGATTGGAGCCAAGTTTGTGAAGGAGCAGTGGCAACAACCCGCCAGTGGTTTTAACCACTGTCTCATAGCTGGCATTCGTCTGGCATACGACTGGATAAGAGTTTTAGTCCATTGAAATGGACTTGAGCTATTAGCCCGGAGTTCGAACTCTGGGCGGGTTTTCGAGTTTACTGACAATGGTGCAAGATGTGAGCTTATGTACTGCCTTATTCTGCAACATTAACGGGATGACACCCAGTCCGTTGCTATCTGCTCAACTTCTACAGGTAGACTAGCCCCTAGGGAAGAAACCCAAGCGTGAGAGATCGCTGGGAGTAACTAGGTTGCATGTACACAACCCTAAGATTAGCGCATTCATTATAGAGTTCAAAAAAATGGCTGGGGAGCTAGAGTGAAGAGTAACACCTCAAAAATCTCCTTGTCCCCTCGTCTCTTCCCCTACACCCTACACCAAAAAAACACTCTAAAAAACCTGTTACATTCACCTCTATGAATCTGACTCAATTCGGCACCCAAATGTCTAACCTTACAGGTGTCCGGGCAATTATGAAAGATATTATCGAAACCCTCAAAGCTGGGCAGGGACAGGATTTTATTAATTTGAGTGCTGGGAATCCGGTGATTTTGCCGGAGGTAGAACAACTGTGGCGGGATTGTACTGCTCAGTTGCTCGAAAGTGCTGAATACGGTGAAGTAGTTTGCCGTTATGGGTCATCTCAAGGATATCAGCTATTAATTGAAGCGATCGTCTCTGATTTTAATCAACGCTATGGATTAAGTTTGAGCGATCGCAATATACTGATTACCCCAGGCTCTCAATCCATCTACTTCTACGCTGCCAATGCCTTTGGCGGCTATACAACCGAGGGGAACTTAAAACAAATTGTTTTACCCCTAAGTCCAGACTATACGGGTTATGGCGGAGTTAGCTTAACCCCGGAAGCTGTCGTTGCCTACAAACCAACCCTTGACATTGACGAGACAGCCCACCGCTTTAAATATCGTCCCAACTTCAGCCAACTGAAGATTACCGAAGAGACAGGTTGCGTGATTTTCTCCCGCCCCTGCAATCCAACAGGAAACGTCCTCACGGATGAAGAGGTGCAAAAAATAGCAGCAATGGCAGCCACTTACAACGTGCCAGTGTTCATTGACTCAGCCTATGCCCCCCCGTTTCCGGCATTAAACTTTACAGAAATGACACCCATTTTTGGTGAAAATATCGTCCACTGCATGAGTCTTTCTAAAGCGGGATTACCAGGGGAACGGATTGGCATAGCCATTGGTTCTGCCGATGTTATTGAAATTTTGCAGTCATTCCAGACGAATTTGTGCATTCATTCCTCTCGCTATGGACAAGCAATTGCTGCACGAGCGATATCCTCTGGCGCACTAGTTAGTAGTTCCACGAACGTGATTCGTCCCTATTACCAGAAAAAGTTTGATGTTGTAGAAAATACCCTCGATCAATCCATGCCCAAGGATTTGCCTTGGTTGTTGCATCGCGGGGAGGGGGCAATTTTTGCCTGGTTGTGGCTGCAAGATTTGCCGATTAGTGATTGGGACTTTTATCAGCGGTTAAAACAGGTGGGAGTGATTGCAGTTCCTGGCAGCACCTTCTTCCCCGGTTTGCACGAAGAGTGGCAGCACAAGCAGCAGTGTCTTCGGATCAGCTTGACAGCAAGTGACGGAGAAATTGCAACGGGGATGCAGCAGCTAGCAAAGGTGGCACAGCACGTTTACTAGAACAACCCCTCTGTTGCTTCGGATGCCAATGCGATCGCTCTCAACATCCCGCTCTACTCGCCAAGTACTAACATCTCCTGAGTCTAGCGCTTCATTCTTGACAAGTTAAGGAGGCGCACTTTTTGTCAATGAGTTAATGTACTTAATAGCACAGTAATTTGTTAATTGTTGCTTAAGTTGCTTGTAAGCTTCAACCTGCTGTTCGACAGTCTTGACTTTGCTTATATAACTTAGCCACCCACGCATTTGCTCCTCATAGCTAATAATGCTTACTGCTACTTGAATAGAATAGAGCAGTACAACTTATAATTGTGCCGCACTTGCCACTTGCGGTCTAACAACGTAGTTTACAATCGTGCGGCTTTTTTGACGCCACCCATCAGACTCGTGTAGCTCCTTGGCTTGGCTCATGGAAAGAATTATGAATGATGAATAGAGTTTTAGCATCCATCATTCATAATTTAAAATTCACAATCTCAGATCGCTAAGATGCTGCCTTCGCAGCGGTGCGCTGGCGGCGACGTCCTACTGATTTAACTGGTGGCTTCTCTGGAGTTTGCAGTAAGAAGACGACCATGGGACGACTTTGGAGTTCTCGTCGGGATAAGCGCTCTAAATCGCGTTCAATTTGCGTCTGCAATCCTACCCAGTCAATCTCTGGTTGTTGATTATCTATGGACTTGGCAAAGTTAGTCCAGCGATCGCTCAACGTCCGTTCAATGGTCTTAATCGCCAACTGTTGCAGGAGGGATTTCTCAACAGCCGATACGACACCGCGCAGGTGAATTTCTGGCTCGGCAAGCAGTTTGCCCTCCCAACTGATGGCTGCTGCCACAGTAACGACACCATCTCCTGCCAGTTGCTGCCGTTCTTTAAGTACTTCGTGATGAACGATGCCACTCCGATCAACTAGCTCAATGCCAGAGGGAACTTGTCCGACAACACTAATGCTATCCTCGGTTAATTCCACAATATCGCCGTTATTGGTAATCACCATATTTTCAGCAGGGATACCCATCGCTTGTGCCATTTTGCCATGTTGCACTAGCATCCGATGTTCCCCGTGAACAGGCATGAATAATTTGGGTCGAGTTAAAGCCAGCATTAGCTTTTGGTCTTCCTGAGCGCCATGACCGGAAACGTGGATACCCTGATTGCGCCCGTAAATGACATTAGCCCCTTGCATCATCAGCCGATCTATGGTATTCACCACAGCAATGGTATTACCAGGAATGGGGTTGGCAGAGAATACAACTGTGTCGCCTGCGCGGATTTTCAGTTGTCGGTGTTCGCCTTTAGAAATGCGGGTTAATGCTGCTAGGGGTTCGCCTTGAGAGCCTGTCGTTAAAATCAGCACTTTTTCGGGTGGCAGGCTGTTGGCAGCGTGCAGTGGCTCAAATAAGCTGTCCGGACACTTAAGGTATCCAAGGTTGCGAGCGTGAGCGATGACGTTGAGCATCGAGCGACCCACCACCGAAACGACTCGGTTGTGCTTTTGAGCCAATTCCAGAATAATTTGCAGTCGGTGAACGGATGAGGCGAAGGTCGTCACCAGTAGCCGTCCGGGTGCTTGGGAGAAGACTCGGTCGAGATTGGGATAGACCGAGCGTTCTGAAGGGGTGTGTCCCGGAACTTCAGCGTTGGTGGAATCACTCAGCAGGCAGAGGACACCTTTTTCTCCGTGTTCTGCCAATCGTTGGAAATCAAAGAATTCACCATCTACAGGGGTATGGTCAACTTTAAAGTCTCCTGTATGGATTACGACTCCAATGGGGGTGTGAATGGCAACGGTGAAGCTATCCGCCATTGAGTGTGTGTTGCGAATGTATTCAACCATGAACGAGGAGCCGATGCGTACCATTTGACGGGGGGTAACCCTTTTCAATACTGTACGGTTTGCTACACCGGCTTCTTCGAGTTTGCCTTGCAGCAGAGCCATTGCTAGCCTAGGACCGTAAATGATGGGAATATCAAACTGTTTGAGGTGATAGGGAATGCCGCCGATGTGGTCTTCGTGACCATGGGTAACAATCATGCCCTTGATTTTGTGACGGTTTTCCTGCAGATAGGTCATATCTGGCAGAACGATATTTACCCCATGCATTTCATCATTGGGAAAGCCAATTCCTGCATCTAATAGAATAATTTCATCATTGAACTCAAAAATACAGGTATTTTTGCCAATTTCATGCAGCCCACCGAGGGGGATAATTTTGAGAGCTGGGGTGGATTTTGTGCTAGTCATTTTCCTCCTTTGAGGTGTAAGGTTCTCGTTTTGTTCAACATTCAAACCGACTACCAATTTGCATTTTTTGATGCTATTGCTCGTTGGTAAAAAACTTTAATAGCAACTCGATTTATAGCTTTTAAAAGCTGGAATTTCTACAATGGAGTGGCAGAAAAGGCGGCGTTGAGGACAAAAATATCTCTCTCACCCACCCTAGTCCTAGCTGCCCGTACTTTTTCGAGAAAAAACCGAGTCTTAATAGGTTCGCTTGAGGGCAATGATACTTGATAGTTAGGTTTTGTTTTCTCTCCTCTCTACCCATTGGCTATTAAAATGCCCAAAAATTTAAGATGGGTGGAGACATTAAAGTTATGAGTCATTCATCGGCTAGATTTTGTTTCCTTATTGCAAGAGCTTTAGAGTAGTAATATCCGCACTTATTTAAAGCAGAGACAGTTCTAGTAAAACAGCCTTTAATTCTTGTTCTAACTCAGGTTGCAGTTCGCACAGGGGCAGACGGGGAGAGCCTACTTCCCATCCTTGAAGCCGCAGTGCTGCTTTGATAGGGATAGGATTAGCACTACAAAACAAGACTTTAAATAGGGGAAAAAGTTTAAGGTGAATCTCGCGAGCCGTACTCGTTTGACCAGAATGGAAAGCTTCAATCATCTGCTGAAGATATTTGCCAACTAGATGAGAGGCAACACTGACAACTCCAGTACCACCAATGGCTAGCAGGGCTAACGTGAAGGAATCATCTCCAGAGTAGATGGCAAAATCTGGTGGAGTCAGACGCCGAATTTGGCTAGCCTGGTCAAAATCACCACTGGCTTCCTTGATGGCTATGATGTTGGGGAGTTCCGCTAAACGGACAACCGTCTCCGGTTGAAGGTTTTGAGCGGTACGGCTTGGTACATTGTAGAGCATTAGCGGCAGGTCGGGGGTAGATTGGGCGATCGCCTGAAAATGCTTATACAGTCCAGCTTGGGGAGGTTTGTTGTAGTAGGGAACAACTTGTAATGAGCCATCTAATCCTAGTTTAGCGGCTTTTTGCGTGGCAGCGATCGCTTCTGCGGTAGAATTCGATCCTGTTCCGGCAATCACCTTGGCTTTGCCCGCTACAGCTTTTTGTACCACCTGAAATAATTCATACTCCTCATCCCGTTCCAGGGTAGGAGATTCGCCGGTCGTACCGCAAACCACTAGCGTATCGGTGCCATTATCAGCTAAATGAGCCGCCAACTGCTCTGCCACCTCGTAATTTACGCTGCCATCTTCTTTAAACGGCGTAATCATCGCCGTCAGTACACGTCCAAAATTGACCACCCTCTTGTCACTCCTCTTCACTTATGGGTCATTGATCATTCGTCAAAGGACTAATGACTAATGACTAGCTGTTACTAGATTAGGTCGAAGCCAATTGCGCTCCACTAACAACTCAGCGATTTGCACAGCATTCAATGCCGCTCCTTTGCGAATTTGGTCGCCACTTAACCAAAGTTCTAAGCCGCAGGGATGAGAAAGGTCTTGCCGAATTCGACCCACTAACACGTCATCGCAATCGGTAGCGTCAATCGGCATGGGAAAGTAATTCATCTGCCAATCTTCTACTACTCGGACTCCGGGGGCGTGAGATAGCACCTCTCGTGCCTTAGCTACTGACATTGGCTCGGTAAACTCTAGATTAAGCGCTTCTGAGTGAGCGCGGAGTACGGGAACCCGGACACAGGTCGCACTAACTTTTAGCTGGGGAGCATTAAATATTTTGCGGGTTTCGTTAATCATCTTCATCTCTTCCTCGCAATATCCCTGCTCGTTTAGGGGGGAATTGTGCGGGAACAAGTTAAAGGCTAACGGATAAGGAAAGCTTTTCGTCGGTGGGGTTTCCCCTTGCAAAATTGCCTGGGCTTGGGCTTTGAGTTCCTCCATTGCCCGCATACCAGCACCGCTAGCCGATTGATAGGTGGCAGCAACAATACGTTGCACGGGTTGAACTTGATGGAGGGGCCAAACGGCTAAAGCCATCAAAATAGTGGTGCAGTTGGGATTGGCAATAATCCCTTGATGGTTTGCCGCTGCTTCGGGATTGACTTCGGGAATGACTAGGGGAACTTGGGGATTCATCCGAAAAGCGCTGGAGTTGTCAATCACTACAGCGCCTCGCTCAACGGCAATGGAAGCCCAAGCTTTGGACGTCGAACTGCCAGCGGATGCTAGAACCAAATCGATCCCATCAAAAGACTCTTCAGTTACCGCTTCTACCGACAACTGTTCGCCCCGGAAAGGAAGGGTGCGTCCAGCCGAACGGGAGGATGCCAACAGCTTTAGCCCGGCAAGGGGAAAGTCTCGACTGTCGAGTAATGCCAGTAGCTCTGTACCTACTGCACCCGTTGCGCCCAATATGGCAACGCGAACTTGACTAGACAAATGAGTTTCCTCCAATTCCTGAACAAACAAATATTTCCAACCGTGACTCAACCAAGTTTGTCAAAATAATTAAGTTTTTTTTAACTTTTCCGGATATTTTTGGCGCATTTACGGCAAAACTCCTGCAAAATGCCTTGAACTCTAACAAATTAAATACGATTACCTACCTGTCTTAACACAGCCAACTCAGTTTTTCGTCAATTTTCCTTGGGAGAGTTCCAGCCTTACAGGTATTGTAGAGAAATTACTACACTGACTGTACGAGCAAAGCTACACCAACCCGTACTGGGTTGTGTGAGAACCTTTGCCTTGCTCGATTGGAAGCAATCCAATCCCCCTGACATCTGACAACCGCGAGCTACCAAGCCGTGAAAGCAATCTCAGCTCAATGGCTTTCTCTGTCACCAGCATCCAGCAACGCTATCCCTAACGAAATCGCTTGGCTAACGCAGCACTCTCTCTGAATGTACTATCATCAGATACGGAAACCATGCCAAACAATGTAGATGGTTTCTTTCCTACCGAGTAGTAAAGGATGGCTGGCTACTTATACTGTACTTGTTGGTCGCTCAACTAGCATACCACAAGAGGCGGCATTAACTTCTAAAATCGAAAACCCCCTAGCCTCATCTTCAGACGTTAAATTATCCATCCCTCAGCACGAGAAAACTCTACTATTCTATTAAGATTAAGTTGTCTCCAAACGATTGTAAGTATCAATGAAAGTTACTCAGGAAAAGCTCCCGAAGAGCCAAATCGGTCTGGAAATTGAAATTCCCGCCGAAACGACCAAGCAAGCTTACGACAAGGTCGTACAAAACCTCGCCCGCTCTGCCAATATTCCTGGGTTTCGCAAAGGAAAAGTGCCCCGTCAGATTTTGCTCCAGCGGTTGGGACTAAAGCGTATTAAAGAAGCGGCTCTGGAAGATTTGGTGCAAACGGGGCTCAAGCAGGCAATTGCGCAAGAAACTATTGAAGTACTGGGAAACTACAGATTAGTCTCCTCCTATGAGGAGTTGATTGGTAATTTTGAGCCAGGAGAGCCCCTGAAGTTCTCAGCCTCGGTAGATGTGCCTCCTCAAGTCAATTTGGGCGATTACGGCAGCTTAAGCATTAAAGCTGAGGAAGTGCAACCTGATGCCGATGCCGTGGACAAGTTCTTAGAAGAGCGTCGCGTTCAGCAAGCCACTCTCATTCCAGTCGAATCGCGTCCTGCCCAGATGGGAGATGTGGCAGTGATTGATTACAAAGGTTTCTTGATAGGTGAGGGAAAAGAGGCGGTCGAAATTTCAGGCGGTGAGGCTAGTGATTTTCAAATTGAGCTAGAGGAAGGACGGTTTATTGGCGATATCGTTGCGGGAATTGTCGGGATGAATCCTGGGGAAACCAAAGAAGTCTCTGTAACGTTTCCTGAAGATTATGCCCGAGAGGATCTAGCAGGTGAGGTAGCACAATTCACCATCACCCTCAAAGAACTCAAAGAAAAAGAGTTGCCAGAACTTGATGATGACTTTGCTCAAGAAATCAGTGAACTAGAAAGTCTGGAAGAATTGCGGGAATCCTTAGGGAAGCAATTTGCTGAAAAAGCCGAGAAAGAAACGGCAGTGAATAAGGAGAACGCCCTCCTAGAAGCCCTGCTTGCGCAGGTGGAAATGGATCTGCCTGAAAGCTTGATTGAGCAGGAAGTGCAGACAATTCTCACCCAGACAGCCATCCAGATGGAAAACTATGGGATGGATATTAAAACGTTGTTTACTCCCGAAATGATGCCGCAATTGCGGGAGCGAACCCGTCCTGATGCAATTGAACGCCTCCGGCAGTCCATGGCAGTTCAGGAAGTTGCTAAACGTGAATCTCTCACCATCGAACCAGAAGCGATTGAAGCTAAATGTCAAGAATTGATGAAACAGTTGGCTGGGCAGGATATCGATCTTCAGCGGTTGCGGGAGTTCGTCGCATCTGATTTACGCAAAGAAAAAGCCATTCAATGGTTGGAAGAACACGCTACGATTGAACTAGTTCCTCAAGGGTCGCTGACTCCTGAAGAAACCGCCGATTCAGAAGCAAGGGATGCATCATCCCAAACCATTGAAGTATCAGCAGAGGAGGTTGTTTCCGAAGCTTTAGCCCCAACTGAGGAAGCAGCAGGAGAAAATGAGCAACAACAAACTCCCGTTCAAGAGGTAACTGAATGAACCTGTCAAGACAGCCACAAGTCAAAGTAAGCCGAGGGTTGAGGCATAGGGCGTGTTATCAACAGTTTTCTGGCGATAGCTGACAACCCTAGTCCTTAAACAGCTAAGGCATAATGATCGTAAGACCATCTCCTTGGCGTGTGAAGCGAAACCCTGCCACACCACAAAAGATTGCCCTTAGTGCTGGGTCAGACAGCACGGTTGTTAACTCTAGTTGAACATTTGTTGTATGCTGCAATCCCAGTTCCCTGACTACGAAATCAAAAGCTTGAGTTCCCCGGAGAGTGACTCCGCTAACTTGAGCAATGTGGTGCCGATGGTGATAGAACAGTCCGGTATGGGGGAACGGGCTTTTGATATCTACTCACGGCTTCTGCGAGAGCGTATCGTTTTCCTAGGAACCCAAATCAATGATGTAGTGGCTGACTCCATTATTGCTCAACTCCTTTATTTAGAAGCCGAAGACCCAACCAAGGAAATTCAGCTTTACATCCACTCTCCGGGTGGACCCTTGATGGGACTTGGGGCTGCGATCGCGGGAATGGCGATTTATGACACAATACAACAGATCCGCCCCGATGTTGTTACCATTTGTTTTGGTGCAGCAACTGATATGGGAGTGTTTCTGCTGGCATCAGGAGCTCCGGGCAAGCGGATATCCCTTCCAAATGCACGGTTTATGCTCTCTCAGCCTCTGGGCGGTGCCCAAGGGCAAGCCGTTGACATTGAGATACAAGCCAAGGAAATTCTTTTTCACAAACGTCAGATCAGCGAACTACTAGCCCACCATACGGGGCAGCCCTATGAGAAAATAGCCGCTGATACCGAACGAGACTTTTTTATGTCAGCGGCTGAAGCAAAAGAGTATGGTCTAATTGACCAGATCATCTCCCGACAGAACCTTCCCAGCGAAGCCACTGTCACTTCTATTAAATAAGAGGCTCCTTATGTCTAAGTACGACTCCCATCTAAAATGTTCGTTTTGTGGAAAGTCTCAAGAGCAGGTGCGCAAGTTAATTGCCGGACCCGGAGTCTACATCTGTGATGAATGTGTTGACCTATGCAACGAAATTTTAGATGAGGAGTTGCTTGACTCCAGCACCCCGGCTCCCCAGCAAGTTCCCCGCTCCGAACCTCCTCAAAAACGCCGCACTCGTACTGCCGGTCTGTCACTGAATCAGATGCCCAAACCGAGAGAACTAAAAAAGTTTCTCGACGAGCACGTTATCGGTCAGGACGAAGCCAAAAAAGTGCTATCGGTCGCTGTCTATAACCACTACAAGCGCCTGAGTTTTATTCAATCTAAGGCAGCTACAAATAATGGTAAGGCAGGAATAGAGGATTCAGTAGAACTGCAAAAATCTAACATTCTGCTATTGGGTCCAACGGGGTGCGGTAAAACCCTGCTGGCTCAAACCCTAGCAAGTGTATTGGATGTGCCGTTTGCGGTAGCAGATGCCACGACACTGACGGAAGCTGGTTATGTTGGCGAAGATGTAGAAAATATCTTGCTGCGACTGCTGCAAGTGGCGGACTTAGATGTAGAAGAAGCCCAACGGGGAATTATTTACATTGATGAAATTGACAAAATTGCCCGCAAGAGCGAAAACCCTTCAATTACCCGAGATGTTTCTGGTGAGGGAGTCCAGCAGGCGTTACTGAAGATGTTAGAGGGAACGGTTGCTAACGTACCCCCCCAAGGGGGGCGAAAGCATCCCTATCAAGACTGCATTCAGATCGACACGAGCAACATTCTCTTTATTTGCGGTGGGGCATTTGTTGGTCTAGATAAGGTAGTAGAACAGCGGATTGGTAAGCGTTCTATGGGCTTTATTCAGGGGGGAGATAATCCGTCTCGGGAGAAACGGACAGCAGATATTCTGCGGCATTTAGAGCCAGATGACTTGGTGAAGTTCGGTATGATTCCGGAGTTCATTGGTCGGGTGCCGGTGACGGCTGTAGTTGACCCGCTTGATGAAGAAGCGCTGATAGCAATCTTGACCCAACCCCGTAACGCCCTCGTGAAGCAGTACCAGAAACTGCTGAAAATGGATTCGGTGCAGTTAGGGTTTACCGAAGATGCCGTTCGAGCGATCGCTCAAGAAGCCTACCGCCGCAAAACAGGCGCAAGGGCGCTGCGTGGTATTGTAGAAGAATTGATGCTGGATGTGATGTACGAGTTACCCTCCCGTAAGGATGTGACTCGCTGCACAATCACGCGGGAAATGGTCGAGAAGCGCTCAACGGCAGAACTACTGCTTCATCCATCGTCCTTACCCAAGCCAGAATCAGCTTAGTGGTTATTAGTTATTAGTCATTGGTCTTTGACCACCGCTAAAATATCCGTTACATCCGTTATCAAATCCCCTGCCTAGTCATTGGTTTTTAACAACGGACACGGACAAAAGACAAAGGACAACGGACAAAAAATGTCTTACATTCAAGTTCGGGGTGTCGAGCATTACTACGAATGGATACCTCAATCGGCTCAGTCTAAAGAAAAGCCGGTGATGGTTTTCATCCACGGTTGGAGCGGCTCTGCTCGTTACTGGGAAAGTACTGCTAAAGCTCTATCGGATAGATTTAACTGCCTGCTCTACGATCTGCGGGGATTCGGGCGATCGCGATTACCTCAAGAGCCGATAGAGTTGCTCTATGAAATGGAAGACTATGCCGACGATTTGGCGGTATTGTTAGAGGCTTTAGAACTGAAGCGTGTCTATATCAATGCCCACTCGTTGGGAGCGTCAGCGGCGACGATGTTTCTCAACCGCTATCCTGAGCGCGTAGAGCGAGCAATTTTGACCTGTAGTGGTATTTTTGAATACGAAGAGAAAGCCTTTGCTGCTTTTCATAAATTTGGTGGCTATGTGGTGAAATTCCGTCCTCGCTGGTTCTTGCAGATTCCGTTTGCCGATTCCCTGTTTATGGCACGATTTCTGCACCGCCCATTGCCTAGGGAAGTGAGGCGAGCCTTTTTAGAAGATTTTTTGCTAGCAGATTATCAGGCAGCCTTGGGGACAATGTTGACAGCGGTGAGCAAGTATGCTTCTGAGGTGATGCCCGAAAAGTTTGCTGGGCTAACGGTTCCCACTCTATTAATATCTGGCGAATACGATAAAATTATTCCGCCAGAACTGGGGCGTACAGCAGCATCATTGAGTGAAAAGGTTGAGTATTTGGAGATTCCTAAGACAGCTCACTTCCCCATGCTGGAAGCTCCGGACGTTTACTTAGAGCGGGTGCAGGAGTTTTTGGGAGTTAGTGTACCTGCTGGAGTTTAAGGGATCAGTTATCAACTCTCAGTGACAGCCCAACCAATCAAGGCATATAATTTTGGGGCTACAATCCTACTTCAGTGTTAATATTGCCTCTCACTAACGTATTTTTTCCAGAAACGCCCCCATCTCCTTCACCAACCACTCTTTCTCCGCCTGCGTCAAAAACGTCCCAAAACCCAACGGCTTCCACTTCCACCTCAGTACACAGAAGTTGACCAGATTTTTACTCAACGGCAAACTGATTTCCCTAAGTTCTACCTGACTAATCTCTGCTGTTTTTCCCTTAACCTTTTGATAGCGTGAACCTAGCAACCACTTCTGTAACTGGAATTGCTGAGAATCAATTTCTAGTTTTGTCCGAGATAACGTGCCATAGAGAAACTGAGTCAGCAGCCACAATCCAATCAATACGCAAATACCCACGGGGATAAGATTAGAAGGTTGCATGAACAACGAAAGTTCTATAATCATCCAAATGGTCAGTGCTAACAATCCGTTCCAAATCAGATTGATGAGGGCAAAAACCTGACTGATTCTGCTGCGCAATCGAGCCGGGGGCATTTCTACCACTATTGTCTGCTCATTCTTGGTCAAACGGATGTTACTGTTCTGAGGTTTGCGAAGTCGAAGTCTGGGTGGGGTAGATTGGGTTAGCGCCTGTTTTCCCTGCAACACGGCTAAAGCTTCGCTGGCACAGGAAAATCGATCATCTACAACAGGTTCGAGCATTTTCTCCAACCAGTCAGCAAACTCCCTAGAAATGTCAACGTGGGGACGGAAATCAATTTTGAGTTGGCGCTGGGGTAAATCAGCAGGGGATTGTTGGGTTAACAGGAAAAGCAATGTCGTTCCCAACCCATACAAATCGGTAGACACTACCGCTTGTCCGCGAAACTGCTCCGGTGCCATGTAACCGTATGTACCCACGATGGTGCTGCCACCTGTAACTGTGTGGTGATAGGTATCTTGCACCGCACCGAAATCCACGAGGAATACTTGTCCTTTACGGTTCAGAATAATATTTTGCGGCTTGATATCCCGATGAATAACAGGGGGTGTTAGTTGGTGTAGGTAGATGAGAATTTTCAAGAGGCGAATCGCTAACTGTTTGACCTGTGCTTCATGAGGATGCCAACCGCGTTCAATCAACACCGCCAACGATTTCCCTGGTGCTAGCTGCTGGGCGATGTAGAAACTGCGATCGCGATCGGTGTCTACTTGGAAATAGTCTAGATAATAGGGAATGGCAGGATGTTTGAGTTGAGCGAGAATGCGGGCTTCTCGTTCAAACAGTTCCATCTGTTTCCAGTCCGCCATCCGACGGAGAGAAAGAGCTTTTAACGCTACTGTTTGACTGTTTTTTAAGTCTTGGGCGGCATAGGTTGTACCAACGCCCCCCTGTCCCAACAGAGTCAGGATGCGGTAGCGTTGGGCGATGATGTCTCCCGATTGGTGTAGTTGTTCCATCAATTTACTCGGTTGCGCCATAACGTTGCAGCAACTCTGCCGCTTCCTGAGATTGCGATCGCGCAAAATAGAGAGGGGTTTCGCCACGATTGTTTTTGGCATGGATATCGACGCCTCGCTCAATCAACAGTTCTACTATCTCGATTGAGGGCGTCTTTTCTGTGAGTACCATGCCGTAGTAGTGGGATACGTCTGACTTCATGAGAGCTAAGTGCAGGCAGTTATTGCCGAAGTTATCCTTGGTATGGATATCTGCACCCCGATTCATCAACAGTTCTGCCATGTCTTTTGTGTCATGCTGCACGGCAATGTGCAGAACGGTATGACCATCTTCATCGTACCGAGCCTGAATATCTGCGCCTCTATCGATTAAAAGTTCTGCGATGTTGGGTTTGTTATTGCTGACTGCCCAGTGCAGAGGCGTATGATCTTGGTATTCCCTGGCATTCACATTAACGCCTCGGTCTAAATAGTATCGAACGGTTTCAATATCGCCGCCCATAATTCCCTCGTATAGGGCTCTGGGCGTAAATCCCATGGCGCTGAGGATAGGATACTTGTACTGATTGAGAATACTGACAGCTACAACTGTAGCAATTCCCACGCCTGCGATCGCTTTCCAGGGTGTAGAGGAACTCGATTCGGTATTAATGCGCCGCTTACTACGCAGTGCGGCTAACGCTTCTTGTGCCGAGGAGAATCTATCCTTGACATCGGGTTCCAGGATTTTTTCTAACCAGTCAGCAAAGTACTCGCTAATCTGGACGCGGGAACGAAAATCAATTTTCAGCCTATCCGTTGGTAAATCAGCCGGAGAACGGTGGGTGAGCAAAAATAGTAAGGTTGCACCTAAACCGTATAAATCGGTTGCCGGAACCGCTTGCCCCCGGAACTGTTCGGGAGCCATATAACCGTAGGTTCCTACCATCGTACTGCCCCGCATGAATGTACTGTGATAGGTATCTTGTACGGCTCCAAAATCGACTAAAAATACCTGACCCCCCTTTGCCCCCCCTTGGTGAGGAGAGGTATGTAGAATAATATTCTGTGGCTTAATATCTCGATGAATCACTGGCGGTTTCAATGCCTGCAAATACACTAAAATTTCTAGTATCTGTATGGCTATCTGCCGAACTTGCCGTTCGTTAGTTCGCCAGCCCTTGTTTACTAAAACATCAAGAGACTGTCCCTCTGCCAACTGCTGGACAATATAGAACGAGCGGTCTTGAGATGTATCTGTATGAAAATAATCCAAGTATTTGGGAATGCCAGGATGATTCAGTTTAGCCAGCACCAGGGCTTCCCGTTCAAATAGCTCTAGCATTTTCCAGTCCGTCAGTCGGTGGAGGGACAGGGCTTTCAGTGCCACTTGCTGACGGGTTTGCGTGTCTTTTGCTTGGTACGTTATCCCGCTCCCCCCTTGCCCCAACGTGCTTAAAATGCAATAACGTTGGGCAATACTATCTCCTGGAGCGTGTAGCAGTTCCATAAAGCTTCCCCAGTTTGCAAAGTTCCCGATTAGGCGATCGCAACTGTGCCGTTTTTCCTTCCTACCTAGATACACCCCCGGCATAGTTCCTGAATCCAATACATCACAAAACTTTCGCTATTGCCAAGGCTCAGTGTCTATTTCTCTTGCACAATAGGAAGCTACAATCACCACAAACTCAAGTTCCTGGCTCACCCATTACCCTTTTGAGCAACCGCACTCACCATCGTGCTTCGTGAACTTGCCTTCTGAATCGGCAGTTCGATCCAAAACTCCGTTCCCTGTCCCGGTTGTGACACACAACTCAGTACTCCCCCATGCTTTTCTTCCACAATTTTGTGGCTGATTGATAATCCCAAACCCGTACCTTTGCCGATGGGTTTAGTTGTAAAAAACGGGTCAAAAATTCTATTTTTCACCTCTGGACTGATACCCGGTCCGTTATCGGCAATCTGGACAACGACTTGAGACTGTTTAAGGTCTGTGCTAATTTTAATAATCCGTGGCTCTGATTGAGTTTCCAAAACATCAATGGCGTTACTTAAAAGATTCATAAACACCTGATTAAGCTGTCCAGCATAACACTCAACTAAGGGCAATTCGCCATACTCTTTAACCACTTCAACGCCTGTAAACTCACCATTAGGCTTGAGCCGATGCTGTAAGATAACCAGCGTACTATCAATGCCGTCGTGTAGATTTGCAAGACTCATTTCAGCTTCGTCAACACGAGAAAAATTCTTAATCGTCCTGCCGATATTGAAAATACGATCCGCTGCTACTTGCATCGAGTCCAAAAGTTTAGGAAAGTCGTGAATCAAATAATCAAGTTCTATCGCCTCCGCTTCGGCTTGAAGTTCTGGCAGGAGTGAGGGAGAGTCTTGAGTATAGAGTTGCAAGAGCTTCAGCAAGTCTCGGGCGTACTGGTGAGCAAAAATTAAACTCGAACAAATAAAATTGACGGGATTGTTAATTTCATGAGCAATCCCTGCCACCAACTGACCAAGACTCGACATTTTTTCAGTATGGATGACTTGTAAGTGACTCTGTTGTAGTTCAATGAGTAATTTTTCTAACTGTTGAGCTTGAGATTGAGCAAATGCTGTTGTTTTGGTAATTTTTTCATACAGTTCTTCTTGCTCTTCGTAGAGTGCTAGTAATTGAGCATTACTCTCTTTCTCATACTGACTAACTACCGCATCTAAAACCTCTAGTAAGTCATGAGAGGCTGCCTTTAAAATATAGCAAAAATAGGGATTCTCTGAAGTGAGTTCAACCTCAGAGACTTGAATTAAACTTCGCACATAGGCAATGTACTGGCGTACCTTTCGATCGACCTTCAACGGTCGTTCAAAATACATTTTACGAATAACTTCAGAGGTGATCCCTGGTAGGTTCATGCTGGAGTTACCGAAAATTAGTCCCTCATGGCACGTTTCCATCAAATTGACGGTATCAATTAAACGAGTACGCCAGATTTGCCGTTCAGCTTGGTCTTGAGAACACACAAACCTGAAACAGAATAGCGCTATACGTTGCGATAGCATACGCTGCCGACCACTGACGTTAATTACAGCGGCATTGATTTCTCGGGTTGTCTCAATTTCTTGCAAGTTTTCAATATAGGCTTGAACCATAAAACTCCTCAGCAGCACTCTTGCTGAATCAATGACCAATGACTGATGCTCCTGGCTCGGCAACTCGACCTAAAAATTTCTATCTTTATTGTTCGCTTTCTTCGCGGAAAGCCCCACTTGGTGTTTGGAGTCGTCACTAGGATTTCAGACTTGTCTTAATCCTATACAAATTGTAGACATTTTAATTGGTGTAAATAGATACAATTAACCATTGTATTGGGGTACAGATGCATCAATGATATCAGCAATAAATAAATCTATAGAGAATGAGGTTTACACCTGGAAAGAATAGAGCATTTTTTGCATAATCTTATACAATTTGGGTATGCAAAAAAAGAAAGGTAGAATTAATTTTCTCCTTTCCTTTTTCCCCTATGAAGTTTTAATCTACTCCCCTGATGCAGAAGGGTGATCGCTCACCGATGACTGCTTAACTTTACGAGACTCCAACCATGGGCGAATCGCAATCCAGGCAATCACCAGCAACAACGCCACAATTCCAAACTGAGTTATCCGAGAGATTAATATTTCTACAGGGACGATGCGTCCGACAAAAAAGGCGATACTCACCATCACCGATGCCCAAAGGGTAGCACCCGCAAAATTGCAGGCTAAAAACTGGAGGTAGGGCATCTCAGCAATACCTGCCATCGGTCCGGCAAAAATTCGCAGCAGTGCAACAAAGCGCCCAAAAAATACAGCTCTCGCCGCATTCTCACTAAATTGCCGTTTAGCTTCTGTTAGTTGGGTTTCCGAGATGCGAAACAAGCGTCCCGCTCGCATTAAAAAGGGTAAACCTCCGATTCTACCGATCCAGTAGCCAAAATTATCACCGAGTGCTGCTCCAGTAATGGCACTACCTAGCACCAACCAATAATTCAGTTCGCCGCTACCTGCAAGAAAACCACCCACTAAGGTAATCGTTTCTCCTGGTAAAGGAACTCCAGTATTTTCTAAAGCAATCCCAAAGAAAACAGCCCAGTAGCCGTATTGTCTTGCCAGTTCCTGGATCGTCTCCAGTGATAGAAGCTCAAAAGACATCCAGTCAAGCCTTTACAAAAATTTATTTCTGATCACAATCTTGGCGCAATCAATCAAAGTCTGTCAATGAACAGGATGGGACAAAGAATTCATTAATTCTTCTGAATTCCTAAACTCCTGTATTATCTTTGGTCAGGTGTAGAGACGCACTATACCGCGCCTCTACTCAATTCTTCCATCACGTCGGCACTAGCTCACCCGGACGCAATTTCACCCATTTCCCAAGTTCCTCTTTGAAGCTTTCACAACCAACAACATCCCATTCCATCTCCACAAAATCTTCCTGAGGACGAATATTGACGTTAATCGTAGGTTCAATGGCTTCAAAATTGGGGTTTTCAGTTAAATGCGGCACCTCATGCTGCGTTTCCACAGCATGATAGGTGGTACAGCGATCTACATAGTGGCAGTTAACGCAAATACACATTGCACAAACTCCAAGTCCTTTTTGTTAGCCTAGCTCAGGCAAGGCAGAAATTGACCCGTATTTAGGTTGATTTTTGTAATGAAGTAGAGACGGAATAGGTCGCGTCTCTATGGGTTGAGTGCAATACATCTCAGTAGGAAAAGGGTATGGGGTGTAGGGTGTAGTGTAGGCAAATGAGTTCGGCTATATAACCTGACACCGTACACCTGATCCATGACTCTTCACTTCCGTGTTCTCTCTCCTCAAACTTTACCCTTTAGCTTGGAGCAATTGCCATCCCAAGCTTGCTTAGTTGGCGGTGCTGTGCGAGATGCGTTGCTTTCTAGACGTGCAGAGTACCTCGACTTAGATTTCGTCGTGCCAGCAGAGGCTGTAAAGATAGCGCGAAACCTAGCCAAATACTACAATGCTGGGTTTGTAGTACTCGATGCCCAGCGACAAATTGCTAGAGTCGTTTTTGAAGGGGCAACGGTGGATGTGGCTCAACAGGAAGGAGATAGCTTAGAGACGGACTTGCATCGCCGAGATTTTACGATTAATGCGATCGCATACAACCCTCACACCAACCAAATCATCGACCCCCTACAAGGTGTAGCCGATTGCCAAGCAAAAGTCATCCGCATGGTATCCGCCAAAAACCTGCAAGATGACCCCTTACGCTTGCTGCGAGCTTACCGACAAGCTGCCCAACTCGGTTTCACCATCGAACCGACAACGCGATCAACGATTTGCCAGCTAGCCCCCTTACTGGCACAAGTCGCTGCCGAACGGGTGCAAGTTGAATTGAACTATCTCCTCAAGTCTCCTCAAGGCACACCCTGGCTTATAGCCGCTTGGGACGATAACGTATTGCAAACCTGGCTTCCTGATGCCACAGAACCAGGTGTGAGGCAATTGGCAACCGTTGAGCAAGCCGCAGAAATGCTGACAGAAAACAGGACTGAATTAGGCAGAGAACTGAAAACTGCCGTTAGTGGTAAATCGTCATCCTTACTCAGTCTGGCAAAATTAGCCAATCTGTTGCCATCCGTACCAGAAGCTGCACAAGAACTCCTGTGGCGTTTAAAGTACAGTCGCGCTGAGGTTCGAGCTGTTGTTATTACACTTCACTACTTGCCCCAGCTACTGTCTCACCCATCATCTCAGATGCCCCTGCGAGATCAGTATTTTTTCTTTCAAAACGTGGGTTCAGTTTTTCCAGCTTTGGCAGTTTTGGCAGTGGCAGAGGGAACGCCTGTAGATGAAATCGCCCCTCTGATAAACCGTTATCTCACACCGGATGACCAAGTTGCCCATCCCACACCCTTAGTGACTGGTAAGGATTTGATGCAAGCCCTGAATTTGCGCCCCAGTCCCACAATCGGAACCTTACTGACTGAAGTTCAGCTAGCCAGAATTGAGGGGAAAGTTTCCAGTTACGAAGACGCCTTACAATTTGCCGCGCAGCTTATCAATTCTTGCTGATTACCGCAAAGTTGGGAGGCGAGTCGTTGTTTGGTTGAATGATGGAAGCGACGGGCTGGGGTGCAGAGTGCAGAGCTGTTCGCATGAAGGTAATGCGCTCCATTAGTTGTTCGAGTTGACCATCAATTTGTTCAACCTCCACGGTTGGGACTGAAGACGCACTCACAGATAATGACTGGGCTGAATTCTTCGTCTGAGTATAACCGAAGAAGGTTTGAGCTGAGGCAAACTTGGCAGCGATCGCTTGCACCTGAGGTGATGTGACTGAATTGAGTCGCACTACTTTACTCTCATGCAAGGGAACAATGACTTCCTCATTCTCCTTGTCTTCCGAGTTCACTACTAGAGGTGACTGCAATTGAGTATAATTTTCTGGGTTGACGGTTGTAGCCTCGAGCAACTCTTCTGCCATAGTCCGGAAAAATTCGATATCTTGCTGTTGCGTCAGTGGCATTTCTGTGTTTTCCGCAACAGAAACCGGGTTTGTGAAATGACTAGGTTGGGATTCTAGAGTGTTTTGATGGGCAATTTCCTCATCAAGCGATCGCTCTGAACTGGAGGTATTTAACTCGGCTTGCGATTGTTTGAGTGACTCCAGGAGTTGTTGCTTGTCCTGGATATTTTCCATCAAACGTGATATTTTCTTCTGCGTCTCAGCCGATTTGCGAGAAGATTCTTGCCATCCCGCTAGTGCCACGCTTACAACACCCACACCTGCGCTCAACATACCCGTTACTCCCAGGTAGAGGGGGGCAAACTCCTCTACTTGACCGAAAGCAAGTGGCTCCCCTTGCATTTGGATAACGATTGGTTTGGAGCCAAACTTATTGAGAGGTAGGGTTAGGGCAGCGAAAACGGCTCCGGAGAGTACAAGGGGGGTAACAATGTATTTCTTGAGGATCGAGCTGGTCATGATTTGGTAGTTCCCTAGGAAAATTATCAGCCTCGGTCTTGAGTCTTTTTACTTATCTAAAAGCGTAGGAGATTCAGACGTTAAGGGTTCATGGTTCATAGCTATGAGCTATTAACTATGAAGTTTTGTAGCACCCGCTCTGATTGTGTAAATTTACTGACCTTGCCTTTTACTACTTTTAAATTTAATCCTTCTTTCCAATATTCTTCGTAAATCTTCAATGAAGAATGCAATAATTGGGTTAAATTTTTATGAACTTTTCTCCTGCCAGAGTTCCCTACTCCCTACTCCCTACTCCCTACTCCCTACTCCCTACTCCCTAGACGAAAATACCTCCCAAAAATATTCCCTTGGCAGAGATAATTGTTGTAACTGACTATTGACTTGGACAGCCCCTGCTAAACCGGAGTTCATTGCACTTTCGATTAGATTGCCCCCGCACCAGTCTCCACAGCAAACTAGAGGCAAGGGGGCTGTAGTCGCAAGGCAGTTGTGATTAAGAGGGGTTTTGGGAAAGGCATAGCGCCACCGATGAACTTGTAACCAATCAGGGGTTTCGAGCCAAGGAAATAGCAACTGTGCAGCACGGGATACCATCTGTTGTCCAGCGGGCTTTAAATCCGTGGTATCTAAGTAACGCTGGGCAAATGCGGCTGTACTGTGCAAGACGAAGACGGGTGATGGTGCATGAGGGCGTTTGCTGCTATCGATGCCAATCCACGCTAAATCGGTATCTTGGAGAATGGTCAAGGATTTCCAGCTTAATTTCAATGATTCTAGATCGTGCTGATGTTGGACAGGATAACCTGCGATCGCACTAAGGCAGGGGTTAAACTTTACAGAATGCAAGCTATTAAGAAAGTCTGCTGATAAACCTGTTTCAGCTAAGGGTGTCAGTAGCATTAGAGCTTGGGGGGCGGGGATGGCAATGACGAGTGCCTTAGTCGTCAGTTCATCAGGTGAGTCACAGGTAAGGTGCCAGTTTTGTTCCTTGGTTGCGGTAATTTCTTCTACTCGTTGATTGAGCCGAATGTCCAAACCCGTAGACAGAAATTTAGCAACGGCAGTGATTCCCATTGGTGCTGCGTACCGGGGGAATTTGGCAGGGGATTGAGTAACGGATGTAACGGATGAGTGTGGAGTAGGAAATTCATTAACGGTATCTGTCCAGAGTTGGAGGATGCCGCGATCGCTCAACTGTTCGATTAGTTGTTGTAGCAGTTTTCCCCGTGCCTCTACTGCCGGTATTCCATGATCGGCGCAGGTATTGTCAAGGCGTCGTGTTGCCATTCGTCCCCCTACACCACGGGATTTTTCTAACACGACAACCCGATAGCCAGCTTGGTGGAGTTGTTGAGCGCAGGTGAGTCCGGCAAGCCCCGCACCGATAATAGTGACATCAAACACGATAGATGTTCCTGTTGGAGTTGAATTCTAGAAGTAGAATAGTTGACAATGATGGATCTGGGGTTGTGGAGGGCAAAAAATTTGGATGAGCTGAGATCTGCCTTAGAATTAGCAACTGAAGATGAGTTGCAACAACTGACGGAAATTTTATTCCGTCGTCGATTCAATCCCCTTGATTATGTTCAAACGCCTGAGCCTATTGACGTTCAAAGTCAAGACCGCCAAACTTGGTTAGATGCCATAGAGCAGCGATTTCGCTTTTTGGCGGCAGATGGGATGACTGTACTGCAAGGGCGCACCCATGAGTTTACTTATCGACAAGCTCTTATTCAAGTTTGTCGCTATCTAAAGATTCCTTACTCGAAACAGCTAACAACTACCGATTTAGAGGCAGAAGTATTTCTCAATTTGATAGGTCGAGCTTGGAAGCGCTTGCCTGTCTCAGAACAGAAATCCCTGACTGTGCGAGTGCAGCGATCGCTAGCACAAGTTAAACCTTCGGAACCTCTACCTGTTCAGCTTCAGCACAATCCCATGGATGTGTTGATTAAGGGGGGTTCCGCCTTAGCGGTGACTTCTGTGTTGAAGCCGTTCCTGCTGCAACAAATTGCCCGTCAGGTTGCCTTCCATTTTGCTCGCTATCAAGTTGCCAAAGAAACCTTGATTCGAGGCGGTGCAGCCGCAGCGACTCAGTTTCAGGGTCAATTGGCGCTACAAGCAGCACGGCGCGGCATGGCGGTAAACGCCGCACGATATGGGGCGACACGAACACTATTTGCTTTTATGGGACCGATATTATGGGGGTATTTCTTTGCGGATATAGGCTGGCGAGCGATCGCCACGAATTATGGTCGCATTATTCCCACTATCTTTGCCTTAGCGCAAATTCGTCTCACCCGCAGTGAATGTTGGGAGCCAGTTTAAAGCATAGGGGAGTAGGAGTTAAGTTAAAGTTCACGCATTCAAAATGGGCTATGCCCCGCTACCCTAAAAAAATTCAAAAGCTTTTCGATTGGCATCCCAATCCAAGGTTACAAATCCCTTGGAATGTTGCTCAGATAGGGGTGCTGATATTCCCCTTACTGCCAACTTTGGGAGCTTTGGCATTGTTTTTGAGTTTAGCCGGGGTGTGGCGGCAAAGGTATCGCCAGATTATCCGCTATCCCCTGAACTGGGGATTCGCAATTTGGAGTCTTTGGCTGATTGTGGCATCCAGCTTTGCCGATAAGCCTTTAGACGCTTTCCCAGGCTTGGCAAATTTCGTTCCCTTCTTTGTCTTGTTTGCTGCCTTTAGTGTCCTCATGCAAACCCCGCAGCAACTAAGACGTCTTTCTTGGATTCTGGTTATTTCTTCAATTCCCGTAGTTATTTTAGGCGTTGGGCAGATGGTTTGGGGCTGGACGACTCCAGTGCAGTGGCAAGCTGTCTTGGGTTGGGTATTGGAAGCCCAGGGAAACCCTCCAGGTCGCATGGCGTCTGTTTTTATGTACGCTAACATCCTGGCAGCTTATTTGGTGATTGTTTTTAGCTTGGGGCTGGGGTTATGGGTAGAGCTGGTTTCAGCAGTCAGGGGACAGAGGTTTTTCTGGAAACTTGGGTTTTTGACAGTAGCGGTTATTATTAATGCGATCGCCCTTGTTTTAACCAATTCTCGTAACGCTTGGGGAGTAGCAATTTTTGCAAGTCTAGCGTTTGCCCTTTACCAAGGCTGGCGCTGTTTGGTGGCAGGAGTTGCAGGGGCAGGGGCTGCTGTACTTGGGGCAGCGTTTAGTCCCCCACCCCTAAGAACAGGGCTACGAGTTATTGTACCCGCCTATTTTTGGGCAAGACTGACCGACCAGTTATATCCTGACCGTCCGGTGGCGTTGATGCGGGTGACTCAGTGGCGCTTTGCCATGTCTCTAACCCAGCAGCGTCCTTGGATGGGTTGGGGTTTACGGAATTTTACGCCGCTTTACGAACAGCAAATGAACCTGTGGCTGGGTCATCCTCACAATTTGCTGCTAATGCTTGCGGCTGAAACAGGAATACCAGCCACAGTCTTGTTTTTTAGCTTAGTTGGCTGGGTATTGATTCAAGGGGTTTTATTAGTTGCCCACTGGTCATCTCGACTTCATCAAGACCGAGTTATTTTATTCAGTTATCTGATCGCTTTTGGGGGTTGTATCTTATTCAATGCCGTTGATGTCACCTTGTTTGATTTGCGAGTCAACACGATTGGGTGGTTACTTTTGTCTACCATTTGCGGAGTTGTTTACCACGGCGAAAATGGCGAAAAAGAAAGGAAAATTGTTCCTTCGTAACGGGTGGTAGTATTAATCTACTCGTTCAGATAAAGATAGGTAAGCAGAAGAAGGACTGGGAAACTTATACCGCCTTGCATGAGTCCATTAAGTGAGACTAGCTGGTAAACTCGAAGCTTCGTTAGTAGTTAAGGATTATCTCGATACAGTCCCCTTCTCTGCTAAACGTTACATCTAATGGTTAATTAACAATCTGTGATCGCCAAAACCACTATGCACGCTGTCACTGTAAACTTCAACCCTATCATCGAACTAAACGACGACCAGTTTTACCAACTCTGCGGAACTAACCCTAAGGTTAAATTTGAACGCAATGCCAAGGGAGAGTTAATAATAATGCTCCCTACTGGCGGAGAAACGGGAAACCTCAACTTTGAAATTTACATTGATTTGGGTATTTGGAATCGACGGGCAAAATTAGGGGTTTGCTTTGACTCATCCACCTGCTTTCACCTTCCTCAAGGTAGCGATCGCTCTCCTAATGTAGCTTGGATCGAACAAGAACGATGGGATGCTCTTACACCCCAACAAAAAGATAAAATTCCTCCAATTTGTCCCGATTTTGTCGTGGAGTTAATGTCTGCTAAGGAGAGTTTGAAATTCACTCAAGAGAAGATGAAAGAATATCGAGAAAATGGGGTTCGTTTGGGATGGTTGATTAACCACCAAAACCATAGCGTAGAAATTTACCGTCAAGAACAGATTGTTGAAGTCTTGAAATTTCCCACCCATTTATCAGGAGAAAATGTCTTGCCCGGATTTGTTCTCAATCTCCAACCGATCTGGAATTGATAGTCTCTCCCGCTCTAGCCACAAGATTTAATGGGGAATTCCTGCATTAGAAGTAATAGTAATTTCAGCAATTGTCATCAGTCTAGGGTTAGATTAGCTTGAATCTTAACCTCAGTAACAAAAATTCTTTATAAATTTCCCCTTATTCCCCTGATTTCCTTCTCAAGTGACGAAACAGGGGAATAGGGGAAAAGAACACCCTCTTATATTGCCATTGAGGGATTTATGCCTCAGAGCGCGTACAACAAAACCATGAAAACCTTCTTTCCATCTCTCTAGTCTGTTCGCAAGAGTAAGCTATGGGAAGTAAAAGGAGAAAATGAGGTAGAGGAGCATCCCCGTGCGCAAGTTCTGTTGAGTTAATTGACACTAGCCTGCTTATGAAATTCTCCGCTGTGCGAAATATAATGATTGCTACAGGCGGAGTATTTGTATTTGTGTTTCTGTTTATTAAAGCTTTGGGAATAAATTTGGATCAACACGCTTATTATATCAGCAATTTGCGCCAAATCAATAAGCTAAATAGCCAAATCAATGAAGATGTTTTGCAAGCAAGCGAGGGACAGCTCAGTGAGTATGATTCTCTTTTGAGAGCATTACAAGACTTGCAGCAATTGCAAAGCAATTTGAAAGAAATTCCATATTTCATCAATCGGCGCGGACATGAAGAAATTGCCCAGAATCTGCAAGCTTATATAAAACTATCGCAAGCCCGAGAAAAACTCATTCGAGAATTTAAATCTCATAACAAAATTCTGAAAAAGTCTCTGAACGATTTTCCCATAACCGTTAGCGATTTGTTGGTGACAGCATCGACAGAACTTGGGGATTATGAATTGGTTTTAGAACTTAATGATCTTCTAAAAAATGTCCTCAAATATAATCAGTCTCCTAAAAACCAATATCTAACTCACCGAATTAATCAGCAAATCGAGAAACTTCGACAAAGACAAGCCCAAGTTTATCCAGAGGTTGATTTGGAACGCGCCATCGCTTATGCCGAAATCGTCTTACAGAATAAACCCTTGGTGGATGATTTGGCGAAGCAGATTGCAGAACTGCCTGCAAGTCAACGGAGTGAAAAAATTTCTCAAACTTATAACGTATTTTATCAACAAGCTCTAGAAAAAAGTAAATTTTATCGGTTTTTGTTGTACTTATGTACCCTCATCTTAGTCATAAGCTTTTCTATTTACATTATCATTAAATTAAAAAAATCTGCTGCTCTGATCCAGCAAGTAGAAGAGAAATACCGTCGGATTGTAGATAACTCAGTTGAGGGTATTTTCCAGACAACTCCCAGCGGACGTTATATGAGTGCTAATATCACCTTAGCTAATATCTATGGGTACGCCTCACCGGCAGAACTTTGCGCTAGTCTCACGAATATTGATCGCCAATTGTACGTTCAGCCTAAACGTCATAGCGAATTGATAGAATTACTGGAAAAGCACGATTCTGTTTCTGATTTTGAGTCGCAAGTTTATCGCAAAGATGGTAGCAGACTTTGGATTGCACAAAAGGCAAGGGCAGTTCGCGATCGCCACGGTGATCTGATTTACTATGAAGGCACAGTAGAAGACATTACAGTGCGTAAAGCATGGCTAGAAGCCCTGCATTCCGAACAAGAACAATCAGAACGCCTGCTACTGAATATCTTGCCAAAACCTATTGCCCAGCGATTGAAACAATCTGAAAAGACTATTGCAGATAGCTTTGAAGAAGTAACAGTTTTATTTGCAGATATTGTGGGCTTTACGGAATTGGCAACTTACTTCTCTGCTACCCAAGTCGTGGATTTACTCAATCAGATTTTCTCTGCCTTTGATGAACTGAGCGAACGCTATGGGTTAGAAAAAATTAAAACAATTGGTGATGCTTATATGGTTGTAGGCGGATTGCCTACACCACAAGAAAATCACACGGAAGCGATCGCAAAAATGGCGCTGGATATGCAAGAAATTGTTGCCCAATTCAACATTGAAAATAATCTCTCTCTCAGCATTCGCATGGGTATCAATATTGGTCCTGTAGTAGCCGGAGTGATTGGAATTAAAAAATTTAGTTATGACTTATGGGGAGACACGGTGAATATGGCATCACGGATGGAGTCTCACGGGGTAGCCAATCGAATTCAGGTAACGGAAAAAACTTATAAGCGCTTAAAAGATCGCTATTTATTTGAAGAACGAGGAGTCATTCAGGTTAAAGGCAAGGGAAGAATGACAACATACTTTCTGAAGGGAAAGAAACAAAACGATCAGAAAGACGATCAGAGAAAAGAGGCAGTGTAGTACACACCCTCTTTCTAGTTCACCTCGGGTTGGGGAAGAGTTTTTTCTACCTCTACAGGGGCTTCAGTCAGTCCGAGTTGCTCAATAACAGCGACAACCCCCACAGAGGTAAGTATCCCCAAACCTAAGCCAATGACTAAGAGGATGATGTAGATGTTCTTGACTTTGCGAACTGTTTTGGGAGCTGCTGTTGCAGTATCTTCTGGGGGATGTACAGTTTTATTCTGTTGAGGAACTCCTAGAGGAGTTTTATAGGGAGAAGAGTTAGAATTGGAATCTGGCAAAAATCGATTCATGGGCATATCTATAGGTGTAGGTATAGTTTAGCAATCGCCCACAAAACAATCATCACCCTTAAGTTGAATGTTGCTGAGTTAAGCCCTGAATTGAAATTCGGGCAACATGAGCTGTCTATCCCAAAAACTCTTGAATGGATAAATACACCCTGTACAAGAATACCTGCCACTGATAGAGTAAGAAATAAAAAACCTTAGCGACGACCTCCAGGTGTCCGTCTTCCCTCATCATTACTGCCGCCATGAGGACGGGAGTTACCGGGATCGCAACCTTCTGCACCATTCCCAATTCCTTGGTTGCAGTTTTGACGCTGAGGTTTACCCGTTTCGAGTTCTCGTACTTCTCCCGCTTCTATTCCCTCAAATTCAACGGCTGCCACATAGGGTGAGGAAATGGCTACAGCTTGATCTGTGCTGACTAATGCCTGATACAAAAACGCTGCTACCAGATGGCGGTGCTGCGTAAGTCCTGTCCATTTAACCCCTCCCGAGAAGAGGTGAGTAAGATTTTTACTCCCCCTTCCCTCGCAGGGAAGGGGGCTGGGGGATTAGGTTTTTCATCGGTAGCGGTACTAGCCATCCTCACCACTAACCTGAAAGAATCCCTCGACCAAGCCTTCCTACGCCGTATCCGCTTTATCGTTAAATTCCCCTTCCCCGACGGCAAATCCCGAGCCGAAATTTGGTCTTGCATCTTCCCCAAATAAACCCCCACCAGCAAGCCCCAACTATACCAAACTCGGCAACCTCAGCGTTACAGGCGGCAATACCCGCTCCATCGCCATGAATGCTGCCTTTCTCGCCGCCGATGAGGGCAAAGCTGTGGCGATGAAACACATCCTAGAATCATCAAAACGGGAATATGTCAAGTTAGAACGTTCCCTCACAACGGCGGAAATTAGCAGTTGGGTTTAAATACCGACAGGTGCGAGCGAGCTTTGCATCAAGCTAGGTTCTGGTTTGTGGGAATCTGTTTATTCACAGGACAGTAGTCCCGACAATTAATGGCATTCTCAGAACTGGCAATTGATGGATTTACCGTACATTTGAGACGGTGATCATTCGTGAAAAACTGGCAGTAGGCACAAGGAATCTGATGCATCCGTTTTGCTCTAGCTACACTGTCTCTCATTGCCGACCAGACGGTCAAGACGAAGAGAACAACCAATCCCCATGCTAAACAAAAGCATACCGGAATCAGAAAAGGCTCTATAGCATGAACCAGTGGATATAGAAGCTGAAACACAATGGGAGTTTTTACAAGCTCGACAACCGACTATAGATAAATTTAATAGAAAGGATTACAAAAAGCAATCCTTTCGGCTCTTTGCTTGCTACATACACTGGAAGGGGAAGCCAGAAATCTTGATCACCTCTCCTAGACAGGGGAGGAGTCAAAACCGTAAAACTATCTGCACCAATCTTCCCCACTCCCTACTCCCCAACGAGAAAGGGATTAAAAAGGAATATCATCCAAGTCTTTCTCACTCTCTGAAGTGACAGACGTTGACGTTGGAACAGTAGCCGGAGGTTCAAAGGTTGGCTCATCGACTGAAGATAAATAATCTCTCCCGGTACTGCTAGGAACAGATGCTGGTGCTGGTGAGCTACGCGCCCTCATGGGGACAACAACGTTATTTGATTTTGGAGTTGATGTGGGTGCCGGAGTCGGCAACGCTGTCGAAGAGGTAGAGACTTGAGGTTCTAACTCAGTATCCGCTCCCAGTTTGTAAATTCGGGAAGCCGTTAATTCAGCACGCTTTTCTTTAAACCCTTCCGATCGCTCGATCGTATTCATCCCCAAGCGACCTTCTATGACAATGCGATCGCCTACTGCATAATTTTCCTTAATGTCATGCGCCAATTCGCGCCAGCCGACTACTTTTAACGTCGTTGGTGGGTCTTCTGCCTTGATACCGGGAAACTCCACCAGCATTTGGGCAATGGGAGTTTGATTGTCAGAGGTATAGCGGAGTTCTGGATCTTGAATGATTTGTGCCATCAAGATGCAGCTATTCATGGTTCAAGTCTCCTGGCGATGAATGCGATCGCTATTTGTTCGAGTGGCGCGTGTTACGTTCTAGTCAGCTTCAAAAAATCTACACCTGAACTAGTGTACCATTGCCACTTTCATCAATGAGCAAGTTAAATCTATCTGAAAAAAAGGAGTCTGCTAGAATTGTCCAGCATCCTCCTTAATTATAGTACAAAAGTACTCAGTTTGATTCAGTATCCGGTCGCCATGGAACGACCCAATCGTTCAGGTGACAGATAGCCTAGATCAAAGCTTCGGCTCTAGGAATCTCTGCCCCACTTTCTTGTTCAACGAACTCTTGAACGTAGTTGCGGTACTTCCGAAGATTTTCGTCTACCCACTCACGGTCATCACTGTTAGCAAAGATATGCACCAGAGGTTCTCCGGCATCTGGCAGAATCAGCACCCAACTGTCTGTTTGGCGTTCGACAATTTTCACCCCGTCGATGAGTTCTAAGTTTTCGTTGGGGTGAGTTTCTACCAGATGGCGCATGAGAGCGCCTTTCACCGTCCAAGGGCAGCGCATCGTGTAGGTTTTATGGCAAACACGAGGAAGTTCACTGCGAATCTGACCGAGCGATCGCTCCTGGATAGTCAGCATCTCGACCAGTTTAGCAATGCAGAACATCGCATCAAAGCCGGGATGGAGCTGCGGGAAAATAAAGCCCATTTCCTCAGAGCCTCCCAGCACCACATTGGGATTCGTTTGAGATGCCTCCATCAACGCTGCCGGATTGGCTTTGGTGCGAATCACTCTGCCATCGTGCCGTCGGGCAATCTGTTCAACAGCACCGGATGCATGTACCGGAACCACCACCGTACTTCTGGGATGTGCTGTCAGAATGACACTCACCAGCAGTGCCGTCAGGGTTTCACCCCGTACAGGCATTCCTGATTCATCCACCAGAATCATTTGCTCCCCATTGGCAGATACCTGCACGCCAAAGTTCCCTTTCAGTGCCTCGACCACTTGACCCAACTGAGTTAGTAATCCCTCCCGTTCATCTGACGAGAGAGACGTTTGGTTCAAGCTGGCATTGAGAACGACCGCATCACAACCAAACTTAGCCAGCAGCACCGGCAGAACAGCACCGGAAACCGCATAAGCGTAGTCAATCACTAACTTCGCGCCACTATTGCGGATGGCTTCAATGTTCAGATGTCGCTCAAAGCCAGTGCTGTAGAGGTCAAGTAACTGACTGGGGTAGTTGACATTGCCAATTTCAGCAATAGGCGATCGCCGCAAGTCTTCCTTGAAGTAAGCACCCTCAATTTTCTTCTCTTTCGCTTTCGAGATATTGATGCCCTTAGCGTCAAAAATTTCGATGAGGATGTAATCGGGGCGATCGGGGTGTACCCTTACGTGAATGCCACCTGCAACGGCTAGGGTGGGAACAACTAAGCGAGTGATCGGAATCGCGGTTGCTTCCAGGTTCTGGACGTGAATGCCGACGGACATCAAACCAGCAATCAAGGACCGGGAAACCATGCGAGAGATGCTCCGCTGGTCGCGGGAGACTGCCACCTGAGAACCCGGTTTTAAGGTAGAACCGTAAGCCGCTCCTAACTTGACCGCAAATTCTGGAGTAATATCGATATTGGCTAAACCTTGGACACCCCGTTGACCAAAAAGATTGCGTTGAGCAGTATTTCCCCAAATGAGATTCATATTCAACGTGGCACCCGATTCAATTTTCTTACTGGGCCAGACACGCACGCTCGGACCAATTTGTGCTTCTTCTCCCACCGTCGAAAGGGAACCAACGACAGCACCTTCTAAAACGTGAGCGCGACGGTCTACTCGCGTTCCTCGAGAAATAACACAGGCACGCAGGTGGGCTTCATCACCGATAATTGAACCATTCCAGAGAATCGGTCGCTTCAGGTCTGCGTAAGCGCCAACGGTAACGTTATCGCCAATTACCGTACCCGATTCAATCCGCGCTCCCGGACCAATGCGGCAATTGTTACCAATCAGGACTGGGGTTTCAATCTTGGCGCTCGGGTCAATGGATGTGTTTTGCCCCACCCACAAGTTGGGGCTTTGTTCTTCGTAGGCATAGTCTAGCTTTACTTTTTTGTGCAAAGCGTCGTATTGCGCTTCCCGGTAAGCATCTAGATGTCCAACATCACACCAGTATCCGTCAGCAACATAGCCATACATCGGCTCCCCTTTTTCTAGGAGCAAGGGAAACAAATCTTTAGAAAAGTCGCTGTCTGTGTTTTCGGGAAGGTACTCTAAAACAGAGGGGTCTAGGATGTAGGTGCCTGTGTTAACGGTATCTGAAAAGATTTCGCTAGTTGAAGGTTTTTCTAAAAACCGACGGATGCGCATTTCCTCATCCGTAATCACCACCCCAAATTCAACGGGATTGGGAACGCGGTACAAAACGATCGTCGCTTTGGATTTTCGGCTTTTATGGAATTCAATCGCGGCTGTCAAATCGAAGTCAGTAATGCTGTCGCCACTGATCACTAAGAAGGTATCATCGAGTAATTCGGCAATATTTTTGACACACCCCGCAGTGCCAAGCGGCTGGTCTTCCTCTACGGCGTAGGTCAGTTGCACCCCAAAATCACTGCCGTCTTGGAAGTAGTCCCGCATAACATCGGGGAGATAGTACAGTGTGGCAATGACCTCTGTAATCTGATGTCGCTTGAGTAGGTTGATAATGTGTTCGGCGATCGGTCGATTTAACACCGGAACCATCGGTTTGGGAAGATCGCAGGTCAGCGGTCTCAGACGTGTTCCCGAACCGCCTGCCATCAGCACTGCTCGCATAAGTCCTCCTAAGTTCTTGCGCTTTACGGCTTTGCTGCCGTATAATTCACGGTTTGTTTGTCTTTAACAGTCTCCGATGAAAAAAGTGAAAAAAGAAACATTTAGCTGGTCACTCTCTCCTAACGGTGTCCCCACAACTGAACAATCGATAGACTGGAACTGAATCTAATGCTACTTTGAGTTGTAGCCGGGATCAATTCCACCTACCCTGGATAAAGCTGAACTGAAAGCCTGAAAGCTTTACGGTGCAACCCATAGGGGTGATATTTTCTAGAGGACAGAACTTGAGAAATTCTGTTGAACTAGGGTCAAACCCTAGAGCTTATCTGGGGAATTGGAGATTGGGAAAAGGCAATGCAACCTCCAAGCTCTAGTTCTGGGTCACTCCAGTCTAACGGGATAGGTGCGGTTAAAATTGAGAAATGAGCGTTACCTACTCGCTGGGCTAATGCTATATTTTGCTTTCAAGTACTGGAAGCCGCCGCTCAGTCGTCATGGGGGTTGATTGAATGAATCCATTTTTAAATTTATTGATTCTGGTTCTATTGGGAGTTTACGGCTACGGGGTTTGGAAGTTCTGGAAGGGGTTCAATCGCACGAACTTCAACCCCAGTCTGCCCAATCGTCTTTACTTGTCCCTGTTGTGGCCCGCTTTGCTCGTGATGAATAAGTCCTATCGCAAAAATTTTACCAAAGCTCTGAAGGGACACTGATTATTGCACTATCGTCGCTTGTTTGAAAAGCGTGTTACCTATTAGCAGACGCCTCTGGCTGATTGGCGGAACGAGTGAGAGTACCCAGTTAGCCGAGGCGATCGCTTTTTTAAAATTACCTTGTATCGTAACTGTCACCACAGCAGCAGCCGAGGCACTTTATCCCAAAACGCCAACGTTACAGGTGCAGGTAGGGCGTTTGGATGCCAGCCAGCTCAATCAGTTTTTGCGGCAGCAGCAAATTAGTGCGATTCTCGACGCCTCCCATCCATTTGCGGTGGAAATTTCTCAGAGGGCAATTCAGGCAGCACAATCGTTGCAAATTCCCTATCTACGCTTTGAGCGTCCAGCGGTTGAGTCTCAAGGGGATAACCCACAGGTCATTTACCTAGACAGTTTTCAGACTTTGTTAGAAAGCGATTACCTCGACCAGCAGCGGGTACTACTCACAGTCGGTTACAAAGCCTTATCCTTGTTTCGCAATTGGCAAAACCGCTCAACTCTATTCGCCCGCATTTTACCCGCTGTCACGTCCCTAGAAGCCGCCATAGCCGCTGGATTTAGTTCTGATCGTCTGATTGCCCTACGCCCCCCTGTAACCGCTGAATTGGAAAAGGCGCTTTGGTGTGGCTGGAATATCTCGTTAGTTGTAACTAAAGCATCAGGAGTAGCTGGGGGAGAAGCGGTGAAACGGCACGTTGCTGCTCAATTGAGTATCCCGTTAGTGGTTATTGCTCGCCCAGTCGTGGAGTATCCGCAACAAACCAGTAAGTTATCGGTCGCCTTAGAATTTGCCCAAGGTATTTATACCAAGTTGCGTTCTAAGCCGTAACTTTGAGAAAGGGAGTGGGCTTCCGCCGTGAGCGTCAGCCGAACGGGAGTAGGGAGTAAGGAGTGGGGTAAAAATTTTGTCCTACTCCCTACTCAATCCAAAATCTAAAATCTACAATCCAATGACTGACCCAAACGCTGCTAAATTTATTTTTCAACAGGGTGTGCGCTGTTTAGAGTCGCGAGATTTTGATGCTGCCGTTGCCCTTTTTGATGATGCGGTTCAGCTAACGCCTGAAAATGTGGATGCTTGGGCTTGTCGCGGATTGGCACTGGGACATTTGCAGCGTTACGAGGAGTCTGTTGCTAGTTTTGACCGAGCCAGTGAATTGAAGCCGGATGATACTCGAATTTGGTTAAATCGGGGTATTGCTCTGGCGGAGTGGGGGCAACATGAAAAAGCGATCGCAAGTTTTGACAAGGTGATTGAGATTGAACCCGACCATTACGAGGCTTGGGGCGATCGGGGAAATTCTTTGGCGTTTTTGGGTCGTAATAAAGAGGCGCTGACTGACTATGAGAAAGCTATAGAAATTAACCCAAATTACTATAAAGCGTGGAGTAATCGGGGTAATGTACTCACGAACTTAGGTCGCGTGCAAACAGCTATTAAAAGTTACGATAAAGCCCTTTACCTTAATCCGGATGACCCGGAAGTTTGGTACAACCGAGGCTGTGCCTTGATGGTAGCGGATAAACTTGAAGAGGCGATCGCCAGTTTTGGCAAGGCGATAGAAATTAAGCAAGATCATGTAGGCAGTTGGATTAATCGAGGGAATATGCTGTCTAAGTTGGGGAAGCAAAAAGAGTCCTTGATATGCTTTGAGAAAGCCCTAGAATTTGACCCTAATGAGACTCACGCTTGGAATAATCGGGGGTTGACACTGCGGCGATTGGGTCGCTTGAAGGAAGCGATCGCTAGTTATGATAAGGCGTTAGTCTGTATGCCGGAGAACTATGAAGCTTGGGACAATCGGGGCTATGCGTTGGTGAAGTTGGGGCGCTATAAGGAAGCGATGGAAAATTTTGATAAGGCGTTAGCGGTTAATCCCAATCATGTAAATGCGATTTATAACAAGGGGTATTGTTATGCAATGCAGGGGAATGTGACGTTAGCGGTTAATCATATTGAACAGGCGATTAAACTGAATCCGGCTAAGTACCTGCCGTTTGCGAAAACTGATCCAGATTTGGAGCGGTTGCGGAAGAATAAGCGGTTTCAGGCGTTGATTGGGGATGTCAAGAGAAGTGAGGGAAAGTAGCATTAAAATTTAGATGACGAATTTGGCAAAACTTGAATGGAATAAATACTGCAATGAGTACAGCAACATTAGAGCGCAATAAGGAAGTAACAGCTAAACTCGAACAACTCCTGGAAATCAAACCTGACAAGGAAGATGCATGGTATAACCAGGGCAACGAGCTGTTCAAGTTAGAACGTTATGAAGAAGCGATAATAAACTACGAAAAACCCCTACAGAAAAAACAAGATTTCTCCGACGCTTGGTACAACCGGGGCAATGCACTGTTTCAGTTGGGACGTTATGAAGATGCAATCAAGAGCTATGATAAAGCCCTGAAAGGAAAAGAAGATGAATTCTACGAAGCTTGGTACAACCGAGGTGATACGCTATTTCACTTGGAACACTTTGAAGATGCAATTTATAGCTGGCGCAAAGCTCTAGAAATTAAACCAGACCTTTATCAAGCTTTGAATAATTGGGGTTTAGCACTTGATGAGTTAGGACGTGATGAAGAAGCCCTAACGTGCTACGAGGAAGCTATAAAAAAAAATCAGGAATTCTACAACGCTTGGTACAATCAAGGTGTAGCCTTGGGAAACTTGGGGCGCTACAGAGAAGCGATCGCTAGCTTTAACAAAGTCCTAGAATTTCAACCTAACTATGCCGATGCTTTTTACAACAAGGCTTGCTGCTATGCCTTGCAAGGTAATGTTGAGCAAGCTATCGAGAACTTACAACAAGCCCTTAATCTGAGTCCTGACGAATACCGAGAGGATGCAAAAATTGACTCAGACTTTGATAGCATTCGAGAAGATGAGCGCTTTCAGGCATTAATTCAGGAGAGAAGCGACGAGGAAGACAGAGAAACACGAGAACTACGCTATAACGTCAGTTGGGAAGAGTTTGAAAGTATTCTAGAACAACTAGGCGATAATCGTTCTGCAAGATTAGCTTATGACCGAGGAACACTTGAAATTAGAATGCCATCGCAGAAACACGAATACTACAAAGAAATCATCAGGGATTTGATTAAATACCTAGCAGAAGAATTGGATATGGATTGCGAGGCTCTCGGTTCAACCACCTGGAAACGAAAAGATTTATTGAAGGGAGCAGAGCCTGATAATTGCTTCTATATTCAGAATGAGCCAGCGATTCGGAATATAAAGCCGAACATCAACCTTTCTAAAGACCCGCCTCCAGACCTGATCCTGGAAGTAGACTATACCAGCCCTTCCCTCAAAAGACAAGCCATTTATGCCGCTCTAGGAGTTCCTGAAATTTGGCTCTATGACATGACTGTACTGCACATCTATCAGCTTGAATCAGGAACCTACAAAGAAACTGATACAAGCCTGGCTTTTGGGACATTTCCGGCTAAAGAAATACCTGGGTTCATTGAACAAAATATAAGTGCAAGTCCAAGAATTTTTCAGAAAGCTTTCCGCGCTTGGGTGAGACAGTATCTGGCAGAAATGTCTCAAGAGAATGCTTGAGACGCAGCTTTGTTATTGGGTTACTTTATGTCCTTTCCCACAAATAAAGAGTTAGTTAATAGCTGAGACAGGCAAGATGCCTGTCCTACGGGAATTGAATAAATGACTAACTCCTCTGCACCCCTACTTACCCGGATGTGTTGCTAGTAGGGGAGCAGCTTGTAGGAGTGTTTGAGTGTAGGGGTGTTGGGGATTGGTAAAGAGTTCCTCAGTTGCTCTCATTTCCACAATTTTACCCTTATTCATAACAGCGATCGCATCGCAAAAGAACCGCGCTACCCAAAGGTCATGGGTAATGAACAAATACGTTAATTTAAATTCATCCTTCAGCGATCGCATCAACTCCAGTACCTGCGTCTGCACACTAGCATCCAGCATACTCACGGGTTCATCACAGATTAACAAACTTGGGCGAGTAATCAAAGCCCGTGCGATCGCTACTCGTTGTTGCTGTCCCCCGGATAAGTCTGCTGGATATCGATGGTAGTACTCCTCTGTCGGAGTTAACCCCACCCGTTCCAGCATCTCAATTACTTGACGTTTTGCTGCCATAGCATCTGCCATGTGGTGAATAAAGAGTGGATCAGCAATACTTTGTCCCACCGTCATCAACGGATTAAGACAAGCATGGGGATCTTGAAATATCATTTGGATTTGCCGTCGCATTTCCCGCAGAGATTTTCGATCTAGTTGGGTTAAGTTGGTTCCCTGAAATTCAACGGTTCCAGAAGTCGGAGCAATAAGCTGCAAAATTGTGCGAGACAGAGTACTCTTGCCACATCCTGATTCTCCCACGAGTCCCAATACCTGACCCGGATACAGTTCAAAACTGACATTATCGACTGCTTTGATAAGTTGACGCTCTTTAGAAAAGAATTGAGCGATAAAATTTCCTTCTAAGGTGTAATACTGCTTTAGATTTTTCACCCGCAGTATAGGTGAGGTGTTCAGATAAGAAGGTGAGGCAATCAAACTCTCCCCTGCACCCCTGCACCCCTGCTCCTCCGCTCCTCCGCTCCCCCGCTCCTCATCTCCCACGGCTTGAATGTGCAACGCTGCTGCCAAGAGCGATCGCGTATACTCATGCTGGGGTTTGTGCAAAATGTCCCCAAATGCACCCATTTCTACCATCTTGCCGCCATACATTACCGCGATGCGATCGCAGTACTCCCCTACCATTGCCAGGTCGTGGGAAATTAGCAACAGTGCCATATCCCGTTCCCGGCACAATCGAGTTAATTCTGCTAAAATCTGTGCTGATACGGTAACATCCAGACTGGTAGTGGGTTCGTCGGCAACAATCAGCTTAGGATTGAGCAATAGCGCTAAAGCGATCGCTACCCGTTGTCGCATCCCACCACTAAACTCGTGGGGATACTGCGACCAGCGATTAGCCGGAATCTTTACTGCTTCTAGCGTTTCAATCGCCTTTTCCTTACTCTCCTTACGAGACAAGTGGGATTGATGCGCTCTTAATGTTTCAATGCAATGCTCCCCAATCGTCATCAGGGGATCGAGGCGAGTCATCGGGTCTTGAAACACCAGCGCCACCACTTCCCCACGAAACTGGCGTAACTGAGTCGCTGTGAGATCAAAAACCGACCGCCCCTCAAACCAGACTTTTCCCTCAATCTGACTAGATGGCGGTAACAGTCGCATTGCCGCTCGTCCCAAAGTTGACTTACCACACCCTGACTCTCCCACCAATCCCAATCGTTCTCCAGGATTCAGGGTAAATGAGACATCATCCACCGCCCATCGGGTAACGGCTGCTGTCTGAGTGGGATAAGCTATCCGCAAATTTTCGACGCAAAAAAGGGCTTCAGTCATGCTTGACAGGGAAAAGGTAACGAGTCATCGGTGACTTGATTGCTCAATCCTATGCAAAAATGTTCCAATTTCCAAACGGTTCCCTCTAGTCCTGCTGCGCCAAGTCCTTAAGCCGCTTCAAAATCTGCAAGACCTGATAGAGTCCATTTTCTCGATTGGCAATGGTGAACTCATCAGACAAGGCATATTGAGGAAGCTCTTGCTGTAGGTTAAACTTTTCTTCGACCTCATAAAGCGAAAGGTCACTTGCTTGTAAGATTTGAATCATCTCTCACTTTTAGGATTTTGCGGTTGCACATTACCTGCAACGCGCCGCATTAAATAGGCAACGCCAAAATCTCCATTCGGATGATTCGCTAACCGTTCTGCCAATTCAAATACCTGGAATGCCAGTTCACTGCCTAATTTGTCCGCAGTCGCTTGCCGTTCTTTTTCCCAAAGTTGTCGTTCTCGTGCCTTAGTCTGCCATTCATTGGTAAAAAGCTGTTCAATGGTGGTGTGCAATCCTAGCCGTTCCAGAATGTCCCACTCACCCTTATCGCACCAAATCCCCCGGCATTGGGGACACCGTTCCACATAAAACGGTGTTTTCAGGTTGACTTTAGCGCGAGACAGGTAACGCTGGCACTCTGGACATAATGCTGCTTTGGTATCAAAAGGAGACTTGACAAATTGTATATCTAGTGAATCGGGAGGTAAATCCGATACGGTTTGATTGTAGGTTTGACGTGCTTGCCACCCTTCGTACTCGTTAGCCGGAATCCAGGTGCCTTTGCATTCCTGGCAGGACTTGACAGCAAACTTATCGGATAGGGAGCCGTCTACCAGGGACACTGTTCTACATTTGGGACATTGCACGGGTTATTTTTCCTCAAAGCGTCCAATTTTATTAATCTACTGCGAATGGAGCGATCGCGCTAAAATTGAAGCAAACTCTGGCAATACTGAATCAGGGTGTTGAGGCGATCACGAATGCCTGAAGCCCTAGAGTTAAATGTTGCAGAACTCCGCGAAGCCTGCAATAGCATCATATCTGTCTCTAACAGTCGTATCTGTTTGTGAATTTCTGTCTGAACAGACTGCCACCGAGAGGTAAAGTCCGGTGCTATGTTATCCGCACTCAGACTGGCAATTCGGTCGTAGTAGAGCTGTTTAACTGCCTGGAAAGGTTCTAGAATGGTTGCTACCTCTAAATCGGGAGAAGCCATCCTATCGTAGAGCTGCTCTAGGGCTTGTTGAAATTTCTGATAGTGCTGACTTTGTGACGGTGCTAACATGATTGACCTCGTTGGTCTAAAATTAATGTAAAGAATCTTTTCTTTTTTCAAAGTAATTGCTGATATTAAAGCTAGCGCTAAGGCATAAACCTTAAAACCAGCTTTTCCTACCCAGGAGCGATGAACCGAAAGGCTTCCTCGCTCTACCACTGTCGTATCGGCAAACCCTTGTCTCTCGATCAAGTTCTGCTCAATCGCTCATCTGGCAAGACCTTGGAGTAGTCTCATCAAGGAGGATAACGTCAAACCCTGTTTAACATCCCGTCTCAATCATTGCAGCAGGTGCCGGAGGAGTGAAACCGAGGGGGGAAGCAGCCCCACGGGAGATCTCCCTACAGTTGTACACAACTCCTACAGCTATTTTTTATCGGTTAAGGAAAGTAACTATGGATGCCATGACTCTAACTTCAACGTCTACTTACAACCTTGAAGTTCCTGACTGGTTAAAGGACTGTTTATCAACAGCGTCCTCAACCAACGAACAAACCCTGCCTGACGACACGGCTTTAGTCGTTCGGGCGTTTGAATTTGCCTACCAACTCCACTCAACCCAGTACCGTGCATCTGGGGAACCTTACATTGCCCATCCAGTCGCCGTTGCCGGTTTATTAAGAGATTTAGGCGGCAACAGTACTATGATAGCGGCTGGATTGCTCCATGACGTGGTGGAGGATACTGACGTTACCCTTGAAGAAATTGAATCTTGGTTCGGAAGCGAAGTACGGCAGCTCGTAGAAGGCGTCACCAAGCTGTCTAAATTCAACTTCTCTAGCAAAACCGAGCGCCAAGCCGAAAACTTCCGCCGGATGTTTCTGGCAATGGCAAAAGATATTCGGGTGATTGTGGTGAAGTTGGCAGACCGACTGCACAATATGCGCACCTTAGAACATTTGAAGCCAGAAAAACAGCGGGCGATCGCTCAGGAAACCCGCGATATCTTCGCACCCCTAGCAAATCGCCTGGGAATTGGACGCTTTAAATGGGAATTAGAAGATCTAGCGTTTAAGTATCTCGAACCGCAAGCCTACCGCCAGATGCAAGCACTGGTAGCTGAACGACGTTCAGATCGGGAAGAGCGATTAACAAAGGTCACGCAAATTCTGCGGCAGCGTCTTGAGGAGGTTGGCATCCAGGGACTCGATATCAGCGCTCGTCCCAAGCACTTGTATGGAATTTACCAGAAAATGCAGCGGCAGCAAAAAGGATTTCACGAAATCTACGACCTTGCTGCCATGCGACTGCTTGTAAAGACAAAAGAAGAGTGCTACCGTGCATTGGCTGTAGTTCACGATGCCTTTCGACCGATTCCGGGTCGGTTTAAAGACTACATCGGCTTACCCAAACCGAATCGCTATCAGTCGCTGCATACCGGTGTCATCGGGACTCACGGGCGTCCCATTGAGATCCAAATTCGCACCCTAGAAATGCATCACATTGCCGAATATGGAATTGCCGCGCACTGGAAATACAAGGAAAGCGGTGGCTCGAACCATATTCGACTATCCACGGAAGATGAAAAATTTACTTGGCTGCGGCAGTTGCTGGAATGGCAGAGTGACTTAAAAGATGCTCAGGAATACATCGACAGCGTTAAAGATAATTTATTTGAGGATGATGTCTATGTATTCACCCCGAATGGGGATGTGATGGCTCTAAACCGGGGAGCAACGGCAGTTGATTTTGCCTATCGAATTCACACGGAGGTGGGACATCACTGTGCTGGTGTGAGAATTAACGGTCAGTGGCGGGTGCTGGATACGCCATTGAAGAATGGGGATATTGTAGAAATTGTCACCCAGAAAAATAGCCATCCGAGTTTAGATTGGTTAAATTTTGTCGTCACTCCCAGCGCTCGTAACCGGATTCGGCAATGGTACAAGCGATCAAATCGTGATGAAAATCTTGCCCGAGGTCGGGGACTGTTGGAGAAGGAAGTCGGTAAAAAGGGCTTTGAATCCTTACTCAAATCTCAACCCATGAACTCCGTTGCCGAACGCTGCAATTACCACAGTGTCGAAGATTTACTAGCGGCGCTGGGATACGGTGAGGTGACTCTCAACTTAGTCCTCAATCGACTGCGAGGCGAGGTGACAGAGACACAACCGATTGAAACGACAGAAACAATCGAAGAAACCCTTGTATCCACTGCTTCAGTCTCTAAAATGCCTGCCAATTCGGGTACGGCTAAAGATGAACCCATTGCAGGTGTAGAAGGACTAATGCACCGTATTGCCGGGTGTTGCAATCCTATTCCTGGGGAAGCGATTATTGGCGTTGTTACTCGCTTGCGCGGAATTTCGATTCATCGTCAAGGTTGTTCTAACGTGGAAAATGTGCCAGGAGAACGACTCATCCCAGTCAATTGGAATCCAACGGATAGCGATAATGGACGCCCTCAAACCTATCCAGTCAACTTACAAATTGAAGTCCTCGATCGAGTGGGAGTCTTCAAAGATATCCTCTCTCGCTTGAGCGACCAACACATCAACATCCGCAAAGCTCAGGTGAAAACTCAAGACGGTAAACCCGCGATTATTGACTTGTGTATTGATATTCGCGATTACGAGCAGTTGCAGCAAAGCTGTACTCAGATTAAAAAAATGAGCGACATTTTGAATCTGCGACGGATGTCTGATGTGACTGAGTAATGGTTTCTTTGCTTTAATCCAAAGTTCAAAGCTCAAGCTTCCAAAAATTCCAGGCTAACAATCAAAGTTTTTTGTGATAAGGGTAGAGTCTATATAAATAAGCTCATTATTAATACCTCCACTGATTAAGCATTCTGCTATGAATCTCCTGAAATCCACTTGAGTTATCTGGAACATCTTTACTGTTGCATTTGGGAATACGCGGCATAAACCCCCTGCACGTTATACCAGTTGAGAAAAATGCGGGCAACTTCTAATGCTAACTGGGGCTTGCCTCGGTCAATCAACCATTGTAGAAAAGGAGCCATTGTCCGTTCGTTGAGTCTACCACCCAGAGAAAGGATTCCCCAAAGAAGACGGTGCAGCCATGTCATCTGAATCATCATCCGTACTTCCCACGTCGGGTGCTTTTGGTAGAACAAAACCCCCATGCGTCCCCGTTGGATTTCTCGGTCTATCATGGGGGGAATTTGGTTTAAAGCAAAGGGGGGATGCCAGTGATAACCGACAGCAGCCGGACATTTTATTAGTTTTAAGCCGAGTTGTTTGAGTCTGACACCCAGTTCTAAATCTTCCCAACCGTAGAGTTGGAAGCGGGTATCAAAGAGTCCAGCTTTTTCGAGCCATTTCCGAGCGATCGCTACATTTCCCGTCGCAAAATAAGCCGCTGAAAAATCCGTTAGCTTGTAGGGTTCGGAGGTGGGGTTATCGAAATTACAGGTATTGACTACCCAGCCATAGGTGAAGAAGCGATCGCTTCCCCATTTTTTCTGTCCTTCCATTAGGGCATCGGCATGGGCTTGCAGGAAATGCTCAGTAACCACTAAATCGCTGTCAATAAAGATAATGGTATCCCCCTGAGCCTGCTCAACGCCTAGATTTCGAGCGGCTGCCGGTCCTAAGTGATTTTGAGCAAACCTTTGTACATGGGGAAATTCGCTTTTGTGAGACTCCAACCAGTCTAAGGTTCCATCGCTTGAGCCATCGTCCACTACCACTACTTCATAGTCAATGACAGAGCGATCGCTGCTGAGGTGTTGGTGTTCCAACGCTCTCAGGCACTTTTCCAGAATAGGGAGGCGGTTGTAAGTGGGAATGACAACGCTGAAAAACAAGGGAGACTCCAATCTACACAGGATGAATCTCTTCAGCCTATCAATTGTTGTACAGAAATTGGGTACAAATAGACTGCAATGCCACTGTCACATCTATAAGTGTGTACTTTTTTCTTGAAAAGTTAAAGGGAGTCTCCTAACGATAGTTAGATTTCCATTGATACTATCCGATATGGGTGCATCTAGTCATATAGACTAGTGATCAATAAGTCTAGTTGAGGATTGATTTTAACGCCAATAACAGGAACACAAATTGATGTCACAAGTTAAGGAAATTTTAGAGTTTTGGTTTGGTAAGCCAGATGATGCAGATTACGGAAAAAAGCGCAAGCAGTGGTTTACCAAAAATCCAGCCTTTGACGAAGACGTGCGATCGCGCTTTCTCCACGATTACCAGCAAGCCGCAGGGGGTCAACTCAATAACTGGAAAACAGCCCCCCACAGTTGTCTGGCACTCATTATCCTGCTCGATCAGTTCCCCCGCAATATGTTTCGCGGACAGCCCCAAGCCTTTGCAACCGACTCCCAAGCCCTCGAAACCGCCCAACATACCATTGAGTGCGGTTTTGCTCAGGAATTACTTCCCATTCAGCGATGGTTCATTTATATGCCCTTTGAACACAGCGAGAATCTCAAAGATCAGCATCAGTCCGTCAAGTTGTTCTCAACCCTTAAAGATGATCCCAACTGCTCTGACGGCATCAATTACGCCGACCGCCATCTTAGAGTCATCGAACGCTTCGGACGCTTTCCCCATCGCAACTCAATTTTAGGTCGCCAGACAACACCAGCAGAAGCTGAGTTCCTGAAGCAACCGGGTTCATCGTTTTAAAGTTAGGCAAGCTTGTTAAAATCTTGATACTTTGTCATTAGTCATTAGTTTTTCGCGAACAATCTATGACCCACGATGAATGACCCATGACCCATTCAGAAAACCTGCACCAGTTACTGCTACAACTCGACGATCGCGGCTACAAAGCCTACAAAGATATCAAGGGACGTTACCAGTTCCCCCATTTCACCCTCATTGTTGATCGCGTCCAAGGCGATCCCTTTGCTAGCCCCAGTCAGGTGCGAGTGCAAATTCCCCAGTCCATTGCCGATTTTCCCCCTGAACTCTATCGCACCCCCAGCCGAGAAATTGCTCTCCGAGATTACCTGACACGCCAATTTGACCGAGTGGCAAAAACGATGAGCGATCGCCGAGGCACAGGCAACAGCGGACTCATTGCGATCACTCAGGTGGGACAATCAGTACTTGAGCGTACCTCCGCCTTCATCACCGACGAACTGGTAGAAGTACGGTTCGTTGTCGGATTACCAGCACGAGGTCGCCGTATATCGGGGTGGCAAGCGGCGGAGATGCTGTGCAAAGATATTCCCCAACTCGTTGACGACGCCCTCAAGTACAAATCTCTAGATGCTACTGCGATTCAACAACACGTCGAAACCGTTGAAGATGCCGACTGGTTGCGCCAGCAGCTAGATGAACGAGAATTAGTGGCGTTTGTTGCTGACGGTGCAATTTTGCCTCGGATGAGTGGCGTTAATGATCGCCCCTTGCGCGATGATGCCATCCCCTTCCAATCTCCAGAAGCGCTGCGTGTCACCTTTACCTGTCCTAATCGGGGAGTCGTGACGGGAATGGGGATTTCAGAAGGGGTTACTTTAATTGTTGGCGGCGGTTATCACGGCAAATCTACCTTACTCGGCGCACTTGAGGTTGGTGTTTATAACCACATTCCTGGAGATGGGCGAGAATTTGTCGTGACTCGATCATCTGCCGTGAAAATTCGTGCTGAAGACGGTCGTAGTATTGCCAGTGTCGATATTTCACCCTTTATTAATCAGCTACCCCAAGGTCGCTCCACCCGTCAATTTTCGACCCCGAATGCCAGCGGCAGCACCTCCCAAGCGGCAAACATTATTGAGGCACTAGAAGCGGATGCCCAACTGTTACTAGTCGATGAGGACACAGCCGCGACAAACTTCATGATTCGCGATCACCGGATGCAGCAATTGATTGCTAAAGAGAAGGAACCGATTACCCCGTTTATTGATAAGGTGCGACAGTTGTATACTGACTATGGGGTTTCAACTCTCTTAGTGATGGGTGGTAGCGGCGATTATTTTGATGTCGCGGACACCGTGATTGCGATGGACAACTTTCAACCCCACGACGTTACCAAAAAAGCCAAAGCGATCGCCGAGCAACACAAAACGGAACGCCTTGCCGAAGGGGGTACAGAGTTTGGTGATATTGCCCCCCGCATTCCCTCACCCGAAAGTATTGACCCGAGTCGGGGGCAGCGTGAGGTCAAGTTGAAAGTCCGGGATGTGGATGAGGTGGTATTTGGCACTGAGGAAATTGATGTGGCGGCAGTGGAACAGATTGTCGAAAAAGGGCAGTTAAGAGCGATCGCTCAAGCAATTGTCTATGCCAAACGGCAGTGTATCAACGGACGGCATACTATGCCAGAGATCCTGAATCGTGTTATGGCAGATATTGAGTCCAACGGATTGGATATTCTCTCAAACTTGCCCGAAGGAGACTTAGTTCTATTCCGTCGCTTTGAGCTGGCGGCGGCGTTAAATCGATTGCGGACTCTGAAAGTGCGTTAATTTTTTAGAGTGCTTTTTGCAGGAGTAAGGAATTTCCAGTCTTTATTCAAACACCGCAATACGTCTGAATTGAAGAGAATAACTTTTTGGTAATCGGGGAATTTTTCGGTACAAATACGCACGGAGATTTGCCCCAATGTCTCGCTAAATAAAAGTTGCTTGAATAACAGGTTATCGGTGAGAGAAATAATATGAGCAGCAGTCGCAAACTCTCCTTCTAAGCCAAAGTCAACATTGAGTTTGAGGTGATGGACTTCATGAATGCAGCGGAACAGCATATTAACGTCTGAACCGAGAAGATCGGAGTTATTAAACTGAGTGCTGATGAGTAATTTTCCTTGGTTGAAATCAGCATGAATATCTTCTAAACAGAGTTCCGCTCCTTTCATGTAGGGTACAAAATCAACATACTGACAATCGATTCCCTGAAGTTCAACTTGCGCTAAATCAACAATAAATTGGCGAAAACTCCTAATTACAGAGGAAGAGAGTTCAGTGTTGGGAGTAGCAATATAGTACTGAGCGATGTCTTCGATATTCATTGGAGCTTTCTACTAGATGCAACCGGATAAGACTCTCAACAACCAGAATAGGTGAATGATAAGTCATCGGACTGATTCCCCTTTAATTGTGATGATTTTTAGCTGTAAAATCTTCGAGGCAACTACTTAATTTCTGGATAAATTTTTCCTAAAATGCGCGTATATTTACGGATATAAGTAATGGGTTCCAGATAAATATCCGTAAGGAGAGAGATGGTCGGTAATCTCTCTCCTTTAAAAATCACAAAATTGCCCAGCAGATTATACCCAATCTGTCCCTACTCCCTACTCCCCAGATCTATGCCTTATTCAACCAATCAAGAATCAGTGAATTAACGGCATCGGGTTTCTCATCGTGAGGGCAATGACCGGCATTGGGAATTGTAAAAAATTCCACATCTCGTCCCATCTGACGCTGCTGTTGATAAATTTCCGCACCTGCAATGGGAGTCCAAGGGTCATCTTCTCCCCAAATAACTAGTAAGGGACGCTCTACTTTGGATAATAAGTCTGTTGGTGAAGGACCCGGAGGAGCGGTAAGTACAGAAGCGAAGACCTGTTGCGCACCAGAATCACAGGAGGGTGTGTAGATTAAGTCTATTAATTCTTCTGTAATGGCTTCTGGATCGCGGTAAACTTGGCTGAGGGTGCGGCGGAGCCGGGGTTTTTGGCGGATGAGGTTAAACAGGAATGGTCCAGTAATTTTGGAACTCACGAGTTTGGTAAACGCGCCCATAACTAATCGCAGGGGTAGGTGCAACTCGTCGGGACGGTGATTTAGACCTCCAGCACAGTTAATCAAAACGCCACCAACCGCCATCTCTGGATAGTTCGTCACGATCATGAGACTTAGCAGCGCCCCGATAGAGTTACCGACAAATACAGTGGGTTCACTGATATGAGTATCCCAGAAATCCTTTAACTGTTGCTGCCACAACTCCAGGGAATAGTCCAGTGGGGGTTTGTCAGAACCTCCGAATCCCAAAAGGTCGATGGCAAACACGCGATAACCAGCAGCAGCAAGGATGGGGATATTTTTGCGCCAATGTCCAATAGACGCGCCAAAACCGTGAATGAGTACTAGGGGTTTGCCAGTTCCCATGAGGGTGTATTGAATTTGATGACCTTGCCAAGTCCAAACGTGCTTTTCAAGCGTATTTGTTTCCAGTAAGGGTTGTGGAGTCACGATGTTTATTGAAGAGGATTTCAAAGATTTATTTCTATAATACCTGTGTTTTATGAAGATTTCTTAATCATTTAGGGGATCATCTGGGTACTCTCAAGAGTTTCTGAATACTTGAGCACTGCCTATTCCCGAATGTTGTAAGGAGCAAATGTGCTTGGTATGAGGTCTAAGTCATTAATGTCGAACTTGAAGCAGACGAGCCAGTGCTAGGACAGACATTCTACTACGACGAGACAAAACAGAAGGCTCCCTATAAAATTGCCACCACCCGACGCCAGTGGCTGGAGGATATGCCCAAACGTGATCGCTTATCGCTTGGTGAGAAGCAACCTGAGGATGTCCAATAAACTCTCATAGATTTCTGTGCCAGACGCCGTGGCTGTCTCCTCAGCAATTGAGGTACACAACACAGTTCAGGTACTATAAAAGGTTCGGAGTCTCAAGCTTGAGAATTTACGCAATGCCCCAGACCTATACCGTCCAAATCAATCACCAAGGCACTACTCACACCATCGAAGCCCCAGAGGATAAACAGATCCTCAAGGCAGCTTATGCGGCTGGCATAGATTTGCCAAGTTCCTGTAATGCCGGAGTTTGTACCACCTGTGCTGCCAAACTCTTAGAAGGAAAGGTAGACCAGAGCGATGGTATGGGACTCAGTCCAGAATTACAAAAGGAAGGGTACGTGTTGCTCTGTGTGGCATATCCCCGCTCTAACCTGAAGATTGAGTCAGAAAAAGAAGATGAGGTCTACGATCGCCAATTCGGTCAGCCTTGAATTTAAGTACACTACCACTACACCGAGAGGAATTCTCAAATGACAACCCACTTCATTACTGCTGAGATTGACCTGCAAGAAACACCCAACCAACTGCATCAAGCCATTGAAGCCGAACTGCAAAAACGAGGAGAACCCCTACGCTGGGCGATTACCCGCGTCGATACCCAGCAGCAAAAGGCTCATATTGAAGCCATTGTCACCAACACTCCGAGTCAATGATGAATTCTGAATCATAATTCTTATTGTGCGTCCTTACACTGTTGTTTTAATCGTGCCTACGGGGGTAGGAGCGTCAATTGGTGGGTATGCGGGGGACGCCCTACCTGTAGCCAGAGCGATCGCCAAAATAAGCGATCGCCTGATTACTCACCCCAACGTCCTCAACGGTGCTCAACTGTACTGGAACTTACCCAACAGCCTGTATGTAGAAGGGTATGGACTTGACAAATTTGCTGATAAATGCTGGGGATTACGCCCTGTGCATCAAAATCGGGTGGGTTTGATTCTCGATCAAGGCATTGAACCCGACTTGCGGCTGCGACACCTGCAAGCAGCAGATGCCACCCGCGCTACCTTAGGACTGAATTTGACCGACTATGTAGTGACGGACGCTCCCTTAAACGTGGAACTGCGAACTGCTCCATCGGGAGCCAGTTGGGGGACAATTGGTAATCCTGGCAGCTTGTTACGAGCGGCGGAGGTGTTGATTCATAAAGCTAATGCTGAAGCGATCGCAGTGGTTGCCCGCTTCCCCGACGATCCCGGTAACGAAGCTCTAGAAGCATACCGCCACGGACAGGGAGTAGATCCCCTCGCTGGTGCCGAGGCGGTTATCAGTCACCTAATTGTCCGTACCTTTCAAGTCC
>NZ_JADEWY010000166.1 GCF_015207375.1 Coleofasciculus sp. LEGE 07092 | reverse complement strand
GGATGAGGGAGATACATTGCATTCTTTCTAAGAAGGTTCAGCCTTGACGTTCTCACCGTGGGTTATGAATTCACCACGAACGAGTCGCAGGCAAGCTCTCAGTCTAAACAGTTATCATTTTCAAGTCCCCAGCTCCCCTGCCCCCTGCCGCTTATCTAAGCTACGGAGGAGGTGGCGGTTCGAGTACGCTGACATCAATTAGGGGCGTTACCTTGTAATTTTGCTTATAGATGTAGGATTGAATATGGCGGCTGAGACGCTGGCGAATTTCTTCAGAGGGGATTTTGACCCCTGCCTGCTGCTCGACATAGATAGTACCAAGGATTGTGTTCTGACCTTTGATGTCCGAAGCGGTAAAGCGAATATTAACCTCTATAGGTTCTGCCAAATCACTCTCTTTCACTACCTTTTGAATATCACTAGTGATGCGCTGCTCAAGGCTACCGCGTTGAAGCTCTGGTACGCTGGAAAACTGCCAGGTTAGCAATGCAGCTAACGCCACGATGGTTGTCACAAAGGCAATGAGAACGATCGCCTTTTTCCCCCGTTTGTAACGAGCGCCACGAGCAGACAGACCGAAAATGCGGAAAATAATTGTCGCTGATAGGTTAATTCCAACCAGTTGCAGCAAGAGAACGAAGACAGCGTTGATTGCCATATCCCACCTGCCGATGGCACTTGCCATGCCAACTAATGCGGTAGGAGGTGCTAGCGATGCCGCAACCAGCATTCCAGTAGCTGCACCGGATACTAAGCTACTTCGTTCAGATTGCATCAAGTTCAAAGCACCCGCCGCTCCCGCTGATAATGGCAGCAGTAGTGCTGTTGCCGAAATCGTACTTGTAGCAAGCATTTGGCTGGTTGGGTTTTCTTGGCGCAGGAGAAAACTGAGCAACCCCGCCACTACCATGGACACCACTAGGGCGGCAAAATATCGTAAGAGGCTGCGCCAAAGTAGCGTTTTATCCCCTCGTGCGGTAGCGATCGCTAAATTCATCGCTGGACCTGCAAACGGCGCAATTAACATGGCAGCAGTGAGCAGGTACATGGTATTGGTATATAATCCAATCCAAGCCACCACAGCGCCAAGTGCCGCATATCCTAAGAAGCCTTTCCATGAGCCAATGCTCTGCACCCCTCCAAGGAATACCTCAAGCGGACTGAGCATCGCCACATCCTTAACTTGTTGGGGTGCCTCATCAGGAGGGGGCTGCAAGGGTATAACCCCTCGGGGGTTTAGAGTAACGTACAGTTGAGGTATCGGCTCCAATTCTCCTAATAAATCCTCCACTTGCCGATTAGGAACGTGAACAACCACTAAGTCCACGGGTTTTTCACCATCGGTAGCCTCAAACTTTGCCAGATTCGCCCCCTCATGATCCTTGGCAATATCAAGAACTGCTTTTCCTTGTCCACGTGGCACCTGAACTAGTAGTTGACGCATCTTCTTTTCTCTTTTGGGTTTGTGCTACTTTGCGTTTAGTTTCAGAGTTCGGGTTTGGCGATCCTTGGACTGTCAGTTCAACTCGATTCGCACGGTTTGCACGCCAGCTTTCACATTGACTTCAAGCACTCTGGGTGGTGTTGGTTTGGGCATAACGCTAATTTCACCGTTACTTTCTAGACGCGCAATTTCAACCTGATTTGGCTCTGTAACTTTGGCGTTGAGCCGCAAAGAAGACTCTAAATCGCTTTGACTAATGTGGCTTTTTTTCATCATCCCTTTATTAATTTGACCGTCTCGAATTAAGATGCGAGAATTACCTTTAATCCAAGTATCAAAGCGTTCATAATAGAAAGCGATTGCACAAAATAACCAATGCATTCCTACTAGCGCTAAAGCTGCGCCTAGTGTTTTAAAGTAGGGCGCACCGCCATTAATTGCACGACTCAAGGTAGAGCCTAAAATCACGCCCAAGAGCACATCCATTGCTGCATATTTGCCGATAAAGCGCCGATCGCCTACTACTCTTACCATTACTAACGCCGCTGCGTATATCAGAGCCGCCCGCAATCCCATCTGGCAAAAACTCAGCGTTTGCGCCTCCAATCCTAGTAACCAGCTAATTGTATTTCCAAGTGACTGAACCATCAGAACATTACTCTCTATCTTCATAGTTTTATGCCGACTCCCGACTCCCGTTCGGAGTTCGGCGTGAGGCTTCGACGGTGAGCTCAGCCGAACCGCGCTCAGTCGAGGCGCGGAAGCCTAGTTTTTGAAATCCAGAGCTTTATAACTCACCCGATAGAGATTGAATTATTTTAATATAGGTTTCTGATTCTTTATATCTCTCTTCGGGCAGACGTTGTTAAAAGCTGTTGGCTGTAAAAATTATAGGCGTCGAAATGATAAAGTAAGATTCTAAACAAGCAAAATTGACTTAAAGTTCAGTGGTTAAGTCAATTGAGTTTTTGATGGATCTGCCGATGCTCAGAAATAATTGGGCGATCGCATCTTCACAGTGATATACATTTTTAAGCTCGAATGTACTTGATTATCTTAGGTGCTGCACCAGAAGGCTCTAGCCTCATAGACTTGGCGATAGAAGACGGACACGAAGTGGCACTCATTGAGAAAAATGAAGAACAAGCGCGAGCTGTATTGCAAAAACACGATATCAAAGTGTTTAATGCTGATATTAGCGATGGTGAAATTCTGGAGGAAGCTAATATACAGAGAGCTGATGCCTTAATTGCCACAACAAGCGATGATTCTGTCAACCTGATGGCAATGTTCCTGGGTAAAGAATACGGCATCAATACACTCATCAGCATGGTTAATGAACGAACTCATCAGAAGATGTTTGAGCGTCTCGGTGTCAAAGTACTCGTCAACCCAGAATTGATTATTGCCAAGCAGCTCTACCGATTCGCAAATCACGAAGACGATTAAATAAATGTAGAAATTGACCCCAACAGTCTCACAATTTCTTGACTCTTAACTAGAACTTAGACTATTAAAGGAATCAGAAGCTAGCGTGTCTCCCTACCTTAAGACAATCCTTCGTGACCTTGGTTTATTGCTCCATGTGCCAGGTGTAATGGCGCTAGTCTCGATACCCCTATGTGTTTTGATGGGCGAGTACTATGCAATTGTGCCGTTTCTATGGACAGCGTTGGCTTCCTTGGGTAGCGGACAACTACTTTATCGTCTCTTTAAGAAAGCCGAAGGATCGCGTTTGCGGCATTCCTTAATTACAGTTGCCCTCGGTTGGGGTTTGATTCCGTGCTTTAGCACTATCCCTTTTTTGTTAATCGCTTCTCACCTAGCAACAACTCCCATTCCCTCTCCGACTGTACTTTACTTTCAAGAACCCTGGAATGCTCTGTTTGAAGCATTTTCTGGGTTTACAAGTACAGGACTGTCAATGGCGCTGCACGCGAATGAATTACCACGCACTCTGCAATGGTGGCGTTCTTTTATGGAATGGATTGGGGGTGTAGGAGTGATCGTACTCATGGTTTCACTCTTGGAACCGAGTACAGATGCCTATCAACTGTACAACGCGGAGGGACGGCAACAACGAATTGGTCTTACCGTAACGGAGACAGTGCGTAAGATTTGGTGGATTTACTTGTTATATACCCTTGCTAGTGTGATTTGGCTGCGAGTGGTAGGAATGCCTTGGTGGGATGCCCTCAACCACGGTATGACAGGTATTTCAACGGGGGGATTTGCCATTACCGATAACAGCATCGCTGCCTACAGTCCCCTCATACAAGCTGCTGTTATTCCAATTATGATTGCGGGAGCCATTAGCTTTCCCGTTCACTATCAGTTAGTGCGGAAAGGAAAGTTATCAGCGCTGTGGCAGGATACTCAGCATCAAGCGTTTTGGATACTATTGATTTTGGGTATAGGGGCGCTGGTACTGGAACATTACTGGTTTGGAGAGCAATTTTTTTGGCTCGATACGATATTTCAGTGGGCTTCAGCGTTAGGAACTTGTGGTTTTAATACGACAGACGTTTCCTATTGGAGTCCCACTGGCAAACTAATTTTGACTTTGGGCATGATTTTCGGTGGGGCTTCTGGTTCCACCGTGGGCGGGTTAAAGCTGACTCGCGTCGTATCACTGTTCAAAGCTATGCTGTGGCGCTTCCAGCGTGTTTCCCTCCAACCCCATCAGATGATGCGCTACCAGTTAGATGGTAAAGTTATTACGGAAGCTGAAGCAAATCGTCGAATTGAGTCAGCCGGGGTTCTAACATCGCTTTGGCTAGGTGCGATCGCCCTTGGTGTTATTGTCCTACTTCACGTAACTCTGCCGCAATACAGCTTAAGTGACATTATCTTCGAGGCAGCCTCAGCTTTGGGAAGTGTGGGCTTGTCTACAGGAATCACCCATCCTAACTTATCTTGGATGGGCAAATTTATGTTGATTGTGTTGATGTGGATGGGACGCTTGGAAATTATCCCCGTCTTGCTATTATTGACTTTGCCCTTGGGTATGTTGAGAGGAGTAATAAGTAGGAAAATGCATCGGATGCATAATCCCAAAAGTGATCAACAGACAAAAGGAAAGAGGAAAGGCAAGTGACAGAAGAGGGATATAATTATTTTCTTTTCGGGATTTGCCTGTATTAACTTTTTGACAAAATCTACTGTACAGTTTCCATCCAAAAACTTGTAAGAGCTATTATAGCTATTTATTTTTATCTCGGCTAGTTCTTTCCTTTGATAGATATACTCCAGCCATTCCTACTGATATCCTAGAGTCACAAGGTTGAAAAAACTATTAATTGATACTTTTCAGTAAGGAGGTAATTCCTGTGGGAATTTTAGCTTGGATTGTTTTAGGACTTATTGCTGGCGCGATCGCTAAAGCAATTTATCCAGGTCATCAAGGCAGTAATATTTTAGCAACAATGGCACTGGGAATAGTTGGGGCGCTGCTGGGTGGCTGGCTTGGTAATGCCTTGTTAGGAGCAGGTTTTACGGGTTTCACTATTCAAGGATTTCTGGTGGCAATTGCTGGGGCACTCCTCGTCCTGTTCCTCTATGGTTTGATCACCCGTAATGCTTAATCAGCCAGGAGTGCAGGCTCATTTTGTTATTCAACTCAATCATTTCAATAGGAGTGCATAGGTATCCATCGCTATTAGACATCTCCAAAAATTGTAATACGGTTATCGAATCTTAATTTCTGGAGATGTCTATCCTGTTGTCCTATTGAGTCAAATTTGCAAAAAAATGCAAAAAAATGAATGTCAGCCGCTCAAAGCATTCAATACCCATTTGAGAAACACGATGCTGATAGCGGCAATTATTATTACCACCAAAAACAGCCCTAGTAAGAGTAAGCCAACAAACCACCAATCCCTTCGTTTTTGAGATGGGTATTTGGGAATATCCAACTGTCCTTCTAAGAGGGCGAGATTCCTGGCATTGGCTTTCCAGGTTGCATCCAAAACATCACCTACTACAGGCACACTTCCAAATACTGTCTCAAACAGAATATTGCTCACCATTTTTACCAAAGTGGCTCGTGGAAGCCCCAATCGAGTTGCTTCAAGGACAATATAGGCAGAGAGAGCCATTCCTACAAAATCCCCAGCTCCCGGCACTAAGCCAAGTAAAGGATCGATACCAATTCGATAAGATGTTCCCGGAATCGGAATAGAGTTATCCAGCAGGTAGCTCAAACGACGCACCCGCTTAAGTACAGAGGTTTTAATATTAATAGGTGTTCCCGAAGGTTGGTGAGGAAGCTGAGACATCGTAGAGAAAGAGAAATAATATAGTAATAGGTCAGCAAGTCTGTTCGATTCAAGGCAATCTATAGCATTTTGTACAAGAAAAGGAGAAAGAAAAAAGCCCCTTTTCTCCTTTTCCCGTTTAACTGGTAAATTCCAAGCGCTAGCCCATGCTAACTTGTTTAGTATCCACGGCAGTTGCTCCTTGAACGCCTTTAGCTACTCCTACCATCTTGTCCAGAATTTGCTGATTGGGAACTTTCCCTTTTAATACAACAGTACTACCTGTTTGAGCGACGTAGAGAGTGTCGATGTCATCCAACTGGGAATCTTCATCAAAAGCTAATGCCACCCGTTTAGCCAGACCGCTTTGGTCATATTCTCCATTTAAGCCCACACGCTCTGGAGGAATACTGTCAGTTTGAGTAGGCATAGAGGCTGGAGCTGTAGCAGAACCTTTAGCAGTAGAAGTCGTCTGCTTAGTCTGAGGATTAACCTTAGCATCCTTCGGCTTTTCCATGCCAAATAGTCGTTTTAACCAAGCCATAAATTTTTGAACTCCAGTTATACTTAATCGCTCTATCATCGATCAATTCTGGAATTGACACATCTACCCAAAAGACGATTCTTTATAATTCTTTATAATTAAAAATACTCTCTATTTACCGTTTGATTTCTCCTTGCCAGGTAATTTTCTGTTCTGCGGAATGTCCGGCAAAGGAACGAATTGCGACCAATTCTACATCAAGGGGTACTCCTGGTTTCAGAAATTCTCTCTCAATGGGTAGTTTCCCTAGATTTAGAGTAAAGCGATTGTTGTTGCGAGTGACTAATTCTGCTGGAATATTGCCCTCATAGCGGGTTCTATAGTCGTAGAATCGACGAAACCGATCGCCCGATGCAGTACGATACTTAATCCAGAACTGCGTTGAAATCAAATCAGATTTTCCAGCTAAATCAACCAAACTAAAGGTTAAATTTTGCCCATTCCCCAAAAAATCGGCTCGGGTCAACTCCGTGGCTTCCCGTTCTAAGATGGCATTAGAGATAACTAGCTGAGTCACCCCATTCTCTTGGGAGGTTGTCCCCTCCCACCAAACCTCTTCCGGCAAGGACACTTCAACTTGTTTGTCTTCTTTGAGATTTAAGGTTATCTTTTGGTTGTAGAAATCAGCAATTGAGCGATCGCTATTCCAGACCAACTGAAACGACCCATCAATGCGATTAAGAAACTCACGGTACTGGTCAGCAATGACTGATCCAGGCGCTAACAGAGAAGCCGTACCACCTTTGGTTTGCCATTGATTCAGAGATAGCCTATAAATCTTATCTTTCAGTTCCGGCATGGCAAGAGTTGCAGTTGGTCGATCCGGTGGCAATACCTCACTGCGCTGAATTAACGTCAGGGTGCCGAGTTGTCCCTCCTTACCATCTCTGCCATCTCGACCATCTCTGCCCTCCCTGCCGTCTTCGCAATAGAACTTTTCAGTTGTGCAATGATAGTCAGAACTGCCGGGACTTCCTTTACAAATTTCTCTCTCCCAGCGACGATCTTGACACTGACAACCCTCGCCACTGTAGGCACCGCGACCAGGACGCCCTCCCCTACCACCGACGGAACGCACATAGATTTTATTCAAATCTTGGGGATTCGTGTAGTAAATAGCCAACAAACCGCCATTACCCCCATCGCCCCCATCACCGCCATTGCCCCCATTACCGCCATCAGGAGCACGTAAGTCATAGGCAACATCTCGCGGTTGCCTCCGACAATCGGCATCATCACCATCTCTCCCATCTCCGCCATCTTCGCCATCTCCACCAAACAACTCCAAATTCACAGGAGAACCATTCGTAAAAATTGTGCGATTTTCACCATCCCTACCGCGTCTACCCGTTTGTCCATCAGCCCCATCTCGACCATCGTGTCCGAACTCTCTCTCCTCCGTACTCCAAGCCACTAGGGGACACAACAGTAATTCAGAATCAGGCGGTAGAAAGTTAGGGAAGATGAAGATGACCAGAACTACTGCCAGCTTGTAAGAGAAACGCATTTGCAATGATGGAATTGTGTTAATTAAAAAGCTAGATCACCATCGTCATTGTATTGTAAACTTTCTCGTGAATGTAGGGTCGGCAAGTTCTGTCCGTCATCGCTCCTGCAAGGTTGCGGCTCTTGCGGAACTGCTATCATCCCATCTGACTTTGGGTGATCAACTTCTGCCTCAACTGAAAACGAGTTGATAGGGGTATCAATATCTGGCTGCGTTAGGGGTACGGGTAAATTTACTCCCAACTCCGACAGGCTAAACTCATCAGTCAGTTCGATGATTTCTCCGTCAAAAAATTTCTTGATGTTCCCCACTACCTCATCAATTTTCTCAGCACCCCAATTCGCAACTTCTGTTGGTACTGACGTTGGCGATTGGGTTAATGTTGCTGTCGAAGTACCGTTAGACGTTTCAATGGGGGCTGGAGATTTCTCCCTAGTAGGTATCAACTGCACTGGAACTGACGACGGAGTGTTTGCTGAATGCCCATTAGAGGAAGTCAGCTCAGTCACTCGACTTTCGGGTTTTGGGTCGTTTACAGTTAACTCCTCCGGTGCCTCAGCACTAACGTCGGCTGTATCGGTAGCAGCAGCAGTCGTTTTAGTAGATTCAGAAGACTTAGGTTGTAACGTTACCCTCACATGAGATTGATAAATCGCTTTAAACGCTGCTTCAATATCAGGTAATTTCTCTTGGGCTAACTTCAGCAAATTCTTGGAACTAATCCCTAACGTAGCTTGCTGACCGTTAAAGGCAAGCAAACAGCACTGTTGACGCAGAAGTTCTTGAGTACTGAATAACTTAATATGGTTCAGTACCTGTTGCCAGATTTGCTCTAAATCCGTCGTTTGGATATCAACGTTACTGTCTGCGGCTTCCCCAACCGTGGATTGAGAGGCGGCAGGAATCTGAGTTAGTGGTTGGTGGTGTTTTGGTTCTTGGCTCGCATCAGGTGAGACGCCGTTGGTGGAGGTATCCGTTATTGGGGTGGGTGATGGGGTTCGAATTTGTGCCTCGGTTGGTTGCGGTATAGGCGGTTTTGCGTCCTGAAGTGAGTTGTTGTTTTTGACCGATGTCCGGGTTTTACTAGAAGTTTGTGACGACTGGCTTTGTGGAGTTCGGGGAGACGTTAAGCTTGTCTCTACAATCTGAGGACTCCTAGCTGAAGGCAACAATCCCAACAACGTCACTTCTAACCACAAGCGCGGCTGAGTTGTATTTTTGATTTGTGCTTCACTGTTTTTCAGATGTTGTTGCCCGTGCAAAATATAGGGAATTTCTAACGGTTGGACAAACTCGCGCAACTGATCCCAAGTGGGCGGCGTAACTGCTACTAAATCGTTGCGAGTTGGTGCAGTTTTGGCAATCAGTAAATCTCGGTAGAATCCGGCTAAATTTTGCACCACAATCAAGGGTTCCCGTCCTCTGTCCATCAGGCGGCGGCATTGGTCAAGAACGGTTTCGGCATTGTCAGAGGCGATCGCTCTTACTAGTTCTAGCAAATCCCGCTCCGGGACTGCCCCCACCAAATCCCAGACGTACTCAACCGTTATCTCTCCAGCTAGTAAACTCAGTTGGTCAAGCAAACTTTCTGCATCCCGGAGTCCTCCTTGAGCGACTTGTGCTACTAAGGTAATGGCATTGCGAGTAATACGAATACTTTCTTTCGTACCAATATCCTGCAAGTGCTTTACCATTGCCTCTAGCGGGATTCTCCGAAAATCAAACCGCTGGCACCGAGAAATGATCGTCGGCAAAACTCGTTGTGGATCAGTGGTTGCTAATACAAAAACAACGTGTTTAGGTGGCTCTTCTAAGGTTTTTAGCAGGGCATTGAAGGCTGCCGTACTGAGCATATGGACTTCATCAATGATGAAAACCTTATAGCGGCATTGGACTGGTGCAAACTGGGTACGTTCAATGATTTCCCGGATATTATCAACACCGGTATTGCTAGCCGCATCAATCTCAGTCACGTCTAATGCCGAACCGCGAGCGATCGTGCGGCACACGTCACAAACACCGCAAGGATCGGGCGTCGGTTTTTCACTCGACAGACAGTTGAGAGATTTTGCCAAAATCCGCGCTGAAGAGGTCTTTCCTGTTCCTCTAGAACCCGTAAATAAATAGGCAGGGGCAATTCTCTCGCTGCGAATGGCGTTAGTGAGAGTTTGAGCGATCGCCTCTTGTCCAATTAAATGGGCAAAAGTCTGAGGACGATATTTATGATGTAGGGGTTCGTAACTCACGAGACTTACTGTGGGAGAATCGACGCGAGGTTTAGTTTATCCTCTGAATTCCAAGGCAAGAAAAGTCGAAGTCTATATTGACAATTTAAATTTATTGTGATAGTAATTTAGAGTTTAACAATAGAAAACACTCGACCATCTGGATAGTTGGTCTACGCCTAGAACATCTGTTCTAACTTAACATGGGTGAGTTAGTAAGGAGAAAACAACTTCCAAGGTGGCTCTTAATCACCCCATACGCCACCCCCTTATTGAATAGAAACTCCACGTCTCTATCTCCTCTGTTAAAAGTAAAGTGGTAACTCGTACCTGATAACTCTTAAACAATGCCTCCTACTCGCCAAATTCAAAGCTTTTATACCGACGGAGCCTGTAGTGGCAACCCAGGACCAGGCGGCTGGGGAACCGTAGTCTATTTTACCGATGGCTCTGTTTATGAAATGGGGGGTGGAGAAACTCAGACCACTAACAACCGTATGGAAATGCAAGCGGCGATCCAGGCGTTGAAGCTCTTTCGGGCATCAAGACAAACCGAACCCGCCACGCTCTATACTGACAGCGAATACGTTAAAAATGGCATCACCAAATGGATTAAGGGTTGGAAAAAAAAAGGCTGGAAAACTCAAGCCGGAAAAGCAGTTTTAAATCAAGATTTATGGCAAATTCTTGATGATCTCAATTCTCAACAGGTGGATTGGCAGTTCGTCCGGGGGCATAGCGGGAATGAAGGCAATGAACGTTGCGATCGCATTGCTCGTGCCTTTGCCAGTGGCAAGTCTCCGGCTCTAGAACAATCATCTGCCTTGGATATGCCAGTAGCAGGCGTATCAGATTTAAACGCTGCCTCTGAGTTAGCTTACAAAACCGTACCACTAAGTCCTGCCACCTCTAACACAGCCATGATGGAAACACCAGATTCTTCAGCCGCTAGTACAACGGACGACTTACCCCGTGAGGTAAGAGTCGCTCAACTGCACAACTTGATAGAAACATTACACATCGCTGATGAAATTGCCGAGGAAGGCTACCTGATTAGCAGTTCCGAACTCGCTGACTTAATGGATGTCAACGCCAGTGCTGTAACTAGTCGGGGTGACCATTGGTCTTGGCGCAATTGGATTGTCTCACGGGTGCGACGTGAAGGTAATCAAATCCTCTGGCAACTCGAACGAATTGATCAAGTTGGGGCGGCAGATGACGAGTAAGTCCGTCCCCGCCACTGGGTTGGTCTGCGGATAGCAGACAATAAAATCCGCAGGACAGCGAGTGAGTCGGCTAAGGGAGAAAGCCAGAACAGCCAGGAAGAGAATACAGATGCATATGTACGATCGTAGGAAGGAGCGATCGCAAACAGTAAGGCAAAGCGGATCAACAACAAAAATAAATTCAATCCCGTTGCTGCTACCATAAATGGCGAAGAAATTCCCACTCCCAAGCTAGCCAGGAAAATCAGGGATGCAGGTAGGGGTAGACCCTGTGTACAAAAAAGCAGCCACAAATCGCTCCACAACTGCCCCTGAGATGAGGCATCTTTAAGATCGAGCGATCGCCCCCATTCGTTCCATGTTTGGTATGCTCCCTCATACATCCGCACCTTTACTACCTTTGCTCCATCCAGAAACCCCACCTTAAATCCCTGCTCTGCGGCATAACGAGCTAGGGTGACATCATCGCAAAACGAGTCCCTTGCACTGGTATAACCGTCCAGTTTGCTCAAAACATCTCGCCGACACAAAAAACACTGCCCGTTTGCCATTACTCGTTCAGCCGTTGCACTATTAATGCCAGTAGGTCCAAATCGATAAACCAAGGTGATTAATAGGGCAGGTTGCAGCCACCACTCTCCTGGATATTTAAGAATAAATTGCGGCGATAGAGAAACCAACTCTAACCCCAAAACCTCTGCTGTCTGAATCAAACTAGCAACTAATCCGGGTTGCGGTTGAGTATCGGCATCCATTCCCAGAATCCACTGACTCTGAGGAGAACTGTGTAAATACCCGTTATGCAACGCCCACGGACGCCCTACCCAGTCAGGAGGTAAGGGATCATCATTCATTAATCGAAACCGGGGGTCTTTTTCTCGGACATTTTTCACTAAATCTGGTGTTCCATCCGTCGAGTGACTGTCTACGACAATGATTTCTCGCACTTCATAACTCTGCCGACTCAAGCCGTTTAGACAAGGGGTTAGGCGTTCTTGCTCGTTGAGGGTGGGAACCACCACAGTAACAGCACCCAGTTGATCGGGGGTGGGGGTTTGGGG
>NZ_JADEWY010000165.1 GCF_015207375.1 Coleofasciculus sp. LEGE 07092 | reverse complement strand
CGATTGGGGGCTGTCTATGATAAGAGGGAGAGTGTATTTGACGAAACACTAAACCCTAGACCTCAGTATGTTCACCATTGATTTGACTTTGAAAAACACGCCTCTGCCCTTGTCTGTGCAGCGCAAGACGGCAGAAGATGCTCAATCCACTTATCAGGATGTCTTGAAAGCTATACGCTCTGGGAGTCCTGAGCTGTTAGAACTGAGCTGCGAATACCAGCCGGATAAGAAAATCGGCGTTCTCACGAATCAGATCAGTGCGGTGATGGTTTCTCAGAAATCTGGTGCAGCAGGAGCCGGGCGGGTTCCGGGTTTCTTGGCTGTGGCGGAATGAAACGACCAGTAACCGACGCTATGACTGAAGCAGCAATTACAGTGCGGGATCTATGCTTTAGTTGGTCGGGGGGAGCATCGGTTTTACAATCTTGCTCTCTAGAAGTCCCCAAGGGTGAATTTTGGATGCTCTTGGGGACAAATGGCAGCGGCAAATCTACGTTACTGCGATTGCTGGCAGGGCTATTGCCGCCTGATTCCGGCGAAATTGAGGTTTTAGGATTAGTGGGCTTTGTTTTTCAGAATCCCGATCACCAGCTCGTAATGCCTACTGTGGGCGCAGATGTGGCGTTTGGATTGGTGGAAGAAAAACTTTCTATCGCTCAAGTCCAGGCGAGGGTGAGGGAGGCGCTAGCGGCAGTTAACCTGCTGGATTTGCAGCGACGCCCTATTTATGCCCTGAGTGGGGGGCAAAAACAGCGTATTGCTATTGCTGGTGCGATCGCTCGGCAGTCGGAAATTTTACTTTTAGATGAGCCGACAGCCCTGCTTGATCCAGATACGCAACTCGACTTAGTGGCACAAGTACAGCGCTTGGTCAAAAGTCGTGGACTAACTGCTCTATGGGTTACGCACCGATTGGAGGAGTTGAATTATTGCGACGGAGCCTTTCTGCTCGAACAAGGTCGAGTGGTTGCCCAAGGGGAACCAGAGGCACTCAAGCAACGGCTGATGGAACAGCCGAATGTGACAATGTAACCTATTATTAACTATATTAATTATTAGTAACAAATCCTAAGCTATTAGGTTACATATCCCCCTTGAACAATGCACCCTCCCCCACCCCAGGTTTTTTTACTGGTTGATGGCTACAATGTCATAGGTAGTTGGTCTGAGCTGAAAAGAACGCGCGATCGCCACGGGCTTGAGGCGGCTCGCCAAGAGTTAATCGAGACATTAATCAATTACAGCGCGTTTCGGGACTACCACACTCAGGTGGTTTTCGATGCCTACTATCAAAAGACTCAGATTCACCACGAAGTTTTTACAACCCATTTACTAGCCTGCTACACAGAGTTCGGGCAGACAGCAGACAGTTATATCGAAAAATTCTGTGCCTCGTTTCGCCACAAAATCGAGCGACCCAAACAACGATTAATCGTCGCCACATCCGACCGAGCGCAGCAGCTAACTATCATGGGATACGGGGCAGAATGGATGTCATCCCAGCAGTTAGCCAGCGACGTGATATTTACTACTCATCGAGTTCGCCGCCGACACCGACCCTCAAAACAATCTCGGGGTCGTTTTTTAGTCAATTCTCTCGATGCCAAGGCTCAACAACGGTTAGCTGAATGGCGTAAGGGGGGTATGAAGTAGCACAGTAGAGACGCGATATATCGCGTCTCCAGATTGAACTTAAGGTTTTTTGTCCTAATTTCCCCGACTAATAGGCTTCAGGGGTTGTCTGACACCCTCTCGTGCGAGTACTTGAGTTTCTAAAACTGTGATCGCCTGCTTATACTGAGGGTCTTGAACAGTCGCTCGCCACTCGGGTTCCGCCAGCAACTGCCGTTGTTCGCGAGTTAAATCAAGATTGACGTCCGGTGCAATTCCTTTGTGGTTGATATCAATACCACTGGGAGGGTAGTAACGAGAAATAGTTACAGCCAAACCAGAACCATCCGATAGGGAATGAACAGACTGCACGACGGCTTTGCCAAAGGTGCGAGAACCAACAATAGTCGCCCGTTTGTTATCCTTCAGCGCACCAGCAAGAATTTCGCTAGCACTCGCTGAGTTACCGTCTACCAGAACCACTAGCGGGAGTTGGGTCAGGGCTTGTTTGTTAGCCGAGAATTCCTGTTTGCCACCTTTTCGGTCTACGGTACGGACGATGACGCCATCTTCCATCCACATCCGAGCAATTTCAATGCTGGAGTACAGTAATCCTCCTGGATTCCCTCGCAAATCTAGCACGTAACCTTTCACATTTTTCGCATCCAGGTTCTCTATCGCCCGCTTCATTTGCTCGGCAGCATGGGAGCTAAATTCATCCAAGCTAATATAGCCTATCCGCATTTGACCTTCTTCCTTGAGGGTATAATGCACGGTAGGCAGTTCAATCTGAGCACGAGTCAGCATGACATCAAACCCATTCCTTCCCGTCCGGGAAAGTTGTAGGGTAACGTCTGTCCCTATTTCACCTCGGATGAGTGCCGAAGCTTCTTCAACTGTCATTCCCTGAGTGGATTTGCCATCGATTGCTAAAATTGTGTCCCCAGCCTTAACACCCGCTTCAAAGGCTGGCGAATTCTCAATTGGTTCTACAACGGTTAGTTTTTTGGTTTGCTCGTTAACCCCGAGACGGATGCCAATTCCAGACAGTTCCCCTTGAGTTTGGCTAGTGAGGGCTTGAAACTGTTCGGGGTCTAAAAAGCGAGTGTAGGGATCTCCAATCGGTTCTAGGGCTTTACGGATGGCGTTGTAGGCTTCCTCTTTAGAGGAATAGTTTCTGTTGAGGAGTTGTTGACGGGTCCCTTGCCAATCCACATGATTAAAGGTGTGATCGACGTATTCCTTATTAACAATTTGCCAGACTTCGTCAACAATGTTTTTAGGGCTATCTTGCAGAGCGGCAAAGACAGCACGACCGCCCATGGGTGCCAACCACGATAGAGCCGCTGTGGTTGCGATCGCACCAGTGAAGAGAATGCCTTTGAGCCAGGGTAAGGGTTTGGGGTATTGATTCATGGAGAATACGTCGGAAACGGGTTTTGAGCTATCTATTTTTAGAATTAAACCGTTGAAAGGAGTCCCACTGATTGATTTCTACAAGCGGCTTAGCCTTTTTAGCCTTTAGTTGTGAGTGTACTGCTAGCCAGTGTGGAATGCGTCTGTTGTCACTATACTCAAATTATCTAGCAAACTTCCAGAAATTTTGTGCCAGTTTACTCAGTGTCATTCAGATCGGGGCAATCTTTTGTACAGGCATCAAAATCTTTAGTGAATTCCCCAATTATTCCTCCTCTAGAGCGTGCAAGCCCTTAAAATTGGGATGGGTAGATCGAAACGGTGAGGTAGATTGATTTGGCGTAACGGGATTCGCTTTCACCATCACCTTCAACGTAACTGGCGGCGTCTGCTGTGCCTGGGGCTATTGGGCTTGGCTATCTTTCTCGTGGGTTGGTTGTTGCTCAACACCCTGAGATTACAGACAGCAGCATCTGCACCAGTCGATACTGTTTTTGTCTTGGGAGGCAGTATTCGCCGGGAGGTTTACGCCGCCGAGTTTGCCAAAGAACACCCGCAAACGCGAGTTTTAATCTCGCAAGGCTCGGAACCTCCCTGCATATTGCTAGTTTTTCAGAAGTTTAAGGCACCCATCCGGCAAGTTTGGTTAGAAGAGTGTGCCGAGTCTACCTTTGATAATTTTTACTTTAATATCCCTTTGTTGCGTCAGTGGAATGTTCGTAACGTTAAATTAATTACTTCCCCCACTCATTTACCGCGAGCTGAGTGGATGGCGCAGATTCTGTTAGGTGCCCAGGGAATTTGGGTAGAGGTAACTCCAGTTGAAGAATTAGGAATTCCTGGCAATCAAGAATCTTGGTTAAAAACGGGACTCGACGTGACGCGCAGTTTGATTTGGGCGGTGTTGAGTCAGGTTATTCAACCTCACTGTTCTCAGTTAACTCCTCTAACGGATGTGGATCTGGCAGTTTGGCAGAAATTGGACTTTAAGTGTGAAAATCAATGGTGGTTAAGGCTGGAGTAAGGGTGCGGGGGAGCGGGGGAGCAGTTACAGCCAAAGTTGGTTACTTTTGTAAATGAAATCAACGGCTCCTTTCGGGGATAAGACTTTGAAGTAGTATTTGTAACTCAAACTATCCAGGAATTCTCTATCTGTTCTTAAGTAAGGGGTTTTCAGGGTATAAGAGTGTTCTGTATTTTTTTCAAAAATAACCTCGGAGTTAGACCAGGTAAAACCTGTCAGATGCTTGATATCTTGATAATCTATAGTCATATCGGCAGCTTGATAGGCATTCCTGGTGCGATCGCTAACAAAATTAAGAGCGAATCTTAAAGCCAATTTATTCATTTCCGAGCTAGCTCTAGATTCTCCTTGAGATTGGATACCGATAGAAGAGTTATCAAGTCTTGCGGCTGTGTTAATTTTACACCAGACCTGTTCGTAGTTGGTCTTAACCTCATCAGCTAAAGGGAAGTACGTGCTGATGTAGATTTTTCCGTCTTCTACTTTGGGCTTACTTCTGAGAAAATTGCCTTTAAAGGTATAGATAGTATTTTCTACGTTCTTCGAGGTAATGTCTTCTTTAGCATAGTTTTCCAAGATGCGTTGAGCGTACATACACCAGTTGTTTCTGGCTTCTTCAATGGTGGAAGCTTCAATGCCATAAAGAGAAGAAAGTTGTGATGTCATAAGATATTCAGCCGTAAGTCCGAAAATATGCCCGGATCTTGAACTCCGGGCTAATAGATCAAGTCCACGCTTTGTGGACTAAACTCTTTGTTTACTCTGTACTCACTAGGGAATTTCAATCTCTGGCGGAGGACTATGCCTTTCGGTTAAATTTTGATTTCAAATCGTTCAGGGTAGATGGTTTTTGATGTTTGCGATCGCTATTCTTTTCGCTAGTCTTTTTACTGGGGCGATCGCTCATTGCCCCATCAGGCGATCGCATTGATAAACCAATCCGCTTTAATTTCTCATCTATCGACATCACTCGCACCTTCACCACCTGTCCCACTTTGACAATTTCTTTTGGATCTTGAACAAATCGATCCGCCAGTTGCGAGATATGCACCAACCCATCTTGGTGCACACCAATATCCACAAATGCACCAAAGTTGGCAACGTTGGTGACAATGCCTTCTAGTTCCATCCCTTCTGTAAGGTCGGAAATTTCCTTAACCCCTTCCTTAAAGGTGGCATATTTAAACTCAGCACGGGGGTCGCGCCCTGGTTTTTCCAGTTCGCTGATAATATCTCTGAGGGTGGGTAAACCGACGGTATCGGTGACGTATTTTTTCAAATCAATAGATTTGAGTTTATCGGATGCTTGGGGAATTTGCACTAAGGGGACACCGATATCGTTTGCCATAGCTTCCACTACTGGATAACTCTCTGGATGCACGGCAGTATTATCCAAGGGGTTATTCCCACCGCGAATTCTCAGAAAACCTGCTGACTGTTCAAAGGCTTTAGGTCCCAATTTCGATACCTTAAGCAGTTTACGGCGGTTTTTAAACGCACCGTTTTCATTGCGATAGGTGACGATATTTTTGGCAATGGTTGGCGTTAAACCGGAAACAAAGGTCAGGAGTTCCTTCGATGCCGTATTCAAATCAACACCCACATAGTTCACACAGCTTTCTACTGTTTCATCCAGCTTTTTCTTGAGTAATTTTTGGTCAACATCATGCTGGTACTGTCCCACCCCAATGGATTTCGGGTCGATCTTCACGAGTTCCGCTAAGGGATCTTGTAAGCGGCGTCCGATACTGATAGCTCCTCGAACGGTAACATCTTGATCAGGAAACTCTTCTCGCGCTACGTCGCTAGCTGAATAAATTGACGCACCAGACTCATTTACCATTACCTTAATCGGTTTACGGTCAATTGTTTGGAGAACTTCCCCGACAAATTCATCAGTTTCGCGGGAGGCGGTGCCATTGCCGATTGCAATTAGTTCGATATTGTATTTTTCAATAAGATGTTTGAGAATTTCTGCCGCTCTAGTGCGTTGTCCGGTATGGGGAAAGATAGTTTGATACTCTAAAAATTTTCCCGTTTCATTTAAGACAGTCACTTTGCAACCCGTCCGTAATCCAGGGTCAATTGCCAAGGTTGGCTTCATTCCCGCAGGTGCAGAAAGTAACAGTTCCCGGAGATTGGTTTCAAAGGTTTTGATAGATTCAATATCTGCATAAGCTTTGCGATCGCCGCGAACTTCGTTAATTAGGGAGGTTTTCATCAAGCGGTTAAAGGCATCTTTAAGCATTCCCTGGTAGAAGTTACGAACGGCTGAAATTTTAGTCCGAATTTCCGCTGATTCTAGATAGGACTGTACAAACTCTTCATCGAAGGAAAGGTCAAGACGCAAAACACCCTCACTCTCACCCCGGAATAATGCCAGCATATTGTGAGAGGCGATATCTTTTGCTTTAGTCTGATAGTTGCGGTACATTTCATACTTAGTGCTACCTTCGGGATAATCATCTTTAATTTTGGAGACGAATACTCCGTTCTGCATTAAATAGTCTCGCAAGTACGCCCGCAATTCAGCTTTTTCAGAGACGGCTTCCGCTAAAATATCTGAAGCACCTTTCAGCGCGTCCCCTACTGTGTTGACGCCGTTTTCCTCACTAATATAATTTGCGGCTTCATCGTCTAAGGATACGGGTTTGGCAGTGAGATTGTTGAGGGATTTAATAAACTCGGCTAGGGGTTCTAACCCTTTTTCTCGTGCAGTCGTGGCTCTAGTGCGTCGTTTCTGTTTATAAGGTAGATACAGGTCTTCGAGTTCGGTTTTTTGCTGGCAGGATTGGATTTTAGCTTTGAGTTCGTCAGTGAGTTTACCTTGAGACGCGATCGCATTGAGTATCGTAGATTTCCGTTCTTCGATTTCGGTGAGGTAGGTATAGCGTTCTGAGATATCGCGGATTTGCACTTCGTCGAGAGAACCCGTTCGTTCTTTCCGATACCGTGCAATAAAGGGAATGGTTGCTCCCTCGGCAAACAGGGAGAGGGTGTTTTCCACCTGGGAGGGGGTAAGGGAAAGTTCTTGCGCCAGTACTTGAGGAATGTTGAGCATGGGTTCAGTGTTGGTCTTACGTCTCTAGAATAAGCACAGGATTGAATGATTGTGCCGTTGTTAGGGTCGGATTAGCTGAAAATTCGATACTATGCTATCTACAATTAGCCGAAACTCTGTTAAAAGTTCTTGGACAATTCATAATTAGGGCTTGAATAGAAGCGATCGCTCAACAAAAGAGTGTCATAAGCATCGTCCATAATAAAATTAACCCAGTTGGCAGAACATTACGATGGAAACTCTAACCCTAAATGTACCCCCCACCGTTGGTCTAACAGACGAGCAGTTTTATCAACTGTGTATGGCAAATAAAGAGTGGCAATTAGAGCTAACGGCTGATGGAGAATTAATTATTATGCCCCCAACTGGTGGAGAAAGCGGTATTAGAAATGCGGATCTGACAACGGATTTGAATTTGTGGAATCGTCAAACCAAGCTAGGAAAAGTCTTTGACTCCTCCACTGAATTCCGATTACCCAATGGTGCCAAACGTTCTCCTGATGCCTCTTGGGTGAAACTCGAACGCTGGGAGGCCTTACCCCCCAAAGACAGAAAGCGCTTTCCTCCCCTGTGTCCAGATTTTGTAGTCGAACTCCGTTCTGAAACCGATGCTCTCAACGAACTTCGTGCCAAAATGCGGGAGTACCGAGAGAACGGTGCTAAGTTAGGATGGCTAATTGACCCCCAAACTCCCCTCGTTGAAATCTATCGACCATCTGTTGATGTAGAAACAATTAATTTCTCCGTTAACCAACCCCCTACGCTTTCTGGCGAAGACGTACTACCTGGGTTTATTCTCGATTTAACGCCCATCCTGAATCCGTGAGGTAGAGACGTAGTATGCGTCTCTACTAGACAGGGAAAAGAGTCTGAAGTTAATATCCTGAAAGGGAGCGAGGGTTATCCTTGAGTCCCCTCTAGGGATTAAAAAAATTATGGTAGCATCAAGTCCCCGTTTCCCAGATATTCAGAATCATTGGGCAGGCTCATTCATTGAAGAGTTAGCTCAACAGGGAATTATTAGCGGGTTTCCAGACGGCAGTTTTCGACCCGACCAACCGATGAGTCGCGCCCAATTTGCTGCCTTATTGCAAAAAGCCCTACCCAAACCGACAAAACGCCCCAATGTCCCCTTTGTGGATGTTCCGGCTCAACATTGGGCGAATGCAGCGATTCGTAAGGCTTACGAAACGGGGTTTATGTCTGGATATCCCGGCAATCGGTTCCTCCCAGAAGCGAGTATTGCCAGAGTCGAGGTTTTGGTGTCGCTGGTGACGGGTTTAGAGATAAACTCGCCTGCCCTTTCAGAAGTCAGAGCTGCCCTACCGGAACTCTATCAAGATTTTGCTCAAATTCCCACCTATGCCATTGACCGAATTGCCTTAGCGACAGAGGCGGGGATGGTGGTGAATTATCCCAATTTGAAATTATTTAGACCCCTAGAGGCAGCAACTCGTGCGGAAGTGGCAGCATTTATCTACCAAGCGTTGGTGTACTTGGGCAAAATGCCTGCTATTGGCTCCCAATATGTCGTTATTTACCAGAAAACGGTTAAGGTTAGCCATCAACGAGAGTTTCGGGGAGTCTGGGTGGCAACCGTCTGGAATATAGACTGGCCCTCGCAACGGGGATTACCCGTTGAACAACAGCAAAAGGAACTGATTCAGATTCTCGATCGCTTAGAAGCCCTTAACTTTAATGCTTTAATCTTACAAGTGCGACCGACAGCCGATGCTTTATATGCCTCTGAGTTAGAGCCTTGGAGTGAATGGCTCACAGGTACGCAAGGCAAAGCACCCAGCCCATTCTACGACCCTTTAGAGTTTGCGATCGCTCAATGCCACAAGCGCAACATCGAACTGCACACCTGGTTTAACCCCTATCGCGCTAAAACCTCGACTCAAGGCTCTCCCAGCGTCTACCCCCACATCACCGTTACCCATCCGGAGTATGTTTACCAATACGGCAATCAACAGTGGATGGACCCCGGTGTCAAAGTCATTCAGGACTTAACTTATAATGCCATTCTTGAAGTGGTGCGACGCTATGACATTGATGGCGTTCAACTGGATGACTACTTCTACCCCTATCCCATCGCCGAGCAAGCCTTTCCCGATCAGAAAACCTACCAAGCTTACAAAACTGGGGGAGGTACACTCAGCTTAGGAGACTGGCGCAGGGATAATGTTAACCGCCTCATCCAACGTCTTGCCACGGGCATTCGTGCGACTAAACAGCATGTTCGGTTTGGTATCAGTCCCTTTGGCATTTACCGCCCCGGACAACCTCCCGGTATTAAAGGATTGGATCAATACGAGGCGCTTTATGCTGACCCGAAAAAATGGTTACAAGAGGGTTGGGTTGATTATGTCGCCCCGCAACTTTACTGGCGCATAGACCCACCTGCCCAAAGTTATCCCGTCTTGTTGCAATGGTGGACGGACAATAATCCCCAGCGCCGACATATTTACCCCGGCAATCGGTTGAGTATGCTAGACGGCAAAGACTGGCCCATTGTTGAGTACGAACGCCAAATTGATATTACTCGCAATCTGGCGTCTAAATATTCCCTAGGGAATATTTTCTATAACATGAAAGTCTTCAATGAAAATCGCCTGGGAGTGGTTGAAAGCTTGCAAAGCTCGACCTATAACGAACCCGCCCTGGCTCCTTCTATGACGTGGCTGAGTGCTAAACCGCCAGCAACTCCAGCTAGAGTCAGGGTAAGCAACGCCAAGATTACTTGGACTGTTCCCGCTAATACAGATATTCAGTCTTGGACAATTTATCAGCAGAAAGGAGGCAGTTGGAAACTCTACAAAATTCTAGATGGGGCAACAACTCAGTTGGAAGTGCAACCGGGAACCTACGCTGTATGTGCCGTGGATAGGATGGTGAATGAAAGTTTGGGAGTGGTTGTTTCTGTGTCTTAATTCAAAATACGAGTGAGGACTTCAGAGGTTAGGCAAAATAAGAATTGTTAGAATTCAGATATTAAATTTTGGATTGTCATTCTCATTTACAATCAAAATTTAAAAGTCCAAATCGACTCGGTTAGTGTCTGGATTTGATATCGATGAATTCCATTATTTTTCACCCGCTTACATCATCACGCCTGTTCTGGATGGGTTGTCAGTTGATCACGGGAGGACTGCTCTTAGGGTTACTTGCTACTGTTGCAACACCGATTAAGGCTCAGACAGAAATACCACCGACGGTTGCTGAAGTTGAAGGTACTTCCCGAACCAATGCCATTATTGAGCGATTGCGGGGGGAATGGCAAGCTCAAGATCCAACGACAGGGGAAGTGGTGAGGTTGATTTTTGCCCCAGAGGATGAATTGTTCTTTATTTTACCGGCTGAGGATGGGTCGTCTGTTGCTATCAAGACCGCTTACCAAATTCGCACCACCACTCAACCGATGCAACTGGATATGGCAGTTACATCCGACGAAACTGCTCTGACTATTTTTGAGCTGACTCCTGAAGGAAAACTGCGGGTGGAACTCAGCGCCGTTACTCCCGGACAACCCAGACCGGCTGACTTTAGCGATACGGCGGCGCTGTTTGAGCGGGTTTCAGATGCCACAACTGTGCCGGAGTCTATTCAGGTACTCGAGTTAGAAAGTCAAACCAGCTCATCGAGTGAGACTGTACCCATCCAATACATCACCTTATTGAGCCGAGCACAGCAGGCGTATTATCTAGAAAATAGTAAATTTGCTGCGGATGTTGAAGAGTTGGGGGTGATAACGAACTTGGAGAGTGAGCTGTATCGCTATCAGATTGTACCCCAAGGCGATCGCACTCAGAGCGTGGCAATTACGGCTCAACCGAAAGAGTCTGGACTGCCGAGTTATATCGGCGCGGTGTTCGTCACTGAAGTTAATGGTGATAGAACTACGGTGACAAAGATTTGCGAAACCGAGCAACCTTCGACTTCGCCACCCCCCATGCCAATTCCGCCAGACGGTGATGCTTTGGAAATTCTCTGTCCGGTGGGTTCTCGTTCCCTACAGTAAGAGAGGAAGGGGGAAGGGGGAAAGGTGTCACTGTTGAGGTAGAGCGATAGCGAAGCGCTGCTGCGAAGCGCAGATCGCACTTTCGCATCGCTCACAAGATGGAATTAAATAGAGACATCTACCCTGCTCAACTGCGGACGTTCCCCGGCTATACCCCCAAGGTTAGCCGTGCCAGGATGTCCTCTTCGAGCAACCCCTCATCCCGTGCAATTTCATTATGGTCATCCTTGCTGGCTACCAAATTCTCGATCAAATCCATGAAAGTAGCAATTCTCTAGTCTATCGAGGCATCCGAGAATCGGATCACCGACCTGTGATCCTCAAAGTTCTGAAAGCCGATTACCCTACATTAGCAGAACTTACCCGCTATCAACAGGAATATCAAATAGCCCGCTCCCTAAATTTTGATGGAATTGTTAAGGCATATAGCTTAGAAACCTATCAGAGAACTCCAGTTATAATTTTCGAGGATTTTGGCGGGGTTTCTTTAAAACTGTTGATGCGCCAGCGATGCTTTACCTTACAAGAATTTCTCAACATTGCTATTCGCACAAGTGAAAGTCTGGGGAAGATTCATGCTGCCCATATTATTCACAAAGATATAAATCCATCCAATATTGTTCTTAACCCAGATACCGGACAGCTTAAAATCATTGACTTCGGTCTGGCAACAGCCTTATCCCAAGAAAATCCTACCCTCAAAAATCCTTCTGTCTTAGAAGGGACACTCGCCTATATGTCGCCAGAACAAACAGGCAGAATGAACCGTTCGCTCGACTACCGCACAGATTTTTATTCCTTGGGGGTTACGTTTTACGAACTGTTGACTCATCGCCTTCCCTTTGAAGCCAACGATCCTATGGAGTTGGTACACTCTCATATCGCCAGACAACCCGTATCTCTCCATGACTTGAGTGAGCAAGAAACCTGTCCCAAAATCCTTTCAGATATCGTCATGAAACTGATGGCAAAAAATGCCGAAGATCGGTATCAAAGCGCTTGGGGACTGAAAGCTGATTTAAAAGCCTGTCTGATGCAGTTAGAAACTAAGGGCAAAATCTTCCCCTTCTCTTTGGGGTGCAAGGATAGAGCTGAAACGTTTAAAATTCCCCAAAAACTCTATGGTAGAGAGCGAGAAATTGAAACCTTACTTGCAGCATTTGAGCGAGTCAGTGGAGGGG
>NZ_JADEWY010000164.1 GCF_015207375.1 Coleofasciculus sp. LEGE 07092 | reverse complement strand
CACCCCCCCACTCCCCTGCTAACCCATGACACGTCACAGAATAACCGGATATCTACCCCTCTGGCATCTGTGCGGCACCATACTGATAACGCTGGCATTGTCTGCCTGCCAACGGGTTAAGTCTCAACTTCACCATCCAGCGCTTTTACCCCAAGACCCCTTTGTTGAAGCTTACTTCAATCATTCCGAGTCTGCTCATTATACAGAACCTTATCGACAAGTGACCCGACCCGGCGATAATTTAGAGCAACGGATTGTAGACGCGCTCGCATCGGCTCAATCAACCGTCGATGTTGCCGTTCAGGAATTACGCTTGCCCAAAATTGCCCAGGCACTAGTCGAGCGCCAGCAAACTGGTGTCAACGTGAGAGTTATTTTAGAAAATAACTACAGCCGTCCCTGGAGTGACTTCACCCCAACCGAAATAGCCGCACTATCTGCACGGGAACAAGAACGCTACAACGAATCCCTAAAATTTATCGACCGCGATGGTAATGGTCAACTCACTCCAGAAGAAATTAACCAAGGGGACGCCCTAGCTATTTTGCGAAATGCTGGCATCCCAATCCTTGACGATACCGCCGATGGTTCTAAAGGTAGCGGTTTAATGCACCATAAGTTTGTTATCGTTGACGGACACACTGTAATTGTTACCTCAGCGAATTTCACCTCCAGCGATATCCATGGGGACATTAGTACAGCCGAGAGTCGCGGCAATGCCAATAACCTCTTGAAAATTGACAGTGTTGAACTTGCTACCGTATTTACAGAAGAATTTAACCGAATGTGGGGAGATGGTGCTGGTGGCAAGCCAGACAGTCAATTTGGCGTTAAAAAGCCCGTGCGACCTGTGCAACAAGTGATTCTAGGAGATACAACTATTGCTGTGCAGTTTTCTCCAATTTCCCCAACCCAACCCTGGAGTCAAAGCAGTAATGGTTTTATTGGCAAAACCTTAAGTACGGCGACTCAAACCATTAACCTGGCTTTATTTGTCTTTTCAGAACAACGATTGGCAGATAGTTTAGAAGTATCCCATCAACAGGGTGTACAGGTACAAGCACTAATTGATCCTGGCTTTGCCTATCGTTATTACAGTGAAGGTCTGGATATGATGGGCGTAGCATTGAGCAACAAGTGCCAATACGAAGCCAATAACCGTCCCTGGCAAAACTTCATTACCACAGTTGGTGTTCCTCAGTTGCCGAGAGGGGATAAATTACATCACAAATTTGCAGTGATAGATGGGCAAACGGTGATTGCCGGTTCACACAACTGGTCAGATGCGGCAAATCATAACAACGACGAAACGGTATTAGTGATTCACAGTCCCAAAGTTTCCGCCCATTTTGAGCGCGAGTTCGGACGCCTCTACGCTAAAGCCGTGCTGGGAGTTCCCGTATTGGTTCAGCAAAGGATTCAATCCCAGCAACAAGAATGCCCCCAAATCACAGAGGCTACCGAGAGGAATGCCCCTACTGGGCAGGTAATTAACCTCAACACTGCCACTCTGGAAGAATTAGAAACCCTACCAGGAGTCGGACCAAAACTGGCACAGCAGATTATTGAAGCACGGCACCAGCAACCTTTTACATCCTTAGAAGATTTTGATCAGGTATCGGGCGTAGGACCGAGTTTACTTCAGAAGTTGGATGGGCGGATTACTTGGTAATTGTGGATGATGAATATAGATTCGGAGGGAGTCGCTACACTGAAGGAAGTTCCCCTATTCAAACATCCGCCCATTATAACGATGACTGAACAACCTACCCGTATCTGCATTCTCGGTGGAGGCTTTGGGGGTCTCTATACTGCCCTGCGCTTAAGCCAACTCCCTTGGGAAAAGCAGCAGCGACCGGAAATTATTCTAGTCGATCGCAATGACCGATTTCTATTTTTACCGCTACTATACGAACTGCTCACGGGTGAACTACAAACCTGGGAAATTGCCCCACCCTTTGAAGAACTTTTGGCAAATACGGGGGTGCGCTTCACTCAGGCTACAGTAGCGGGAATTAATATAGATGAGCAGCGGGTACAGCTACAAGATGGACTCGAATTTAGTTACGATCGCTTAGTCTTAGCCCTAGGAGGAGAAACTTCCTTAGAACGGGTGCCGGGAGCTAGTGAATATGCTATCCCGTTCCGCTCTCTGGCTGATGCCTATCACCTGGAAGAACGACTGCGGATTTTAGAGGAGTCTGATGCGGATAAAATTCGGGTGGCGGTTGTCGGTGCCGGTTACTCTGGAGTTGAGTTGGCGTGCAAGCTAGCAGAACGGTTGGGAGAACGGGGAAGACTACGGATTATTGAACTGAGTGATTCGATTCTCAGAACCTCGCCGGAGTTTAACCGTGAGGCGGCGCGGAAAGCACTGAATGACCGGAATGTTTGGGTTGATTTGGATACTGGGGTGGAATCTATTGGTTCCGACTCAATTTCACTGCTTTATAAAGGACAGGTGGATACTATTCCTGTTGATATAGTGCTGTGGACGGTAGGAACTAGTGTACCTGCCATCGTGCGATCGCTTCCTCTCAAACAAAATCTCCGGGGTCAACTTACCATAACCCCAACCCTGCAAACCGTTGACCGCCCAGAAATCTTTGCCTTGGGTGACTTATCTGATTGCCACGATGCCACCGGTCAACTTGTTCCGAATACGGCTCAATCTGCCTTCCAGCAAGCAGATTACACGGCTTGGAATATCTGGGCATCCCTGACTAATCGCCCCCTGCTCCCCTTCCGCTACCAGTATTTAGGAGAGATGATGACGTTGGGGACAGACAATGCCACCCTTACGGGTTTGGGATTGAAGCTGGATGGTTCTCTAGCCCACCTGTTTCGGCGTCTGGCATATCTCTATCGAATGCCGACCTTAGATCATCAGCTCAGGGTTGGCTTTAATTGGATAACGCAACCGTTGTTAGACTTACTATCTGGAAACTAAGGAGTAATGTCTAAATAACCCATGCAACAACCAAAAGTTATTTTGCTCGATGCTGTCGGTACGCTCTTTGGGGTTCGCGGGAGTGTCGGTCAAGTGTATAGTGCGATCGCTAGTAAGTTTGGGGTTAGAGTATCGGCATCAAGGGTGAACAGTGCCTTTTTCCAGGCGTTCGCTGCTGCTGATCCCTTAGTTTTTCCCACAACCGAACCCGAAGAGATTCCTGAGTGTGAATTTGAGTGGTGGCGGGTGATTGCCCTGCGCACGTTCCAACACGTCGGCGTTCTCAACCAGTTTGACGACTTTACAGAGTTTTTTGACCAACTGTACAACCACTTTGCCACAGCAGAACCTTGGGTTGTTTATCCCGACGTTCTTCCAGCGCTAGAGGCGTGGCGACGAGTGGGGATTCAGTTGGGTATTGTGTCCAATTTTGATTCCCGACTATATCTAGTCTTGAGAGCGCTCAACCTCGAAGAATTTTTCATCTCCGTCACCATTTCAACCCAAGCAGGCGTAGCTAAACCCAATCCTGAGATTTTTAAGGCAGCCTTGGAGAAGCACCACTGCCAAGCCCCCAACGCATTGCACATTGGGGATAGTGTCGCGGAAGACTATCAAGGTGCCCAGGCAGCAGGGTTGAAAGCAATTTTACTCAAGCGTTCCAGTCTAATGGCAGGGGTTTGAGGAAAAAATGCCCTCCCAACGTTACTCAAACTTCACAAATCCCTTCAAAAACACGAAACAGTTTAAAGATTCCATGAAGACTGGAGTAAAGGTCTAGCTTTTTATTTATCTCTACAGTTAGAATAATGCTTAGTAAACAAAGTTCTTACCCAAACCAAAACTACATCGGAACACAACATGCCTATCTGAACTATGTTTAACTACCGCATTGTTTTTGCCATCACTCATTAATGTAACATAAATTAATAGTGGTTCAGCTAAAAAATGCATCATGATAGGCGTAACTAGAATTTTAATTCTAACAACCGAGTTCATATGTTTTGGTAGTCGTAAAAGAGTTCTATCGCCACCCAGGAGGCATCCCTATGAAGACTCAAAAAATCACAGCTTTTATTGGTAAAACAGGTGCAGTCGCTTCCTTCGTCGCGGCTTCCGCTTTAACCGCAGGCTTCCTCGCACCCTCAGCATCTGCCGTATCTCTAGTCCCGGATAAGGAAGGTGAAGTCAATGTTGGTTTGGGTGCTTGTCTATCCCCATCCTCAGAAACTGGTAATCCTTGCAAATACTTGGAACTCTCTCCCTGGATCTCAGACGTTGCAAGTCTAATCGATGACTCCACTGGCACGAAGAGCCGCTTGTTTGTTGACAAAGCTGGTACTAAAAATACTTACGGAGCAATACAATTTAAAGCCTTTGATGTTGGTACCCCAGTGAGCGAATTCTGGTTCCGTCCAGCCGCAATGATGGCAGATGGAGTTACACCCCTGTTAGAAAAGGGACAATTAGAAGTCGGTACATACAAGTTCGACTTCGCCAAGACTATCTCTTCCCTCACAGTCCGCTGGTTTGATACTGAATACAAAGATGATACAAGTTTTGTTGCTACTGGCATCTTTGGCGATGTTTCAGGTGTTGTTCCCGCAGGTCCTGACCGAAACATTTATGAACAAACGTTCACAGATGTGAGTTCTATCACACTCAACTTAGGTGAAAGGGGTGGACGATTTGGTACAGGTGATGGTGTTAACTTCCAGATAGAGAAACAAGTCCCCGAACCCGGAACCGCTGCTGGTTTAGGCGCTCTCGCTTTTATGAGTACTTTGGGCTTGCGCAAGCGCAATAAGAAAGCTAATTCGTAACAATTAACAGTACAAGAAATTTGTCTTGTAAATTTAAGCCCCGTCTTCTCAGAGACGGGGTTTTTCGTCTTGAGTATTTATTTAGCGGCAAGTCCTTCGTAAAAGGCAATTTCAAACAAGTCGCGCATTCCCGTCATACCCTGTCCGAAAAACAGCAGCAAAGCAAAGCAATTTAAAGCAATATGAGCATAACGCCAGCGATTGGAGCGATCCTTGTAAATATCTTCAACGATCGCTAACGAAAATACCATCAACAATGCTGCTGTTATGCCGATATAGTAGTGAGACCAATACCACTCGTTAGTCCGTCGAAAAACTCCCTCCTGACAACCGAGAACAACCAACCACAAGCCTGTAGAGGTAGCAAAGATGCCTCGCCAAAGTTGCTGCCTTGCGCGATACAACAACACTAACGAAGTAATCGCGGCGATAAAAAACAGCACGATTAAGATAGCCTGGGTTGGGTTTTTACTCCAAAGCTGATTTTTGATAACGCTCTTGGCGAAAATCACATAAGCGAGCGCTACCAAAGTGATGCCAACCACTGAACCCGTCAGCCAGCGCCCTAACTGAACGTGTTCACGTCCCACAACGGGTGGAATCTTACTTTTGCCCCCATCAGCCGTTTGCAAGCGTCGTTGGCGAGTCTGCCACGCAAAGTGAACCACAATCCCAATGATGGGAAACACGACAACAACCGCAAGGATGGGATGGATTAAAGCAAAAAAATCGACGGTTTCCATTGTTTATTTCAGAAAATAGGGAGTGGGAAGTGGGGAGTGGGGAGTGGGGAGTGGGAAGATGGAGGTATTTTAATCAACATTACAGTCTGCAAATTTTCTCTCTACCTCCCCTATCTCCCTTATTCCCCACTCCCTACTCCTTTTCTCATTAAGTACCAAGGGCAGCATAGCCGAAGGTGGCATTGAATTGACGGCACCAAATGACTACTGAGCCAAAGTCGGCTAGATTAACTTCCGCAGGAATAGCATACCGTTGAGTGCCGCTAACTTGCTGAAGTTCGCCAAGATTCACGTAATTATCGGCTTGGTAGGATTTGGGAGTTTGTTCGCGGTGTAACAGCACAAATAAATCCGGTCCTTCGTCCGTTTTAAATGCTTCGTCAAAGTCTAGGTAACGTTGCCCATTTTCTGTAACGACTCGCACCATTCCCTGAGTGGGATGTTCACCTGCTACAAAGTCTCCAGACGGTTTGATGTCTTGTGCCATGGGTGTTTCTGTTGATACTGCGGGAGTTGGCGATGCCTCTGGAACAGAGGATTGACTCGATGGAGTGCCTCCGACACAACTAGCCAATAACAAAGCAGTGGTACTGAAGATAGCTAGAGACTTGAGCTTCATGACTTTAATTCCTCAAGACGGGACTTTATCTATCATTGTGGCAGTTTAATGAGTTTTGGCTAAGAATTTGCTTTAAAATTCGGCTGATTGTCTGAGAAAATTTTCAGGTTGGTATCTGGTAAAACTCATTCTATGACACCTTAAAAGCTTTACACTAAGGGAGTTTCAGTATAGGGGCTTAAGACATAGGTTTCTATCAAGCAAGCGATCGCTCTAGCTGCTATTCAAGATATTATTGAAACGGCGAGTGGTGTTTGACCGGAATCCCAAGGTGAATGCGATCGCGGTTTCTCAAGGTTAGGGAACTTCAAAAAAATTATTCCCTAGGACAGACAATATGAGATGTTGATTGAGAGGATAGTAAAGTTGAATGCTCTTCTTTAAGAGCTGGAGAGTATGATAGCAAAAGCGACCAGTATCTGATGCATCATGAATTCTTATCCAGTACAAGGATCTTCTACAACCAACCCTAACTCTCATCAAACTCAACCTCTAGATCATGATGGGGATGCAGGTTTGCGAGACATTGCCAATCGCCTTGCTAAACGGCTAGAGAGAGATATATTAGTTCAAAAAACTACCGATTACCTAAGAGACTTGCTGAATGTTGATCGGGTGGTTTTATATTACTTCTACTACGAATGGAAAGGACAAGTAACTTTCGAGTCATTGAGTTCCCCCCACTATTCCATTTTTGGTTCTACAGGAGCAGATAATTGTTTTGTCGATAGCTATGCTGCCCTATATCAAGCTGGACGGGTAAGAGCGATCGCGGATATTGAACGAGAACCCCTCAATCCTTGCCATCGAGATTTCCTCCGCAGTATCCAAGTTCGTGCGAATTTAGTTGTACCCATTCTGAATTCCCGGCGATTATGGGGGTTGCTCGTTGCCCATCACTGCCAGAATGCTCGTTCTTGGCAATCTTCAGAGATTGAAACAATGCAAACAGCAGCCACAACCTTGGCAACAACTCCTGCCATTCAAGAGAGTTAGGTAAAGAGAGTTAAATTATTAACCCAACGGACAACGAGAAAAGGGGAAAGGATAGGGAAATTGTAAACTTCTTCTTCCCCTTTTGCTTTCTAGAAAACTCATGCTTGAACTGATACTAACTGGAAAAGTTTAACAGACTTGATGGATCACTTGTTAAAAGAACCGATCCATCAGGCAATATCGCCCCACCAAAGTCTGCCCCAGTTAAGTTTGCCCCCTTCAAATCTGCTCCACTCAAGTCCGCCCCGCGAAAGTTTGCCCCCTGCAAGTTTGCTCCCCGCAGGTTTGCCCAAACTAAATCTGCCCTTCGTAAGTTCGCCCCCGTTAAGTCTGCTTGGCTGAAATTAACCTGGGTTAGATTAGCTTTATCGAGCAAAGTGCCATGCAGGATTGTCCCACTCAAATCTGCTCCACTCAAATCTGCTCCACTCAAATCTGCTCCACTCAGGTTAACTCCTCGAAAATCCCGTTCTCCAGTGATATGCTGCTGTAGCAGCCGTTCGGCAGGCATTTTTACAGATTTTAATTTCTCAAGCAGATCCCTTTTTTTCGCAGAATGAGGCTCCTGGGGTTTAGAACCGATATTTCGATTGGAGAATGGCATAGCTTTAGTCCCTGCAAATATAACAGTTTAAATCCTCAGACGTTTCTCTTGACGGTTTATTGAGGGAGATCCTATTCAATCGGTGAATCCAATCTGCTTGAGGTGTAATCTTAAGATGAATGCCAGAGCGATCGCAATTACTCGTCGATGTGACTTATATCGTCGTTTCAATGTTTGCAAGTGCCCTATCCTTCTCAGTAAGAACTTGAGGATATCTGCTGTTGGCAAAAATACCGTTATCCTTGCTTATTTTCCATAATCGGTGAAATAAGTCAACTCTGAAATCCGCTCCAGGTGAGAGTTTAGCGTCTACCAAAAGGAACGATTTGCTTAACATGAGCCCCCCTTATTTCACCTAAAATAATAAAAAACCAGAAGAATAGCCCTAATGTAACTAAGGCTATTCTCCCGAAAATCTTACTCTATATGATTTTTAAATATGGCTCAGGCGGGATTTGAACCTGCGACCTTGGGCTTATGAGTCCCCTGCTCTAACCACTGAGCTACTGAGCCAAGCTTTTTGGCAACCTCCTCAATCTACCACATCAACTGTAGTCTTTGCTACTCCCCAAGCTAATAAATAGGGAGCTATTGAGCTCCCTGCCAATTAACCATCTCCCGCCAGACTGCATGCAGCAGTTGGCGGCGGGAGAGTAAATTACCGACTCTTGGGAAGAAAAGCCATGGGGTTGACTGCACCGCGTCCCGCTGGATGCACTTCAAAGTGCAGATGGGGACCCGTGCTGTATCCAGTGCTACCCATTTCAGAAATCTGTTGACCTTGGGCAACCTCTTGTCCGCTACGCACCAAAAGCCGATGGTTGTGAGCATAGAGGGTAAGGCTACCATCGGGATGTTTGATTTCCACTAACTTACCGTAGCCACCAGAATTCCAACCAGCAGTGACGACAACGCCAGGAGCTGCTGCAACAACAGGTGTACCAACGGGGGCGGCAATATCAATTCCCTTATGCATCCGTCCCCAGCGCTGACCATAGCCGGAGGTCAGCACACCCTTGCTGGGCCAAATATAGCCATTAAAGGGGACGGGGCTATCCGGCAGGTACATATCCGGAGCTGACAAGGGAGGCAGTTCGGGAGCAACCGTTTGTCCCGTTGGCGTTTGCAGCATCTGGTTGTAGCCCTCTGCTGGTGCTGGAGCAACTGCCAACAGTTGCTGCTGTGGTTGTTGCTCAGGTGCAGCCGGTGGTGAAGGTACTTGAATGGGAATTGAAGCTTGTTGAGTTTGCTGTTCGTATCGCTTTGGATTGAACTCTGGATTAGTTCTAGGGGATGCAGCCTCGTTCTGTGTCACCGATGCAACTGGCGCAGCAGGAACTGCAATATTGCTAGAGGCAGTAGCTTCACCGTTTTCCCGCTGACGGCGGTATTCTTCGCGCATCCTGAGAATGTCAGATCTCAGCCGCTCAACATAGAGATTGGCAGCAGTATCAGCCGATGCATTCCGCTTGGTATCAACCACAACCGTGGGATTTGTTTGGGCATCGTTAGATTGCGCCACAACTGTCGGTGAAACACCTTGTAGTTGAGATGTCTGCTCTGTTGGTACAACGGGCGCGACTGGATTGGGAACAGTAGGTACGACTAAAGTCGAGGCTCTGACTCCTGGCTGCTCTTGTCGAAGGGAAACCGTATCAGAATTGGTGATACCGGGAAGGAAGGTAACGCTCTGCTCAGGAGAGCCTGTCGGTTGGGATGTGGGAATTGTGAGCTGTTGATTCACTCGAATCAGGTTGGGATTGTTCAACCCGTTCGCCTGAATCAATTCAGTGCGAGACAAACCATAGCGACGAGCGATCGCATCTACCGTATCTCCAGGCTTGACTTTGTAGGTATCTGCTGGACTGGCTGCCACCAGGGTTTCCATTACCACTGGTTGGGGTACTGGGGGTTTGGCTGTGATTTCTGACTCGACCGTACTATTGGGGATGGTTACTAATTTTGGCTCTCCGGTAGATGAGTCTGCTGTTCCTGGAGAGGGTACGGGAATAACCACTGACTGAGGCGAATTCGGTGTTTCTGGTTCCACTGCCAGGGAAGCTGCCGTATCAGGGGACGGCACTGGCATAACGACCGATGACCTAGCTTCTGTGCCAGTTTCTGATTCTCCTGTTGGTGTAGCTGCGATTTCTGGCGTAGGTACCGGTATAACTACAGGTGCTTTGAAATCCCTAGCTGCTTCCGATTCCCGAGGGGTTGGTGTTGCCGCAATTTCTGGGGTGGGTACTGGGATAACGATGGGTAACGGAGCTTCGCTGGTTATTTCTGAGTTCCCAGTTGGCGTTGCCGCAATTTCCGGCGTAGGCACCGGGATAACCACTGGTGTGGTCGGAACAGTTACGGCTGGAGCGGCTTCGCTGGTTGCCGATTCTTCAGATTTGAGTTCTACAGGGGGTAAAGCGTCGGTGGATGGTGATGCCGTCGCTGATGGCGAGGGTGATGCTTTTGCTAGTTCAGAGAGATTGGTAGACTCCTCAGACCCCAACTCCGCCAGACTGTCATTTAAACGGTTGCGCTTCTCTTTTAAACGGTCAATCGCATCATTTTGTCTCGCCTTCAAAAGGTCATCGACCTTGCCAGGAACCGTAACCGATTCACCAGCCTCTAACTGACTTGTTTCCGACACCGATGCAGAAGTCTGCAACTGTGTTGGCTCCACACCATAGGACTTCGACAGTGTTTTGGCTGTTTCGCCTGCCTTGACTTCGTGAACAACACCGTTAGCTGAGGGAATTTTCAGCTTCTGTCCAACTGGTAAAACAGCAGTGGGTTCTATTTTGTTAGATGCGGCGATCGCTTCTGGCTCTACCTCATAAGACTTGGAAACTTCCCAAAGAGTTTGTCCCTCCTGTACTTGGTGTTCCGCAACAGGCTTTGCAGGAGCCGACGGTACCGACTGCACGGGCGTCGCTGTCGTGGCAACTTCTGGCTGACGTTCTGTCGGCACTGAGGCAGGTGTGGAAGTGCCAATTGGCAAAGTTGTCAGAGTTGGTTCCGCCGCAATCGGCTCTACTGCAAGGGCTTCATCGCCTTGCTGAGGCAGCAACAAGCCAGAAGCGCCCATGGAGATTGCTAATCCAATCATGGCGGCAGAGGTACGAGCTTTGCGATTCACCTCGGTCGGAACTGCTGCACTGACCGTATGCTTCCCAATGGGGAGCTTCAGTAAGACCTCAAGAGAGTCTGCTGCACAGGTCGGAACAGGTTTGACCTTCTGCTTAAATGTTCGTTTCAAAAAACGACCTCCTAGTGTGTGACGAGCACTTAACAGTTCCTGAATGATTTTTTTACCAGTCAATGAGGGATCTCACCTAAAAAAGTGATTGAAATCACGGACAGTAAGCATGCTTAGGCAAGAGTACCTTGCTTTTTTGATTTAGACAAGTCGATCGAACCGGTAAAATTTTGGCACTTGACGGCAACCGCTCGATCACCCTTGAAGAAGCAATATCTGGGTGCCTCTGGAATGAAATAGTTTGACAAGAGACACATCGATAGTGGTGCGGTTGTGGCCAAGGCTTGTGCATAGAACATACAGACCGAACAAGCTTTCCTCCGGAAGAGGGAAGATTCAAACCATACTCCAGCGGATTGCTGATAACAAGCTTTATAGGATATCCCGATAGTGCTGGGCATGGCAACTGTACACTCTATCGACTGATAGTTTAGCAATTAATAGATTACAGACGGCACTTTACGCGACTGTTGGCTCTAAAAACAACCGTACAATTTCCCAACTCCTCCGCTGTGGTGCTAGCTACCCTACCCGACTAAGACACCCTTAAAGTAAGTTTTTTCTTGCTACCAGGCGGTTTTGACCCCTCTAGGCTTGTCAATTTGGATGATTAAAATCTATCAGTCAGCTCCCAGATATTTTTAAACTTTTTTATATAAATTTCTTATCACAGCCAGAAGGGTTTCGTAGTGTGGATAACTGAAATCAGTGTCAAAAATTTTGTTTTGAGAGATAAATCAACTATCAAAGGGATTAGTCAAGAGGCTAAAGTCCCATCAATTTTAATTATTTTTAATAACTTGCAGTCAGATTAAATAGATTTATATACATATACAAACATATACGCATATTGAAGGGCATTCACCCCCACTCTAAGAGAGACGGAGACTCCAGCCGATCTGATTGAAAAAAAGACTTAGAGCAAATAGCCCAACTGACGCCGTGCTTCAAACAAACCAACAGCAGCGCTGACAGAAAGGTTTAAACTCCGAACTCCTTTCTGTGTCATAGGAATACAAACGGTTGCCGTACACTCTTTTAAAACCGTAGCGGGTAAACCTGTGGTTTCACTGCCAAATAACAGCCAGTCATTCGCCTGAAACTGAAACTTTACATAACTGTATTTCCCAGTAGTGCTAAAACCAATCTGCCGTCCGCCTAACTGCTGGTACACCGCTTCAAAAGCATGGAACGACTCGTGATAGTGCAAGTTGACATAGGGCCAGTAATCCAAGCCCGCTCGCTTCAGGTAGCGATCGCTAATTTCAAAACCCAATGGTCCGACTAAATGCAACTCTGTACCCGTAGCAGCACAGGTTCGGGCAATATTGCCCGTGTTCGGTGGAATTTGCGGCTGAACCAAAACAACCCTTAGCATGACTTACAAGACTCCATCTCCTTACCCAGAAGCTATTGGAGCATTGACTAATCGATCCATAGAGAATCCTAATATATATTTTTCTAATATCAGGGGTTTGGGAACCATTGATTAGATATTGTGATTTCTACAGAAGTTGTGAAGCTCAGAGAAGAGTGGGGGTGTTGGGGAGCTGGGGAGCGG
>NZ_JADEWY010000163.1 GCF_015207375.1 Coleofasciculus sp. LEGE 07092 | reverse complement strand
CCCCAGCACCCCAGCACCCCTGCCACTCTGCATTCATTTCTTCCCCTCCATCACCGCATTAAATCGATCCCTCCCCGCATGATAATCCTTACTTTCATACCCCATCAAATACCGTACAATCCACTTCTGGGATTTCCCATCATCGAGAAGCAAACTAATAGCCTTCCTCAAAACCTCATCCCCATCTACAAACCGCTCCACAAACCAATTCCCTGTTTCGGCAAACCCCCGCTTGTCATTTTCTGAACTTTTTTCCAAATAAATCGCCCCTAGCAATGCCTTGAATGATTTCGCTAAAACTTTCTCATTCTCCAAATTCAATACCGTCAAATCCTCGGTGGTAACTAGACTGCTATACTCCTCCTGCAGTTCTTTTGAACTCAGTACTCGATACAACTCATTCAGCCTGCCTACCCTCACATTCGGAAGGTAACAATACAAATAATCGACAATAACGGCTTTGAAAACGGCATCTCCTAAAAACTTCAACTGTTTATTTGGTGAACAACGTTCTTTTATATTTTTTAAATGACGCTCTAACAGTGGTGCAATCAACTGCTTCACCAACCAATTCCGCGCCTGAGAGAACCCTCGATCTAGATGAATTGCCCCGACTAATGCTTTCAATCCCTGTTCAAACGGATTGTGAGATTGCTGACGAAGGCGGTGGCGTTCTTGTGTTGTCCCTAAAAACGGATAACCCTCTCCCAATCCGAGTTTATACCAGAGTTTAGTGAGTCTCTCCCCCTCCATGAGCTTGTCCCGCAAAGCCTTCAGATTACCAGCTTCTAAATAGGGACAGTGATTATATAAGTAGTCAGTAATAACCAAGGAAAAGATGGCATCCCCCAAAAATTCTAACCGATCATTGTTAGTCTCTAGTTCTCCAAGTTGTTCAGCATAGGACGAATGAAGTAAAGAAAGACGGAGAGTATCACTATGTTTAAAGTGAATGCCAATTTTGGTTTCGACTGGTTCGGGATTCCATTCCATAATTTAGTCCTCATCTGTGAGAATGACTGATTAAAGTCGGGATTCTCCACCCTGATAGTCTCAGTTATCCTTACTGTTGCTGTTCTTGATCAAAAGTTCACCTTGGCTGGGGAATTTTATCGAGCTTTTCTACTGGAAATCGCACAGTCAGAACAGAACACAGCGCGTGGTGAACAACATAATTGCTGATACTCCCCAAGATTAACTCACTCAGACCCGACAGCCCCCGATGCCCAATCACAATTAGATCAGCATCCCAATTCAGGGCAAAGGTACAGATCGCTTCTCCCGGACTGCCGGGAATTTGGGCAAATCGAGCATTCACTCCAGCTCCGTGAGCTTTCTCTGTGCGCGATCGCAGTAACTCTAGACATTCACTTTCAAATTCATCCCACTGCTGCCGATAATGAACATTAACATCTTCGAGAGTCCAGGGATAGTAATCCAACATCGGACTTCCTGGAAATCCCGGACTGTCCTCTGCCTCTGGAGACAGGACGTGCAACAGCATCAACGAGGCATTGAGTGATTCTCCTACGGACAAGGCTTTTTCAAAAACATGGGTTCCCATTTCTGAGTTGTCCATGGCAACTAAAATCTTTTGAAACATGAGTATTTCCCCCAAACAGTTTTGATTACTAAGTTACTGGGTGGCACAACCGTGATATAATTGACGCAAAACACAGAGGTAATAGCTAGGTTCGGGCGAAACGAGGAGTTTGAGACTCCAAAGCCGCACCAATCGGGTGATTGTGTACGAGTCTAGCGAAAAAAACCAAATAAAGGGCAAAAAAGTTTGCTAAGTTCTATCTAGACGCGGTACGATTCTTCCCCCGTAACTGAAGAAAAAACTTACCTCTCAAACCATTAAACAATGCGAGGAAAGACTCCAGCAGTTTAGTGCTGATATCGCGGCTTCCTTAAAGTATTAAACTTCATGAGTCTTAACTTTCGCTTTGCGGTGCTCAGCGATCTACATATCGCTCTCCCCCATACCATCCTGAATCAGGCTAATCGGTTCCATCTGGTTGAAATCAGTATTCCTGCATTGGAACTGGTTCTAGAACATCTCAAGCACCTTAATCTAGATTTTCTCCTACTTCCCGGAGATTTAACCCAAGATGGCGAACCTGACAACCATGCTTGGTTACAAAAGCAGCTAGCAGAACTGCCATTCCCGGTTTACGTAATACCGGGAAACCATGATGTGCCAACACTGCTACCCAACGAACGATCAATCGGACTCAAAGACTTTCCCCACTACTACCGTCAATTTGGTTACACCAATCCCAACCAACTCTACTACACCTGTGAATTACTGCCTGGAGTGCAGCTTATTGGACTGAACTCCAACTTTTTTGATGAGTCTGGCAAACAGGTGGGGCGTCTCGATGAAGCCCAACTTGCATGGCTTGATCAGACATTGGCTCAACTCAAAAATCAGTTAGTGCTGGTGATGGTGCATCACAATGTAGTCGAACATCTGCCCGGTCAAACCAACCATCCCTTGGGACGGCGCTATATGTTAGAAAATGCCCCAACACTGGTCAAACTCCTCAAAGCATCTGGGGTCAATCTAGTCTTTACCGGTCACTTGCACGTTCAAGATATCGCCTGTCATGAGGGTATCTACGATATCACGACCGGTTCATTAGTCAGTTACCCTCATCCCTACCGGATTTTAGAACTGCGAACCGACAATCAAGGCAATCACTGGTTACAAATTGAATCCCATCGGGTTGAATCAGTTCCCGGTTGGGAAAACCTGCACCAAACCTCACGGGAATGGATGGGCGATCGCTCCCAGCCATTTATGATCAAGCTCCTTACTGCCCCACCCTTAAGTCTACCCCTAGCAGACGCCCAACAACTTGCTCCTAGCCTACGTTACTTCTGGGCTGATGTGGCTGCGGGTGATGCCAGCTTTGATTTCCCCAACTTTCCCCTAGATGTTCGTCGCTACTTCCAAACTTTTAGTGCCACTAGCAGCGATGGAAAAGCTACTCCCATTGATAACCACACTACATTGCTACTTTAACCATAAATTTTGTCATGAACCAAAGACAAATAACTAACTAAGATTGACGGCAAATCCCCAAAACCGAGGTGTAGCCGTGCAAAAATGTCGTGCCGCTTACAGGTCCAATTTCACCATTACAAAAAAAGCCACCGAGCTGGACATTTTGCAGGTAGCGACGGAACAATTGGGAGTCAAAATCAGGTTGTCCGTAAAGTCCTTCCCCTCGTCCTAGACAGGAAAACATCAAGGCTCCTACAGCCTCTGGGGTATTCGCTGTTTTTTCTTGATAGTCTTGGAGCAGCAACTCCAAATCTTCCTCGGAAGTACGGGCATCCCTAAGGTGAAATTGAATTCGTTGCCCAGGGCGGACTCGATCGCCAATGGCGATCGCACCAATTCTGGGATCAACTCCTAGGAGATTGCGGATCAAAAAGTCTCTCTGACCGAGTTGCTGCTTGAATTCATCTCTAGCAAGCCCAATAAATAGGGAATGCTGGGCAAGTTGTCGGTCAGTTTCGCTTAGGCTATTAATCAAGTCGCGCAGCACTTCCAACGGAGAGCTTGTTTGGGCGTCTGCTGTGATCTCACTGCCATCTTGAGCCGCTAATTCCAATACAATATTCCGCTCACCTTTCATCACCTGATAGGTTTGACCAATGGGGCGACAGCCTTGAGCCACAATCGGGTCTAAAACAATATTGCCACTTAAAGCAATACCAACTGTCCCCTCACGGTACAATTCTCCAACGGGTTCCTCTGGAGAACGATAAAACAAGCCACTTGGAAGTCCCATAGCCCCTGCACTTGCCAGTCCTCCGACCTTAATTGACCCTGGATAGGCAAAATCCAATCCTTGAATCAGGTCATTTACTTTAGAAGAAAAAGGATCGGCTAACAAGATGAACTGGGGTTGTTCTTGAGGTGGCACACCCACTACTTCCACCCAGGCATCTGGGGGACTATCCAAGTCAGGTAAGGCATCAGCCAGGATGTGAAAGGCACGAACAGAAACATCCGGTAAGTGAGCTACGCTGAGACTCAAGGCTGGATTTCCTTCCACTTCTTGAGGTTCACCTCGGTCATTCATGCCAATAATGCCGCCCCCACCACAGCCAATGATAACTGGAACCGACAGCCGCTCCTGAAGCAGGGGCATAAGTCGAGAATACTCGCTGGCGTAGGCGGAGGAAATGAATACCACGCCGACATCGGCTGGTATTGATAGCGATCGCTCAACGCGATCTACTACTTCCGCAACTGCCGCCTCCAAAGACGGACGGGTTGATAAGGCATTTGCCCACTTGATCGGATTTCCCATTGGCTTTACCGAATTTTCTGCCTTAAGGAGTGCTTTTTGATGTTCGGCAAGTCCTTAAAGCCTTATGATACCCCCAATCATGGTAACGCCAAAGGGAGGAGATAGACTCACAGAATCTTAAAAAATCACGATCATCTCGCTCGTAATATAGGGTTTTAGGGTATTACAGAAAACGTGCGAGATAGCCTTCTGCTTTCAGCAGTTGGGTGAATCGTGTAGAATTGTAACAGCACTCCGGTATAGTCCCAGTGTTTTTCAATAAGAAACCCCGTAGAACTCAACTCCCTGAGTAACTACACATAAGCACCCAATTGGAAATTTCCAAAACGGTTAAACCTTAGCAAAGCAGGTTTCTGTATCCTAGTGCAGTAATCAGTAAGAAGGAAAGCAATGAGCAACATTAAAGAACAAATCGAACAAGAACTTCAGCAAGCTCGGACAGTGTGTGATATTCAAGGCACAAATTCCAACGAATGTGCGGCTGCTTGGGATGCTGTAGAAGAATTACAAGCTGAGGCATCACACCAACGGCAAAAAGAAAAGCCGAAAACCTCCTTTGAGAAGTATTGCGACGAAAATCCAGATGCCGATGAGTGCCGGATCTACGACGAGTAGAAACGTGTAACTCGATTCAGTACCAGCACCAGTCCTTTCAGTCAATTAGTCAATTAGCCGAGCAGCTAGAACCCTTGAGTGAGGCGATTCTGGCTGCTTGTTGTTATTTAGGGGGTAGGGGGTTAGCTTTTGCTACAACCTCTGCAATACCATAGATCAGAAACCTTTTCGGCAACGAGCTATGCAAGATGAACTCTTTCGCGCCCTAGTCTGGACAGACTATAGATTAGCTGTTTTGTTTATGGTCATCCTTCCTCTGATTTTGCTCATTTGGGCGTTTGTTCAAAAAGCAGATGCGATTGTGCGCCTGTTGATTATCTACTGGCGCGTTGCTAGCTTGCTAGCGATTACGGTTTATATCATGATTGCTACTTGGCCGATTGGTTTTGCGTCTGGTTTTTTTGCCCGGATTTTGATTCCTATTTCGCTCTGGTTTTGGGTCGATTTGAATGAAGATATTGAAGATCGACCGACTAGTCCCTTGAAGCTATCCCTAACATCCTGGCGTTGGGCAACAACGATTTACTGCCTGCTAGGTGCTTTATGGACGATCCCGTCTCTAGGCTGTGCGTTCGCCCCAAAAGCAATTCAGAAATTTTCCTGTAGTGTCTGGCTTGAACCACCCCTGTTATTCAAACAGTATTTCCATCCCACTTGGACTCCTCAATTTTTGGGGTTTCTGGGAATGACAGGATTGTTCTTCTACGTCCTCTATTTGAGTTATTTTGTGCTGATTCGGCTGGGCAAGCAGGGACGATCGGCAATGGAACAGTAAATTTACGAACGAAGAAATATGACAGATTTTATTGGGCGGCGTTTAGAGGAATACACAATCAAACATCCGGAGGAAGTATTGATTGTCACAGCTCAAATTGCTGGAGAAGAAGACCATATTGCCATTTTTAAGGGATTTTCTAGTTCATTAATGCGCCCAACCGCGTTCAACCCTGATGTCCCTGTAATACCAGAGGAAGCGAAAATTGTCAAGCTTGATCGGGTTGCCAGTCCCTACAACCCCAATTCACCCCGTTATATCCAGGCAGGGTTGACTGGGGAAACCGTGCAAAAGTTACTCTCAGATGCTGGTATCTGAGCCGTGAGCAGCAAATTGTTGTTCATCCCCATGAATAATGAACCAAAAGGCGTTTTTTGGAACTAGCGATCGTGAAGAATAACTAATTACCTAATAAGAAAGTGCTATCCTCCACAGTAAATGTGTTGTGTGAGGACGATCTAGTTATGGTGACATCCCCTGTACGGACTCAGGGCTTTAATCGTTTAGAACTATTACCCAGGCATAAGCAAACCGCTTCGGCTCACGTCAGTCCTGGGGGTCTGCCACTGGAACTGCCGACAACGCCCTTATTTGGCACCGATGGCATTCGGGGACGAGTGGGGGAACTATTGACGACTGACTTAGCGTTACAAGTGGGTTTCTGGGCAGGTCAAGTATTGCGCACTTTGGCACCGAAACCTGGACCTGTAATTTTAGGACAGGACTCGCGAAACTCCAGCGATGTACTGGCAATGGCATTAAGTGAGGGCTTGACAGCAGTCGGATTGGAGGTCTGGAATTTGGGATTGTGTCCAACTCCTGGCGTTGCCCACCTCACTGCCGTTACAAATGCCGTAGGTGGGGTAATGATTTCTGCCAGTCACAATCCGCCAGAGGACAACGGCATTAAATTTTTTGGCACACAAGGCACAAAGCTACCGACGGCATTGCAGCAGCAAATTGAAATGGGGCTAAGAGGTGTTGCGAGTCATGCTGTTGCTGTCAGCTCTAGGGGACAGCATTACCACAGACCTGAGTTGATTGAGAATTACCTAGAGTCTCTGCGGCGTCCCTTGGTATCTGGGATAGATTTACAGGGTATGCGGATCGTGTTGGATTTGGCTTGGGGTGCTTGCGTGGGGCTGGCTGGGCAAGTGTTTGCTGAGTTGGGTGCTCAAGTCATTTGCTTGCACGATCAACCCGATGGCGATCGCATTAATGTCAATTGTGGCTCTACTCATCTAGAGTCTCTCCAAAAAGCTGTTCTGCACTATCGTGCCGATCTGGGGTTTGCGTTTGATGGCGATGCCGACCGAGTAATGGCAGTGGATGCCCGAGGTCGGGTCATTGATGGGGATTACATTCTCTATTTGTGGGGTCAAGCGCTACAACAGGCTCAACAACTGCCAGGAGATTTGATTGTAGCGACAGTCATGGCGAATCTCGGCTTTGAACGAGCCTGGAAAGAATTAGGCGGTAAACTGGTGCGGACACCCGTAGGCGACCAATACGTTCATGCCGAAATGGAACGCACCGGAGCTATGTTGGGAGGCGAACAATCAGGACATATTCTCTGTCACCATTACAGCCAAACGGGTGATGGGTTGCAGAGTGCTCTACATTTGGCGTTTTTGGTGCGTCAGTCAGGACTTTCCCTAGATGCCCTTGTAGATGAAAGCTTCCAGACGTATCCTCAACTGCTGCGGAATGTCCGGGTGGAAGATCGCGATCGCCGATTGCACTGGCAAGAGTGCGAACCCCTCAGCCAAGCGATCGCCCGCAGTGAAGCAGCAATGGGCGACCAAGGACGAATTCTGGTTCGCGCCTCCGGTACAGAACCTGTGATCCGGGTGATGGTGGAAGCCGTTGATGCCGGAATTGCTGATCACTGGGCATCAGAACTCGTTTCGGTAGTTGAACACTATCTAAGCTAGAACATCGGTTCTCTAGTGGCGTGGCACCTCTACAATGATGCAATAACAAATTGACCTCTAAACTCTAATACCCCAATGCACAAAATTAGGTGTATCACGCCACTACCCTAAATAGAGGCTTTGCGTAAGTCGTGACTATACGGCAAATATCCGAGGTGCATTTGCCCAAATATCGAAGCTGTTGAGATAAGCAACAGGTGTGCTAGGGTCGAATTCTCGCTGGTCGATAAAGACTGCTGCTGGCTCAACTTTCATTTGTTCACTAGGAAGCTCCATATTTAAAGATTGGGCAACATCTTTATAAACGTCATAGATTTCTCTGGGGTAAAGGCGATCGAAAATCTTATCTCCGTACTTGGGATAGTCTGACATATCAAGCTGGTTCCAGCGAATCATCTGAGTTAGCAGCCAAACTCCGTGGGAACGCCAGGGATAGTTGACGTGGTCGGGTCTTTCTAGATAGTCTGTACTTCTGAAGTGGAATAAGTAAAAATCTGGAATTTTCTCCACTCGCTCTTTTTGATCAAAGCCGCCATAGTTATAAGTGCCAAGTAAAGGGGCTTGTATTGAGCTGGTATCGGTATCGAGATATCGACTTTGAGAAAGAATTTGAGCAATTTCTTGACGATTCTCGGCTTCATCGCAATACCGACAGGCTTCCAGTACGGCGGCGACCAAGGCTCTGGCAGTTGTCGGGTTTTCTTTTATCCACGGCTGCATTGTTGCTAGTATGCTTCCGGGATGACCCTTCCAGATAGTTTGGTTAACGTAAGCGGTGAATCCGGCTTTTTCGGCAACGGCAAGCTGGTTCCACGGTTCGCTAACACCGTAGCCATCCATAACCCCCGCTTGGATTTTGTAAATCATTTGCGAGGGTGGAATTTCTGAAAACTCGACCTCTGTTTCTGGATTAATTCCCATTGCCGACAGCCAATACCGGCTGATGTAGTTATCCATTGAGGTTGAGAATTCTGTGGCAAAGGTGGGAGGTTCCTCGAAACGTCTAATGTACTGCCGATAAGCGTCGGCAAACTCCTGAAACTGGAAGTATTCGGTTGAGGGTCGGATATTCGCGTCCCAGGCTTTTTGGGACAGGGTAATACCGCTACCATTGAGATTGAGTACCATGAGGGGAACCATGGGAGCCTCAGCCGAACCCAGTTGAGCGAGTATCGGCATACCGGCTAAGGCATGGGCGGCATCGAAGCGCCATTCTAGCAAACCATCTTGAATTCCTTGCCAGTCTGATTCTTTGGTGAGAGTGACATCAAGACCGTATTTAGCAAAAAATCCTAGTTCTTGGGCAATGACTAGGGGAGTACAGTCAGTTGTGGGAATAAAGCCAAGGGATAGGTTACTTTTTTCTAACTTCCCAAAGTCCAATCCCGCTTGTTGAGAGGACTCAGAAGAGCGATCGCTCCTTTGGGAATTCATACCCAGTTGGCTACAAGCGGCAAGAACTAACCCACTACCCGCCAGACTCCCGTACTTGAGAAATTTGCGACGCTTCATAGTCATCAGCCATCAGTTCTTAGTCGAACGCCCTCAGATAGCAGCTCGATTAGTAGACTATATTCTGCCATATTCAGCACACATCACCTGAATTATTGTAGGGGTACGGCATGCCGTACCCCTAGGGCATAGGTCGTCAGAACGAATGACACCAAACTAAACGCATACCGTTTTAGGTTTCGCTTCAAAATGCTCAATCAATAAATTCCGCAACACAGGCAGCAAATCATCACAAGCAATTCCTTTCTGGACACAGGTGCCAAGTTGAGCATCTTTCCCAACTTTGCCACCCATATAAATGTCAACCCCTTCTACAGCTTTGCCATCTTTACGGGTTTTTGTACCCATCAACCCAATATCAGCAACTTGGGGTTGGCCGCAAGAGTTGGGGCAGCCTGTCCAGTGAATTCGCACGGGACGCGGCATCTCTAACTCGGCTTCTAGGGATTTAATTATTGCTAAAGCCCGATTTTTAGTTTCAATTAAGGCAAAGTTGCAGAACTGAGAGCCTGTACAAGAGACTAAGGCTCGTGTCAGGGGATCAGGGTTGATACTGAAGCGCTCTAGCAGGGGTTCGGCTAAGAAGGCGTCCAAGCGAGAATCGGGAATATTGGAAATAATCGCATTTTGTTCGACGGTCAGCCTAATTTCACTGCTACCGTAGACTTCCGCCATCCGCGCCAATTCAAACATATCCTCAGCATAGAGGCGTCCGATGGGAATGTGTAATCCTACATAGTTGAGTTCCGGTTGCTTTTGGGGGTAAACGCCGATATGGTCACGCTTGTCCCAGTCAATTTCGTCGTCTTCAGCCGCCGTTGCCAGGGGACGCCCGAACTGTTCTTCTATGATTGCCCGGAATTGCTCAATACCCAATTCATCAATTAGCCACATCAGCCGTGACTTTTGCCGATTTGCCCGCAAACCGCGATCGCGATAAACTTCCAAAATCGCTCGACACAGGTCAACCACGTCGTCGTTGGGTGGCACCCAAGCATTGAGGGGAATGGCAGCGTCACAACGCTTTGCTGAGAAGAAGCCGCCAACAACAACATTAAAACCTAATTGTCCGTCTTTATAGGCAGGGACGAAAGCAATGTCATTAATTTCAGCGTGAACGGAGTTATCTCGCCCTCCTTCGATCGCAATATTAAATTTGCGGGGCAAGTTAGTAAACTGAGCGTTCCCATTACCGGTGTTGGTAATCATATCCTGGACTTCCCGGACGAGTTTTCGGGTGTCAATCAGTTCGTTAGCGTCAAGTCCCGCCATAGGTGAGCCAGTAATATTGCGCACATTATCCATACCAGACTGGACACTGGTTAACCCCACCTGCTCAAATCGACGGAAAATATCTGGCACATCCTCAAGGCGAATGCCTCGCAATTGAATGTTCTGCCGAGTCGTAATATCAGCATTGCCATCGTCGCCGTAGCGCTGCACGATTTCGGCAAGCACCCGCATCTGACTACTCGTCAGAATCCCGTTGGGCATTCGCATCCGTACCATAAACTTACCTGGGGTCACGGGACGATAAAAGACGCCTACCCACTTGAGCCGATGTTCGAGGTCAGTTTTGTCAATCGCTTCCCACCCTAACTCGGCAAACTTTTCAAGTTCTTCCTTTACAGTCAGTCCGTCTTTTTCGGCTTTGAATTTTTCAAATTTATTCAGGGTTTTAGTTTTTTCAATTGCTTCTACCACGGGTTAAATCTCCTTAATTAGGATTATTGATATGGGGTATTTTTTATGCTATTGACGATTCTGATTACAGGGAACTAATTTTTTTATTCCTGGTAATTTTACAATCTCAAAAGCAGACTTTTAGTAAATTACCTGAAAATTTATTGTGCAACTTACTAAAAGTTTTTACTTTAAAGGCTTATTTTACATAGTTAATAGAAAAACTTATTGTCTTTTGTATGGTCTGTTACAAAAAAAATAATAGGATGCGCATAATACATTTTTTTAATGCGGGAGATGCATCAACGCGAACAGGAGCAAGTGCTTTAACAAGTCAGGCTCTAGGTTTATCCTCCTAGAGCCTTTCTTCGTACTACAATTTCAACCTAGAGTGAAGGCTATGTTTTCTCCCTTATCTCCTTTATTTCCCACTCCCTACTCCCTTATTTTTTTCGACCAGATGCGAGTCGGCAACCCCCAAACGTAAATAAACCCTTCCGCCGCTTTGTGGTCGAATTGGTCTTCAGACGTATAAGTTGCCAAATCAGGCGCATAGAGAGATTTGTCCGACCAGCGCCCGATAATCGTAGCATTGCCTTTGAAAAATTTCACTCGCACTGTTCCTGATACCCGCTCTTGGGTTTGCTCAATAAATGCATCTAAAGCACCTTTGAGGGGGCTATACCACAATCCTTTGTAGATGAGGTGACTGTAAGTGTCTTCTATTGTGCGCTTGTACTGAGTAACATCAGCCGTCAAGGTGAGGCTTTCCAAGTCCCGATGAGCGTGGATTAAGGTTAACAGAGCAGGAACTTCATAGATTTCTCTCGATTTAATCCCCACCAAACGGTTCTCGAGCATATCAATCCGCCCAACCCCGTGATTTCCTGCCACTTCGTTGAGTTGAGTAATCAGCGCCACCGGATCAAGGGCGTTACCGTTAAGGGTGGTGGGAGTTCCCCCCTCAAACCCAATTTCTACATAGGCTGGCTCGTCGGGAGTATTTGCGATCGCTTTAGTCATTAGATAAATGTCCTCGGGCGCTTCAGCGGCTGGATCTTCAAGGATTCCTGCCTCAATACTGCGCCCTAACAGGTTACGATCAATACTGTAAGGAGAAGACTTTTTCACCGGTGCGGGAATGCCGAAACGCTCCCCGTAAGCGATCGCTTCTTCACGGCTGAAGCCCCACTCCCTCGCTGGTGCCAACACCTTTAGGTTAGGGTTCAGCGCCATAATTGATACGTCAAAACGAACTTGGTCGTTTCCTTTACCCGTGCAACCGTGAGCCACAGCATCCGCACCGTATTGTTCAGCGGCTTCCACCAGTAACTTCGCAATCAGCGGACGTGCTAAAGCCGTGGATAGGGGATAGCGATTTTCATAGAGCGCATTCGCTTGAATCGCGGGAAACGCATAGTCTTTGACAAAACTTTCGGTAGCGTCAACAACGAGGGACTCGACTGCACCTGATGTTAATGCTTTTTTCTGAATGGGTCCAAGTTCATCGCCTTGACCCAAATTTGCCGCTAAAGTGATAACTTCTTTGACGCCCCACTCCTCTTTGAGATAAGGGATGCAAACTGAGGTATCCACTCCGCCGGAATAAGCAAGTACAACTTTTTCTGCGCGACCCATTAGTTCCTCACCCTGGAAAACGACAAAGAACTTATTGTATCCGGTTATGTGATAAGAAATCGGTCAGGGTAAACAAACTGCCTGGGGA
>NZ_JADEWY010000008.1 GCF_015207375.1 Coleofasciculus sp. LEGE 07092 | reverse complement strand
GGGCAGGGGTGCGGGGGAGAGGAGTAACACCTGAAAAATCTCCCTACTCCCTACTCCCTACTGTGACACTTCAGGTGTCAAACGTGGCTTCATGAGTCTGGTTGCGGCGTTGACTGGGCAACTTTGATGGTTTCAATGAACTGAGCTAGGGCATATTCCAAATGAGCACCAGCATCAACCGCTACCCAGCCGTCAGGGGTGAGGTGCCGCCATTCAAAGTGCAGGTGTGGACCGGTTGAAAAACCGGTACTGCCAACGCGCCCGATTACGCTGCCTTGATCTACCCAATCACCGGATTGCACAAAGATTTCGGAAAGGTGAGCATAGCGGCTTTCTTGGGTGTCATCTTCATGGCGTAGAATAACCGTCAGTCCATAGCCACCCAGGAAATTGGCAGTTGCCACCTGACCGGAAGCTGCGGCGAGGACTGGTGTACCTTCGGCTGCGCCCAGATCCGTACCGGCATGGAAACGGGAATCTCCTGTAATGGGATGGACTCGCCAGCCGAATAGGGATGTAATAGCAGCAGGAATTGCCAGAGGGAACATGAAGCTGGAGTCGCTGATTTTGGTACGTCCCATGGGTCGGGCGCTGAGATTGTAGTAAGTTAGAGCCTTTTGGGACGTTGACCGTTGAGCAGATGAAATAACCTGTTGGATGACTGGAACGCGACTAGCGTTCACCCGGATAGGACTTTTCACCGACGTGAGTACTGGACTAATTCCTTGAGAACTCCTTGGAGCTGGATTGAATTGAACTGGCTTACCATTGGCAACCGGAGGCATTCCGACTCCGGCAACGGTTGGGATTGGGAGTCGAGTTGCTCCCGCTAACTGCGGTTCTTTCTGCACACGCCCGGAACTGCCTGTTTGCTGGCTCGGTACTGAAACACCACAGACGCCGCTGGCAAGTCGTCCATTACGCGATACCGTTTGACAGCCCGTTGAACGTTCCGTAAGAACGACTGCCGCCGGTTTTTCAGAACTGGCAGTTGCGCCAACACTGTAGTTCGTGCGATCAATGTAGTTATTGGTCGGAGCTACAGGGGTTTGAGCGCTCTCCTGATTCTGACTGGGACTGAGGATTACTTTGGGAGGTGTTGCCACAGTCGCGGGGGCAGGAACCGATAGGTTAGGAGCAGGAAGCTTCGGTTTTTTGGGAGTGGGGGGGGCTGCTGCTTCTACGGCTGGGGCTGAAGGTTTGCGCACTGCTGCCGGTGCAGGGGGAGGAGCGTGAACGGGGGCTGGCGGTTTGATAGCTGAAACTGGTAGTGGAGCAGGCTTGTGGACTGGGGCGGCTGGCACAGCAATGGCTTCTGGCGCTGCTGGCTTGGGTGCAGCAGCAGGAGCAGGAGCTGGGGCTGGTTTGACAGAAGGAGCGACAGGGGCTGTTGCAGGTGCCACTCCTGTATCTATTGGTGTGTCTGTTTGTGCCACCACTAAACCACTACTCAGAACACCAAGACTGCTGATCAAACTCAGTCCCTGTCTGAGCCGGGGATGCCAATGGAAGACACTTAGAGCATTGTCATTGGTTGAGATTTCTTTTGTCCGTTCCGATTCACTACTCATCACTCACTCTCCGAATAGGTTAAAGTTAGTCGCTTGATCAGAAAAATCCAATCGCTCAATAAGATCGACTTGTTATCGATCTTTAACTCATTGAATTATTAAAAATAGTCCAGACTGATTGTACCGGGCTTCAGGTGAATTTCTGTTAGCCCAGAGGATGCGGGTACTTGCGTGTTCAATCCAACTCGCAGTTCACCCGTAGGGGTAATGCCGATTACCGTTCCGGGGGTTCCATCTACAATAACGCGACGCCCCCGACTGTGCAGTAGCTCCTGGTAGGACGAGAGCAAGGTTTCGGTGCCTTCCTCTGACCAGCACTGGTATCCGAATAGCAGTCCTTGTATGATGATGGCTGCCAGCATTTCTAAGGACGTTATCGCTGAAATTGACGGATGTTCCTCAAAAAATGATTGCAAATTTATACCAGACTCAGGCACGCTATTGCTCCAGTTAATACCGACACCGATGACGGCTTTGGTAATTTCACCCTGCTGCACGCGAGTTTCAGTCAGAATGCCCCCCAACTTGCGTCCCTCTAAGAGTAGGTCATTCAACCATTTAAGAAGGACAGGAATCCCGTAACTTTTCAAGGCTTTAGCGATCCCCCAAGCGCTACACAGGGTTAACTGGGTGCTATTCGACGCCGGGAGATTGGCAGTTAAAGCCAAGGATAAGTATAGCCCACCCTTGTCGGATTGCCATTTACGTCCCCACTGTCCTCGTCCGGCTGTCTGTTGCTCGGCAATGATGACAGTTGGAATGGTTGCACCTTGGTCGAGTAACTCCCACAAGGTTTGGTTAGTAGACGGTAGGGTTTCAAACAGGTTTAAAGAAAGTCCTGAGAGTTGTTCAGGGCAAGATAGCTGTTGGGTGACTTCTTGGAGTTCTCTCTCCAAATGTTGTCGATTTAAGACCACTAGTTGTACGCCATGCTACGTCAACGGCATTGCAGCGATTGGTAAAACGTTCTATATTCTACCGGAATCTTTGACGCTACCCTAGAGATGTTGTCTGCTCAACGATGAATTTAGGTTTGATGCATCACTGGCATTGGCACACCTGGGAAGGATTACCTTACTTAACCTGCAAACTTCTGCAAAATTGGAATCATGGCTTTTTTACGTCCGCATTTTTCCCCCGTCCGCCCGACCAAATTGTGGGTGCGCTTCAGCATGAGGCTCAAGTGTATCGGGTTCGGCAGGTACACGGTAATACAGTGGTGACGCCTTCTGAAATTGAAAGCCCGATGTCTCAACAGAAGCCAGAACGACCAGGGGCTGATGGTATTTTAACGGAGCAGTCCTACCAGGCAGTATGGGTTTGTACGGCTGATTGTACTCCTGTCTTGATTGGAGATGATAAGACGGGACAGGTAGCAGCAGTGCATGCAGGTTGGCGGGGGACTGCCTCTCGAATTGTGCCAAATGCGATCGCTCGATTGTTGGAAAAGGGGAGTTGTCTTGATGATTTGCGCATTGCTATGGGACCTGCAATCGCCGGTGAAGTTTATCAGGTTTCTGAAGCTGTAGCGGCTGAAGTTGCCGCGAGTGTCATCCCATCGGATAAAGCCGATACTCCTGAATCAATTCTGAATTTGTTGCAACAGATGGCAGATTCTCCCCTTCTGGAAGACCCACAACCGGGACGAGTGCGCTTGGATGTGCGGCGGGTGAATGCCTTACAGTTGGAGCAGTTGGGGATTCATTCAGAGCAAGTTGCGATCGCGCCGCACTGCACGTATCAGCAACCGGAGTATTTTTTTTCCTACCGCCGCAGTCAAGAGAAAAAAGTTCAGTGGTCGGGTATTGTGAGTTTTTAAACTGGCAGGTTATTGCAACTAGTGCAAGATGTCAGGGTTCTCACGTTGGCTAGAATACAAAGATTCTAGTTTGGAACAAGGGGGAACAAGGGCTTTTCGTGGGCTGAAGCTTGGATGGATGATCGAAATCGGCTTGCCTTTCCCAATTGACCATGGTAAAGTCCTATTTGGAAAATAATACAGTATCTCGACCAAATTACCGTAGATTTATCTTGTAAAATTGAATCAGAGCAAATTAGCTGTCTATCTCACCAACATCAAAAATTCTATTGTTGTGCAAGTTGGAGTTTTGGGCAAATCACAGGACAAGTCTCTGGTTAAACCTTTTCTGCTTCTTCTCCTTTGGTGGAGTAGAACCGTGTTGCGCCCGATCCCAATAGAACCAGAAAGTAAACAGCTTTGCCCTAACCCTTTTTCAGATAATCCCCATGCAACTGGGATAAGAGATTGGCAGTAAAAGTGAGAGTTGAATCAAATGGCAAGTGTAACATTAGAGACCTCCACACTGAATATTGATGCAGTGAATCGGCAGTTGGCTGACACCGACGCTCTCTCAATTGTTGAGTGGACGGCTAAAACCTTCGGCAATGGTCTGGTCATGAGTACCAGCTTCGGCATTCAGTCAGCACTGATGCTGCATTTAGTAACCCGCGTAGTTCCCGACATCCCAGTGATTTGGGTGGATACAGGTTACTTGCCGCCAAAGACCTACCGATTTGCCGAACAGTTGACCGCACGATTGAACCTCAATCTGAAGGTGTATCAGTCTCTCATTAGTCCAGCGCGAATGGAAGCCCTCTACGGCAGACTTTGGACACAGGATGATATTGAAGGGATGGTTGCTGAGGCTTCTCGAAGCATTGATCACTACAACCAAATGCGTAAAGTAGAACCAATGCACCGGGCGTTGCGGGAACTCCAAGCAACGGCGTGGCTGGCGGGTCTGCGGACAGAACAGACCAACCACCGCAAGACGTTGCGCAGGTTTGATATCCAGTCAGGAATTTACAAGGTGCTGCCAATTCTCCACTGGAGTACGCAAGATGTAGACGAATACTTTAAAGTACACAACCTGCCTTACCACCCCCTGCGGGAATTGGGCTATGCGACAGTGGGCGACTGGCATTCGAGCCGACCTGTTACTGCTGCTGACCAACACGAACGCGATACTCGTTTTGGGGGTATCAAACAAGAATGTGGCTTACACCTGCCGCAGACTCAAGGTGAAGCAGAAAGCCTCAATTCTAGTTCTCTTTGAGGTTAAGGGAATGGGGAATAGGGAATGGGGTTAAACTCTTGTTCCATTACTTCTAATTTCTGAATTCTGCTGTAAACCTGCCTACATTACTGTAAAAGCCCAGTAAGAAAACCAACCACTTACCAGCAGCATTATCGGCACTAATACTGCTGCCGTGGTTTCGGATAAATTGGCAATCTGAGTGCAACCACTGTAAAGGGTAAGAATCGTATAGCAACTGACAAAGACGGTAATAATTACCATAATCTGGATGCCCAAGGTGGTAGAGATACTGCTAGCGATAACCAGAAAACTCAACGGCATTAACACAGCACCTGCCAAGAAAATATCGCCAGCTATACTTCCCGAACTGCGCGTTATTGTACGAGTACTTGCACTGATCACTGTCAGTGTCAAAAACGGTACTATTCCCACAACAACTAATTTAATGATGGATACCTTAACTAAATTTTGCCAACTGAAATAAGCAGTGCAGACAAAGCAGAGATTAAAAATACCAGCAAATAATATCCCGACAACCACGGCTCGTTGCTTATCTAGACTGGCAAAAGCTGGCAGCAATCCTCCAGGAGGATTTAGTGCAAAAGATTGGAAGGTTTGGACTGTATTCCAAAGTACCGAAGTCACGATCGCGATCGCACGAATTGGGTAAGATGTCCCTAATCCCGACCAACTCTGGTTCAACGTTCTGAGGGTTTCTTTAGCCAACTCATAACCCGTTCGATCCCCTTGCTCGTTAAACAGTTCTGCGGCTTGTTGCAGATCCTCAACTGCCTGCTCATTGTCCTTCAAGTCTTTGTTCGCTAAACCCCGATAATAGTAAACTCGGGCACGATCTGGTGCTTGAGCGATCGCTTGTGTGTAAGCTTCAATTGCAGCTTGCGTATACCCCAGTCGGTAACGGGCTCTCCCCTGGTAATAGTAGGCTCGGGCATAGTTAGGATCAATTCTCAATGCCTGATTGCAGTCTTGGAGCGCCCCTCGCGCATTTCCTAGTTTGTACCGCGATACACCCCGCTCCACATAGGCTTCAACAAAATCAGGATTGAGTTCAATGGCTCGGTTGCAATTCTCAATTGCCGCCTGATACTCTTTATTCAAAGCTTTAGAAACTGCCTGAGTGTAGATATCTTTAGCTGTCAGTCCGACGGGTTCAGACAGATTGCGATCGCTATCAAAGCCTTGGTCGTACTGACTGCGTTGCACTGGGTCAGAGAGAACGTGATACGCTTGGCAAATGGCTTTAAATCTCTCGCCTGCGGCTGGGTTTTCTGGATGCAAGTCTGGGTGGTACTGGCGGGCAAGGCGACGATACGCTTTTTTTAAGTCTTGAGGAGTTACTTCTGGCGGGACTTCCAGAATTTCGTAGTAGTTGCGAGAATCCTGCATTGGCATTGTAAGGAAAGGAAAAATTCTAATACAAGAGTGTCACAACCTTTGGACTATCGGCAAAAGCGATCACAAATATCTAAAAATCCCACCAAACCCTTACACTGAGACTAGTGCAGCCACTTATTTTCCTATTGCAGCCCTTGTCAGAGACTTACTTACTAACCCCAAACGATTGGTTCAGCATAACGCTACTTTAGGATTGCTATATATTAAGTGAGATACATTTACTTTTCTTCTCCACTCCCTACTCCCTACTCCCCAAATTGACGATCCCATATTTTCATCATCTGTACCCAAAAAGATACCACCGGCTGCACCAGGTACGAGTTCAATGGCTTCTACCTTGTGATAATTTAGACGATAAAGGGGAACTAAAGAAAAGTTTTGGCGAAATTGGAAGCGATCGCTCTGTTGGGTAAATGCGCCAGCAACGTACACAGCCGATTGAAATGGTCCATCATCACCGTTATCGGTTACGGCAGTAATGTAAACCACTCCAGCCGAATCTACCTTCAAGTCGGAAATATGGCGAACATTGCCAATCGGGAATGGGACTCTTAGAGGAGTTGAACCCTGTGGAGAAATTTGGTAAGTCTTTGAGTTCAACCATCCCCAGTAAAGAATTCCCGGTTCTTCATTCGCCCCTCGATGCCCCCAAACTGCCAGTAATTTGCCGTTAATTTGTTGCAGGGCAAACCCTTCTAGATTGTTATCTTCGGGGACACCAGGTAACTGAAAAACATTGAGTACTGAAATATCCTGACTATCAGGATTTAGCCGGATACAATAGATTTTCCCTGAACTCGTTGATGCCATAAAAACGGTTTCTCGTGCGCCTGGAACAGTCGTTAGGGCTTCTAAATCGACGGGTAACTCTCTGTTCCTTGACCAGTTTAAGGGCAAGTACTGAGGCGCATCTGTATCTGTCACCTTGATGATGGCGATACGCCCTTCACTAGGCTTTTTGTTGTCATGGACGATAAGAAACCGATAGGCATCATCTTGTTGTTCTACCAGAGCCATGCCACTGATACCAAACGTGATACCACCGCGCACAGGCTGCCAATGTTGGGCTTGAATTGGTTGAGCTATCGGGAAAAGCATCACGATACCCCATGCCAGCAGGGTTAGGAGACTGAGACGGAATGTAGGGCGACGTTTTCTCCTGACACGCCGCCTAATTTTATGTCTTGAAAACCAGTCCTTTATCAAAGTGTTAGAGATTGGATTTCCGTTTCAATCAACTTCGCTAAATCTTGTAGGAACGCTGCTGCATCTGCACCGTAGATAATTCGATGGTCACACGTCATATTAACCTGCATCTGACGCCGCACTCCCATCATGCCGTTATCAGTTGCAACCACTTGCGGACGCGCTGCCCCAACTGCCAAAATTGCCCCCTGTCCCGGTGGCAAGATAGCGTCAAAGCGATCAACCCCAAACATTCCCAAATTGGATATTGTAAAGGTGCCTGAATTGTATTCCTCTGGCTGCAACTGCTTGAGCCTAGAGCGTTCTACTAAGGCTTTCCAATTGCGAGACAAGGAATAAATATCGACTTCATCCGCCTTTTGCAACACGGGTGTTATCAGTCCACCATCTGCCATTGCCACGGCTACGGCAACATTAACACCACTGTGATATTGAATGCCTCCTTCTGCATAGCTAGCATTCACTGCCGGATGTTTTTTCAGGGTGAGGGCTACTGCCTTAGCTAGCAGTGCTGTCATCGTCACACCTTTGGATTTGATTTGCTTGTATAACTTATCTAGCTCATCCGTGGTGATAGTGTAACCAACCCGGAAGGTAGGCACTTGGAGGCTGGCAACCATACTCCGGACAACCGCATTTTGTAGGGTATTGAATGGTACGACTTCACCCACAGGCACTGCTACAGGAGCCCCTGGAGTCGCTGCGGGTTGGGCAGTCGGAGTGGGAGTGGGTTGCTTAGGTGGTGCTGCTGTCGTGGCTGCGGGTGTCGGGGCTTTTCCAGCAGCCGCTTCCACATCTTCAGCGACAATGCGCCCATGGGGTCCACTCCCAGTCAGTGTACCCAACTCGACCTTTAATTCTTTTGCTAACTTCTTAGCGCGAGGTGAGGCAATTAAGCGCCCATTGCGGCGACTAGGAGTATCTTGGGGTGGGGCTGGGGCAGCCGTGACGGGTTCAGGTGTCGGTGCCGCTGCTTTTTGAGGACTCGCCGCTTCTGATGTTGAACTCAATTGAGTCCCTTGTTGCTGTGCTGCCTCGATTTCGTCTTGAGTTTCTGCCAATAGTGCAATTGCAGCACCCACAGGCGCAGATTGACCCGCTGGCACCGTAATGACTGCCAGATAGCCTTCATAAAACGACTCTACATCCATGTCCGCTTTATCTGACTCAACCACCACTACGGTTTCACCTTTTTCAACCCTGTCGCCAGGGGATTTCACCCAAGAAACAATCTTGCCTTCGGTCATGGTGGAGCTGAGGGCGGGCATGAAAACTTCGTGGATCATGAGGCGGTATTCCGAACTAACTGGACGTGAGTGAGATGGAAACAACGTTTGCCAGATCGCATTGTAGCTTGAGGAATGACCTTGCAACTGCCTAAATTCTAAATTCAAACAATCTCTTTAGTTAATAAAAGTAACAAGTGTCGCAAATACTATTGACAAAAAAGCAATCAGCTACAATGAGAGAGTTAAGCGCCATCCGTGTTCTGTTTGCAAAAAGCCCCACTCCCTAGTCCCCACTCCCTATTCTCGATAGATATAGCTGATGTTTAATTCCTTCAAAAGCGTTCTTATAATTCTAATCAGTACAGCAATGACGCTGACGGCTTGCAGTAACATCAGCGATCGCTCCGAACCAACTCCTACCGCTAGGGAGTCACTTGAACACCAACGCAGCCAAGCCTTCAAGTCAACTAATTCGACAGTCCAAGCAAAAAATACAACTGGTAATGCTAATCGGCAAAGCTACAAACCGATTGACCTATCAAATAGGTCAGATACTGACTTAATCGGCAGTGATCCAAAAGCGATCGCACTCTCCGTCTTTGGTTTACCCGAATCAGAACCCGGTTCCCAATCTGTTACTGTAGATTATCCCCAACCCGATCAAGCTATTGTCACCCTCATTCAAACTGGAATTGGCGATGATTCGGTGAATAGCACCCAGTATCGAGTTGAGTTAGAGGAAAACCTATCCGCCCAAACTGGCAAACACTGGGAGATGGTATGGGCAGGTTCCCAGTTCAAATGCCAGCCAGGGCGTGGTCATCAAGATTGGTCAGCAGAACTTTGTCTGTAGACCTCAATTGTGATAAGACGCGCCATGGCACGTCTCTACAATTTTCATCTTAGCGCCTAGACATCGCCACGAATTTCTTCGACTACTCCATCCCGCAGTAGAATTTCGACCTGCATTTTACGCACCAGGTTATCTCCCGGTTCGACGCGGAAGAAGCTTTCAAGTTGACCTTGATTCACTTCTTGGTCGAGTTCCAGCATCTGCACTTGTTGAAGTTGCTGGAGTTGCTGGTTTTTCTGCTCGAGAAGTTCGCTTTTCTTTTGGTTGACTTGAAGCTGAATACTTTCAATTTGTTGCTTGATCTGGGGACCAGGAGGTTGTATGTTCTGCTTTTGAAGTTCAGCGATCGCCCGTTGTCCTTGCAAGTCTAACTGTTGGAGCTGGGAGTCAAGTTGGTTAATCTGCGCCTGTAGTTGTTGTTGAACCTCCTCCTTCCAACGAGGTGTCACAATGGCTTTAATATTTATGGGTCGCTTCAAGAGCAGGCTTGATTTAGAGTCTTCTGCTTGAGTCATATACGTCTTGCTAGTAGGTAAATCTGAAGGTTGAACGGTTTAAAGGATAACCCAATTCAGGGAAAACCAAGGGGAAAACGCTAAGGTCAAGAGCAACGAGATACCTTCCTGCGGACTCCCTCACATTCTGACCCTCACATCAGGCAAACATCCCGTTAATAATATCGCGATACCGTTCCGTGACAACGGCTCTCCGAATTTTCAGCGTCTGAGTCATCATGCCATTTTCAATGGAAAATGGTTCTAAAATCAGCTTAAACACACCAATACGGTCATCAGGGCGATAACCGGGACGATTTTGGACTTCTCGCTTTAGTTCTTGTCGAAACAAGTTCTGAATCTCTTTACCATTTAAATCAATAGCGCTCCGGATTGCCTCCGAGCCTTCGCTTGCCGATTTTACCTTATCGGACTCGGGTAAACACAGGGTAAAATTCTGAGAGTCTGCCCACTGTTGCAGGGCTTCGAGGTTGGGCACAATTAAAGCACCGAGCGATCGCTGATCTTGACCCACTAGCATAATTTGATCAATGTAAGCACTCCGCAAACAAGCATCTTCAATCGGTTGTGGCTCGATATTTTCTCCATTGGTGAGTACGATAGTATCTTTTGCTCGTCCAGTGAGTACCAAATCGTTTTGGGGAGTAATCCAACCCAAGTCCCCGGTATCAAACCACCCCTCCGAATCAATTGCTTTTGCCGTTGCTTCTGGGTTTTGATAATAGCCTTCCATGACTTGGGGACCTTTTACCATAACCAAACCTTTTTCTCCTTTGGGTAAAGGTTGGCGAGTTTCAGGTTCAACAATCCGAATGTTAGTTCCTGGCATGGGTAGTCCCGAAGAACGCCGTAGGTTGCGCTCAATGCGGCGGACATTTGTCACGGGAGAGGTTTCGGTTAGCCCATAACCGACTAAGATTTCAACACCGATTATTTCAAAAAAGTTCTCCAAGTGCATTGCCAGGGAACCACCGCCGCTGATAATGGTTTTAATCTGACCGCCCGTTGCTTCGCGCACTTTTTGATAAACGAGTTTGTCCGCTAATGCATGGAAGGGGAAGAGGGCAGATGCTTGCAGTTTAGCCTTAAGGCGTTGACTCGGTGAGGGGTTGAGGTGATGGATACTCAACCCTTGAGAAATTCGTCGTGCCTCAATATAGCGCTGGCTGATGCCGAGTAAAGTATCCACTAATTTCTGCTTGTTAGCAGGTTGTTCACGAAACTGTTTCTGCACACCCTCATAGATAGATTCCCATAGCCGAGGGACACCCACCATGTAAATGGGTTTGAACGTTTTCAAGTCTGTCTTGACATGGCGGATGTTAGTGTAAGTTTGAGTACAGCCTTGGGAGAGCAAAAAGTACTCGACAGTCCGTTCGTAGACGTGCCAGGTTGGTAAAATGCTGAGAATGCGATCGCCTACGTGAGGTTGAAGGACTGTACCAAAGGTATTGACTTGGTGAAGTAAATTCCCGTGAGTCAACATCACGCCCTTCGGTTGACCTGTTGTTCCTGACGTATACATCAGAGTCGCTAGCGTCTCTCGGTTGTTACAGGTAGGCTGTAGGGCTTGGGTTTTCCCAACGTCCATCAGTTGGGGAAAGTTAAATATTTTGAGAGTTTCTTCTTCTGGGGGAGTTTCATCAGATAGCAAGATGATCCATTCAATGGGCAGAGAGTCGAGACTGGTGCGTATTTTTTTGAGGGTTTTGAGGTTTTCTACCACCAAAGCGCTGCTGCCGCTATGGGATAGAATATACAGGAGTTCCTCTCGCTCTGCCTGCGCACTGCGCACGACATTTGCTGCCCCTGCCATCATAATTCCTTGATCGGCAACGAACCATCGGGGACTGTTGTCGGCAACTAGGGCAATTCGGGTGGGGTTATCCGTTGGATTCGATAGTAATGGGAAAGCCAAGGCTTGCAACCCGACAGCAAATTGCCGAATTTGCTGGTATAACTGGGCATAGGTAAAGGTTGAGGTTGTATCGTCGTGTCCTCCGACCGAATGCGGATCATTAAGGGCAAGGGTGTCTCCAAAGTGTTGGGCAGCAAGAGCCCAAATTTCCGATAAAGATTGCACCTGGGAGTAATCGGCAAGGTGTTTTAGTTGGGTTTGTTCTTGGGCGCTGAGGCGAAAGGCATCGCGGTTAGTAGGCTGGTCTTTCAACATCACTCAATCCTTAAAAATGGTTGATTAATTGCTTGTGCTTTTTACCTTACTCTTGTATCGGTTGAGTGAGTTGTTGAGAGTAGACAGAATTTTTGCTGTCAACCTTAGGGAGTTTCAGGAAATGGCACATTTGTCAAGTTAAGGTTTTGAGCAAGAGGTCACTGGATCTGTTTACCCTTTGCCTGTCATCCTTACTAAAGAAATGATTTTAGGAGTTTTCCATGACCACTGAAGCTACTCCCGTTAAACGAGCCATTCTGCTCACGATTATCGGCGAATCTGTACTCAGAGACCGCCTTGTGAAATTAATCAAAAGCAAGGGAATAACAGGCTATACCATTACCGATGCCCAAGGAGAAGGCGGTCACGGCAGGCGGATGGGAGATATTGCAGGCTACAACACCAACATTGAAATTAAAACCGTTGTATCGTCGGACGCTTCTGACGAAATTCTTAGCGCCTTAGCAGAACTTCGGAATGAACACGCCTTAATTGCTTTCTGGCATGATGTAGAAACTTTAAGTAACTAGTCAGACTTCTATAACGATTCTCAGTAGAGTGTAATACACCTTACTCGTCAAAATCTTTAGAGCTTACCAAGGACTCACAGAAGGATACTTGCTCTGTCTGAGAATCGTTATAACCTCTGAAAGTACCACTTTACAACCATTATTCTCAGTGTCGGCACTGCCCTTATCCACTTAATTTACAATTTCTAATCTCCAATTAAGCTCTTGAGGGGGAAAAATGGTGCGATAGGATGATTAAGGAGAGAAAAGACAAGTAATAGTGGTTCTTAGCTTAAATTCCTAGGGATAGCAATCATAAGTGCGATTAGAACCCTGACATACACAGTATTACAAGGGTCATTTTTTCAAAAAAACCAGGATGTAATCTCTCCCTAAAGGAAAGCTAAATGACCACATATACCTTGTAGCTAAAAAAGAATTAAAAAAAACTAAAGACTTGAGCGAATCCCTCACAGGGACATTTGCAGACTCCTCAATTAGCGCCACTATTTCCAACTCAAATCAGCAAACTGCATATACAATAGCTGGAACGGGTTCAGTACAGCTATCATCGATAATCAGTGGTTCGGTAGGGTGTCCTACTGTGTTTTCTAAAAATAGCTCTCTTATCCAATTCAATCCCTCTAGGGAACCGTCCGGAGAGTTCTAACTCGCTGGTGGAACCTTTAAGGTCAATAATGTTGCAATTGCTACCTAAAAACTCTCAAAAAATACTGACTCCTAATACTTGATTCATTGGACTATATTGTTGTAGCTAATGCTTCCCAAGCCTGATGTGATGACCGCACGGACTGTTTCTAGACAACCTTCAAATTCCGCTAGCAGCACCACCAAGGGTGTTGCTTCCGAGCGATCGCCTGTTGCTGCCCTGAAGGAACTGGTGGCTCGCTTGCACCGGGAACAACACAAGATTCAAGATTTGTTGAGTTCGCTGGGGTTTGCCCTGCGCAGCTTCAACAATTTGAATCAATTTTTGGAACTCATTCCTTTAATGGCAGCACGAGTAACCGATGCTGACGGTGGCGCTTTAATTGTGTTCAAGCCGAACGGTCAAGTTCGGTTAGAACAACTCCATTGCCAGGTCGATCGGGTTTGTCAGGATATCCGCCAAGCCCTCGAACAAGCGACTCGTCAAATCACAACAGCAAATAGTGATGGAAACGGTGCCGTGACATCTGTATCCTTAGAGGAACTCCAAGCATCTCTCGACCAACTGGTCAGTCGCCACCTAGGATCAGATGTGCAGCTATTTGGCACACCCATCCTCATCAAAAATGTTGAACGGGGTCGTTTGTACGTCTTTAGCCGAGACCCTGAATACAGTTGGACACCCACCCGACAGAAGCTAGTACGGTTAGTTGCCGATCAAACAGCCGTAGCAATTGCCAATGACGAACTCACTGCCGAACTGCGCAAGAAAGAACGCTTAGATCGAGAACTAGAAATTGGTGCTGAGATCCAAATACGTCTGCTACCTCGCCAGTGTCCTTATGTTGAGGGCATTGAATTGGCAGCCATGTGCAGAACAGCCAATCGAGTAGGAGGCGATTACTACGATTTCATTCCCACCAACTACGACCAATTGCGACCCCAAAAACCGGGCAGCAATGAGGGAACCGACTGCCAGAAAGCCTCTGTCCCCTGGAGTGTCGTCATTGGTGACGTGATGGGTAAAGGGGTTCCGGCTGGGTTAATTATGACTATGACGCGGGGAATGCTGCGGGCAGAAGTTCTCAACCGTCACTCGCCAGCCCAGATTCTCGAACATCTCAACCGGGTGATGTATGCTGACTTGGAAAATTCCAGTCGGTTTGTCACCCTGTTTTATTCCGAGTACGATCCTCAAACCCAAATTCTGTCTTACAGCAATGCCGCCCACAATCCACCGTTGTTGTGGCAAGCTTCCACTCGTTCGATCCAACGCCTAGATACGGTGGGAATGCTGGTTGGTTTGGAAGCAGATTCTCAGTATGAAGATGCCCAAGTGCAGCTAGCCCCCGGCGATACCATCATTTACTATACCGATGGATTTACGGACGTAACCAACCCCCACGGTGAACGTTTTGATGAGGAGAATCTAGTTGCCGCCTTCGAGTGGGCTTGCAAGCATTGTCAGGGTTCCCAGACCATTTTGGATTACCTGTTCGAGCAGGTACAGCAGTTTCTGGGTTCAACCAACCGTAATGGAGATGATATGACCTTGGTCGTGTTGCAGGTAAAATCGTCCGAGTAATCCATTTTTTGAGGCAGTAATAGCCATGGTCATTGTCGAACTACAAGCAGCAACCGCCGTTGTGCCTACCATCACTCATCTGGCAGATCCGTTTAGTCAGCTATCGGTTCATTGGTTGGTATTAGCCCAAACTATTGAAGATCCCGATGTTTTGGGTCAAATTCAAGGAGCATTCAAAAACTTTGTTGAGTCAGGTCAAGTCTGGGCATTCCTGATTGGGTTAGTCATTGGTTATATCTTCCGAGGGATGTCCTCCTTTGGATAAAGTCCTGGGTCATTAGTCATGGGTCATTAGTAAATGAGAACCTGAGCACTCATCCGTTACTTAAATCCGTTGCCACTCCCTCACAAATGACAAATGACAAATGACGAATGACAAAGGACCAATGACAAATGACAAATGACAAATGACAAATGACAAAGGACTGAAGATGGTTACTGAACAAAAAACCTGGAGTCAGCGCTTTGAATCAGCGCTGCATCCAGCGATCGCTCGCTTTAATGCTAGTATCGGCTTCGACATTGAGCTAATTGAGTACGATCTCACCGGGTCTGTCGCTCACGCTAAAATGCTCGCTCATACGGGCATCATTTCAACAGAAGAAGCCCAGCAACTTGTTACCGGCTTAGAACAAATTCGCTCGGAATATCGCCAAGGCAACTTTAACCCAGGCATTGATGCCGAAGATGTACACTTTGCGGTGGAACGACGTTTGACGGAAATTGTGGGGGAAGTCGGTAAAAAACTGCACACCGCCCGGTCGCGCAATGACCAAGTTGGCACCGATACCCGACTTTACCTGCGGGATCAAATTGCTCAAATTCGTACCCAGTTGCGCTCCTGCCAAACCGTTCTGCTCAACCTTGCCGAAGCGAATGTAGAAACCCTAATCCCTGGCTACACGCACCTACAACGCGCCCAACCCCTAAGTTTAGCCCATCACCTCCTCGCTTATTTTGAAATGCTACAGCGAGACTGGGAGCGCTTGGGTGAGATCGAGGGACGGGTTAATATGTCGCCCTTGGGATGCGGTGCTCTTGCTGGTACCACATTCCCGATTGATCGCCATTACACGGCGTCGATATTAAAGTTTGCTGGAGTCTATGCCAACAGTCTAGATGGCGTGAGCGATCGCGATTTTGCCATTGAATTCTTGTGTGCCGCTAGTCTGATTATGGTTCACCTGAGTCGGCTATCCGAAGAAATCATTCTCTGGGCATCTCAGGAATTTGGCTTTGTTATTCTCAAGGACAGTTGTGCCACCGGTTCGAGTATTATGCCCCAAAAGAAAAACCCCGATGTGCCAGAACTGGTACGGGGCAAAACGGGTCGCGTATTTGGGCATTTACAAGCCTTGTTAGTGCTGATGAAAGGATTGCCTTTGGCTTACAACAAAGACTTGCAAGAGGACAAAGAAGCCCTCTTTGACACCGTTAAGACGGTTGAAGCCTGTCTGGAAGCCATAACGATTCTGTTGCAGGAGGGGTTAGAATTTCGCCCAGAACGGCTGGCATCAGCCGTTGCCGAAGACTTTTCTAACGCCACAGATGTCGCCGATTACTTGGCATCCAAAGGTGTTCCTTTCCGAGAAGCTTATAACTTGGTTGGCAGGGTTGTGAAAACCTGTTTGGCTGTCGATAAACTTCTTAAAGACCTGACGCTTCAGGAGTGGAAAGAACTACATCCCGCCTTTGATACCGATATTTACGATGCCATAACTCCCACTCAAGTTGTTTCGGCTCGTAATAGCTACGGTGGCACGGGTTTTGATCAAGTCAGGCAAGCCCTACAGGTGGCTCACTCTCGCATAGGGGCTAACTTCGTTCCTGCACGGGAGTAAAACCTCGTCTAGCAAATTCGGGTTCTTACCCCCTTTAGGCTCTTTTTAGAATTCTGACTTAGGAATTCATGAGTCAAGGGGACTATCGAAAGAATTTGACAGATGGAATTTTAACTGTAGAGCCGCTCTCGGTACGGAAAGGAGAAAAAGGGAATAATTTAGTGTTTCCCTTTTCTCCTTTCCCCTTTAACCTGACTTTGGCTAACCATGACGAAGGATATCGGACTTGATATCACGTATCCCGCTCGCCTTCCTGATTGCGCTCGGTATCGTCTGCGTCTGTGCTTTCATCCCGTGGGGGTCGGTTGTATCGACGATTTCTCGAAAAACGACCTGTATTCTTGCGTTTGCGAAACTTGCGGGCGTAAGCTTCGTTTCGTTGCGCCTTTTCTTTTTTGAGATTGCGGCGCTTTGCCATGTTGACCTCTTGATAACAAAAAATTGCCTTACCCACTCTAGCAAGAGAGTAAGAAGGGCTTGTCTATCTTAACAGTCTTACACATCTTCAATCAGGCAATCTGAAAGTTGCTTGAGTAGTTTCGACACCCCTGGCAAGACTAAACCCTTACTTCGTAACGCTTGTAGGGCGCTCCAACCGAGCAGGCATACCCAACACGGCACTTTTGCTGACCCAGATTACCGAATTGACACCCAAAACGTCTATGATAACAGTCTGTAAGATACATATATTATATGTTCTTTAGCCTTCTAAGAGTGCGTCGAACCTGGCAAATTGTGCAAACGGTTTTGGGGATAGTGTTTCGTCATCCTATTATCGGTACGAGTATTATTCCTGTCTTACCGGATGGGCGAATTGTACTGATTCGGCGTCGCGACAATGGTAAATGGGGATTGCCTGGAGGGATGGTGGACTGGGGTCAAGATATTCCAACAACTGTGCAGCGGGAGTTGGCTGAAGAAACTGGATTGGAGTTGCTAAAGATTCGGCGATTAATTGGGGTTTACTCAGCCCCCGATCGAGATCCGAGAATTCATTCCATTTGTGTTGTGGTAGAAGCTGAGGTTCAGGGAACGATGCAAGTACAGGATAAGTTAGAAATTTTAGACGTGCAAGGGTTTGAATGTTCAGTAATTCCCAAGGGCAACCTGAGTCATGATCATGATCGACAGTTGCAAGACTACTTCGAGGGCAGAACAATCGTGGCTTAGGACTTGACAACGGTGCAGCGGAGGGAGCCAGTTTTCTGGCAATTCCAGCAAAAGCCACAACTCAATCCCCCCTCAGATAGATTGCTACGTCCCCTCTTCTGCTCCCCAATTGTTTTCATCAATGCAATTCTAAAGAAAAAACCCTGCAATCAGGATGGAATTAACCCTACGCAATTCTCGAATTAAGCTGCCTTTAGGACAGATTTTTTGGCGTGAAGTCGGTCAAGGACCCATTTTGATATTTTTACACGGTTCTTGGAGTGATGGCAGTCAATGGCTGCCTGTTATTGAGCATTTGAGTCAAGATTACCACTGCTTTGCCCTAGACTTACTGGGGTTTGGTGACTCGGAAAAGCCAAAATCCCACTACTCTATTCAGTTAGAAGTAGAGTGTTTGATCCAATACCTAGAGGCACTGCGCCTACCGCAGGTGTATGTAATCGGTCATTCTTTGGGCGGTTGGATTGCGTCTAGCTGCGCTTTGCAAGAGTTAGAGCAAGTTCGGGGTTTGGTATTGTTGGCACCTGAGGGCGTTCAGGCAGAAGGACAGGGGGATAATTGGCAGTGGGCGCGGTGGTTAGTCGGGCGTCCTCCCATTGCGTATACTATTTTACGATCGCTACTGCCTTTGGCGCGGCTGTTAGGTCGTCATAAAGGTATTGAACAATTGCTAAAGCAGCGGCAACAGCTATTACAATCTCCTACTGCCTGTAAGTTACTCTTTAAACGCAGGCGATCGGAAATTCAAGCGGAATTACTGCAAGATCGGCTTGAGGACTTGAAGGTGCCAACGTTGATACTTCAAGGAAGCAAAGATTCTGCTAAGGCGATCGCTGATTCTCAAACCTATGCTGAAAAAGCCCCAAAAGCCCAACTGCGAAGGATTGAGGGTGGAGAAAATAACTTACCTGAAGCGTTACCGGATTTAGTGGCTGGGTATATTGATGAGTTTGTTAGGAGTCAGGAATTCAGGTAATGACACATTCTCCCCAAACACCACCAGGGGGCGACCCCATGCGGAGCGTCCACACTACCAACTTTCCCCAAATTCTAACTCAATTGGGGATTTCCCTAGTTGTCTCCACCTATCAAGCTGGCAAACTCATCGTCCTCCGTGCCGATGGCGAACACATTAACACCCACTTCCGTCTCTTCCGAAAACCGATGGGATTAGCGGCTGATCGAGGTAGAATTGCAATTGGGACAGCGAACCAAGTTTGGGAACTCCGCAATGTACCCGCCGTTGCCCAAAAACTGGAACCTGTGGGTAAGCATGATGCTTGTTATCTACCCCGCAACTCTCATATTACTGGGGATATTGATATTCACGAGATGGCTTGGGGAGAACAAGAACTCTGGTTCGTCAATACTCGTTTTTCCTGTTTGTGTACCCTCGATTTTGACCACAGTTTTGTCCCCCGCTGGCGACCTAATTTTGTCAGTGCCTTGTCACCGGAAGATAGATGTCATCTTAACGGCTTGGGTATGGTGAACAATCAACCCAAATATGTCACCGCACTGGGGACAACCGATAGCATGGGAGGCTGGCGGGAGAATAAAGCGAATGGTGGCGTCTTGATGGATGTAGAGACGAATCAGGTGATTGTGCGGGGTTTGTCGATGCCCCATTCACCGCGATGGTATCAAAATCGTCTCTGGGTACTGGAATCGGGTAATGGTTCTCTGGCAACAGTTGACCTAGCTTCTGGGAAAATTGAGACAGTAACTCAGCTTCCTGGCTTTACTCGTGGCATAGACTTCTGGGGTTCTTTGGCGTTTATCGGTCTTTCTCAGGTGCGGGAAACGGCAGTATTTAGTGGCATTCCCCTAACCGAACGGCTTGAGGAACGTATTTGTGGGGTTTGGGTAGTCAATATTGAGACGGGGCAAACGGTCGCGTTTTTGAAGTTTGAAGAGGCGGTGCAGGAAATTTTTGCCGTTCAGGTGTTACCAGGTATCCGCTTTCCTGAGATTATTGACTGGGATGAAAAATTAATTGCTAGCTCTTATGTGTTGCCGGATGAAGCCTTGGCGGATGTGCCTCAGGAGCAAAAGCAGTTGGTCACAGAAACCAAAGCACCTCAACCCGACTCGCACCAATCTCAGTTGTCTGATTCCTCGTTACAGAAAAAACCAGGGAAGCAGAAGAGAAAAAAACACGCATTTGGTATTAATAGCGAAGGAAATTAATGACCAAACCCGTGGGGATTATTTTGATGTATGAATAGTATTCCTTTTTAGAATTTTAGTTTGTAAAGTTTTCATGAAGGGCTGAAATCTTTTGTCTGTCCAGCTCTTGAGCTGCTTGTCACCCCTTAAGACCTAAGTCCTGAAGGAAACAAGGGGAATAGTGTGACAATTCTATCTCCCCCATCTCTCCACTCCCTACTCCCTTTGAGACTGCTCTGTAGGAATCTCAATCAAAAATTCAGTTCCTTTTCCAGGATAAGAAATACATTCAAAAACACCACCGTGTTTCTCTACGATAATCTGATAACTAATCGAAAGACCCAAGCCCGTTCCTTTCCCAATGGGTTTCGTTGTGAAAAAGGGGTCAAAAATTTGAGCTTGTAAGTCTGGTGTCATACCCGAGCCATTGTCAGCAATTTGAATCAAAACGTAGTAAGGAGACAGTAATGGGTTATTGGCAGGTTGGGAAGAACCTAATTTCTTTTTGTCTCGAATACTGGAGTGATTAAAGTGAGTAGAAATAGTAATTGTACTTGGGGATTTATTAATTTCCTGGAATGTTGGGTTCGTGTTGTAAGTTTCTAAAGCATCAATGGCGTTACTCAAAACATTCATAAAAACTTGATTAAGCTGACTAGTATAACACTCAATCTTTGGCAAATTATCGTAATTTTTCACCACCTGAATACTCGGACAGTTGGGTTTAGCTTTGAGCCGATGTTGTAAAATTAATAGGGTACTTTCGAGTCCTTCATGAATGTCAACTAACTTCTTTTCGGCTTGATCCAGACGGGAAAAATTTCTCAGAGATAGCACAAGCTGACGGATGCGATCAGCTCCAATTTGCATCGATTTCAGGATTTTCGGTAAATCTTCCTCCAGAAAATTTAAGTCAATGAGTTGCGATCGCTCAACAATCGCTGGTACAGGATCATCATAATAGTGCTGATAGAGGTGTAGCAGATCGAACAAATCCTTGGCATACTGACTGGTATGAGAAAGGTTGCCATAGATAAAGTTGACCGGATTGTTAATTTCATGGGCGACACCCGCAACTAACTGTCCTAAACTGGACATTTTTTCAGTTTGAATGAGTTGAGCTTGAGTTTGCTTGAGATTATCAAAGGCGATCGCTAGTTGCTCTGCCTGTTGCTGAGTTTGCCCGAATAATTCCGCTTGCTGTAAGGCAACCCCCAGATGCACCGCGATCTGCTTGACAAATTCAATCTCAGATGACTCCCACTGTCGTGACTGCCGACATTGATGAATGCAAAGCAATCCCCACAGTTGGGACGGCGAACCTGTACCCCTTCCCCCTTTCAGCAATGGTACTAACAATTGAGCCTGAACTTGGAATTCTGCTAACTGCTGGACGTAACACTCCTTAAAACCTGCCTGGTAAATATCAGCTACTGCCACAATTGGACCCTGATAATATTGGCTAGCATGCTGGTGACTGAAGCAATGGTCATGAATTTTTGCCGTTAAAACAGAGGCAAAACCGGGTTGTACATCCTCAGAGACGAACTCTCCACAGTCGCGGCTAGAGTCGGAGATGAACCGCAGAACTGCCACCCGGTCAGCGTCTAGCAGCCGCCGGACTTCTGTCGTTGTTGCCTTGAAAATGGTTTCAACATCCAAAGACTCTCGAATTTTTGTAATGACCCCAAATAAAGCTTTCTGCTGTTCGGCGGCAATTGCCAGTTTCTGAGCGTGGGCTTGAGCGATTGCCGCAACCGTGCGGCTTCGTTCATACAGTTCAGCTTGCTGAATCGCCACAGCCGCTTGGTCAGCTAACTTTTGCAGTAACTTAATTTCATAGGGAAGCCAATATCGCAGTGCTTTGCATTCTTGGGCAATCAGAAGTCCCCACAGCGGTTGCTCCTCTGGAATTTCTAGAGCCTTGTCTTCCTGGTGATTGCCTACACCAATGGGCGCAATTAAAGCAGCTTGGATTTGGCAACCCTGCGAAAATTCTCGTTGAGTAAGAGTGAGGTTGGCACGGGAGATATCTCGAATCACGCCCACTTTGCCTCGTTTGTAGAATTGAATTTGCCGTTGGGAAAAGAAATCTGGGGGAGCGCCGCTTTCTAAAAGCGATGACCAATTCCCCTCAATCGATTCGACAATAATCTGACCACAAGACTCATTCGTAAACTGGTAAATAAGTACTCGGTCAGTGTCCAACAAGTTGCGAACTTCTCGCACGATGGTTTGCAGAGTGGTTCTCAGCTCAAGGGTGCTGCGAATATGATTGGTAACTCGCTGAAGTGCTCGTCCTTGATCTAACGACTGTCGTAACTTAGCGGTGCGTTCTGCAATCTGAAATTCTAAGTTATTGTTGAGAGCATTTACCTGAGAGTAAAGCTTATACTGCTCGATTGCCATAGCAAAATGATGACCAAGAGAACTGGCTAGCTCGATGTCATTAGCCGTCCAAGGTTGGGCTTGATTACGTTTTAACTCTCGCCACTGTTCAAAGGACTGGCGGGGAAACTTTTGGTTTTCATTTGAGTTAAAGCATCCTGCCCAGAGAATTTCTTTATCCATCTGAGACCGGAAGATACTCAAGTAGCCGAGAAATGAGGAGCGATAACACAGGGGTAAAACGAGCCAGCCCCGGATCGGAGTAGACTGAAACACTGGGGTGAGGGCGGCTAAGGCTGGGACTAGATAGAGGTCAGTAACGGTTACGGGTTTGCTACTGTCATGGGGGGAAAGGGCTTCCGCCCCTCGACTGAACTTCGACAAGCTCAGTTGCCGCGCTCGCCGAACAGGAAGGGGAAAGAGGGAATGGGAGTTTGGTGTTGTAGGTTCATCGCTGTCAGAGTCTCTGATGTCTGATTCTGATGCCACCCACGTTGTAAAGGTGGGATGTTCTTCAATTAAGTTGTCTCGACCGCACTGTTCGGGTTGAATACCGCAGGTTAGCCACTTGGCAGTATCGTGGGTTTGGCGGGGGGCGATGTAGAGTCTGCCGCCGGAGCCTTGAAGGGCATTGACGGTTTCTTCGAGGGCAGCTTGCAGTTCGATTGTGGGTAAGGAATGCAATAGTGTGGATACGCGATTGATTGTGGCTTCGCGGGTGTGCTGTTGGCGTGCTTGAGACAGGAGATTTGATTGAGCGATCGCAATGGATACTTGATCGACTACAGATTGCAGGGTTTGTAGTTCCCGTTTATTCGTGATACGGCTGGATGCGTGATGAGACACTAACAGTCCCCAGAGTTGCTCTCGGTTATGTTTGGCTTGGACATCGTAATGCAAAATCGGCAGTACCATTGAAGAGTTGACCCCCATTGCCTTCAAGTAGGCGATATGGCAAGGGTCTACAGGGCGATAGAAGATTTCGTCAACCGTTGATAGGTCATCCGTACCAGCCCCTGCAATTGGTGATAGACCAATGAGTCCTGAAGATACGTCCACAATGGAACGCAAGCGGACTTTTAGATATAACTGGCGGGCTTTTTCGGGAATGTCATCGGCTGGAAAGTGTAGCCCGTTCAGGGAAGGAAGGCGATCGCGTTGAATAGACTCAGCAATGACTTGTCCACTGCCTGATTCATCAAAGCGATAAACCATAACTCGGTCGGTGACGAGCAATGACCGAACTTCGGCAACGGTTGCGTCTAAAATTTCTTGCAATTCTAGAGATTGACGAATCCGATTAGTGATTCGGCGCAGCAAGTCTTTCTGGTTGAGTTCTGGCTGTTGCACTGTCTTAGTTCTCGGTATGATGTTTCCCTTAATACACCTATTTAATAAATGTATGTAAATTCAATTGCATAATAAGTACTCTGTCACTTTTAAGCGGATTAAAACATTCGTAAAAATTGAGAAGTTAATCAAACCGTTAAATCACTAGCCAACCCTTTTAGTTTTTTTAATGGCTGAATAAGTACAGCATTTTAACTTACAAAAGCTTATGACAGGTAACAGGAATTTTCAATCAAGTTCATGGCTTTGGGGTTATGGCTCGAGCAGTGTACACGGTTCTTTTGCCAAGCGCCGCCGAATTTCTTGACGGACATTCATGAGCGTTTTACCGAGTTGGTTTTGACCTGTTTTATCTTTACCGCAACCCCAGTAATAGTCACAGGGAGAATCTTCAACAAGAAGTTCTTCACCAGTATTCAGCAGAATGGCTTGAATGTCAGTATGGGTCAAAAACTTTCTCAAAACACCCCGCCACATAATTTGCAGCTTCACCTGCTCCCAGTCCGAACGTCGCCTTCGGGTGCGATCGCGTCCTAGAGTTGCTGCCTCCAGGGGCGTCTGAGCATTGCGGATGGCAAGAATTGCGGCTTCATCTTCCGTACCGACAAACTTGTGAGCCTGATAGTAGTGTTCTACAGTTGACCAGTACAAGTCATCGATCTCGATCGGATGCAGGGAAAAGTTGGAAAAGCAACCGTAGAGTCCATCAGCTTTATAGAAATAAATAGTCATGGCAAAACTATTCTATTTTGTATGAGGATGTTCGAGATAGGGGAAATAGCGCAACAGAAGCCGGGTACGGCGCTGGGCATTCACTACCATCTCAACCCTACATCCAACGCCTCCGGCTCCCTACCATCGCTCAAACCGATGATTTATTGATGCCTAAGCTTTATCTTAACGCCGAGAAGACCCCCGTCATAAGTCTAGGGGGATGTATCGAAGCGGCGCTGAGTACCCCCGACAGTTTAACGATAGGATGAGAGGCGGTTAAAGACAGGACTTGAATACACCCCATTGAAAACAAATCTCCGTCCTTTTCAGAACGGAGTTATTTGATAATAATAATCATTATTTTCAAACAATACTTAAAACAACAGCAGCACTCCTTCTTCGATTTACCGAATAACTTCCTCCTGTAAAAAATACTAAATAGAGTTGCACTGAATTTCATTATTCAGTTGCATCGCTCTCAATTTACTAGCTGAGGAATGATCGGTTTTCTACTTGAGTGCTGCTGTTGTTAATTAAGATAGTGTCACTCGGTATGACAGATACTACTGAAACAGATCCGATATAAAACAGGTAGTTTTTCCTCCTTAAATTAACGCTCTACTCACTTGTAATATCTGTCAGATGAAGCTTTATTTGCTTCGTTATTTTCAATAATACCCCTCTCTCTGTGAAACACAAGCAAATGATACAGAATTTTATTTTTGTTTAAAAAGTACAAGAAACAGTCAATTAAGTTTACGTTCCCTGACTTAACCCGTAGGAGATAGCTGAGGGACAATCTTGTCTTCTTGCCCAGCCACCCAGTTGGCGAAGTGCTGGGCTAGAGGCGGCACGAACACTAAGGGATTGGTGAAGCCGGAGAATAGGTAGGCTCCCTCTACACCGGGAAGTATTCCAACTAGGGGAAGGCTATTGCTGCTGAATGCAACTAAGCAGTGATGCCAGGTTCCGGGTAAATTCTCCAAGGTCGGTAAGATGTTTCCCACAGAGGTACGAATGGCGGCTTCGCTTTTTACCGAGTCTATCCTAGCGTTAGGGTCAGTCAGCACCCGACTGATTTGACCCATCCGCAAACTGCCATCTAAAAATTGAATTGCTCCGGCATCTAAAATTGGTGGGACGGGTTCGTGTCCTGGTTCATCCCACAGGGGGTCTACTTCTAAAGTACTGGCTTTGTCTTCAAGTTGAAATCGCTGCATCGTTGCTGGCATGACTAGAGTACGCAGCATCAAGTCAACTTTTGGTGTTTCAATCATTTCTGCATGGGTAAAATACACATGGACATGAATGCCAGTGGCTTGGAGTAGGGCACGACTGAGTCCACCAGCACAGATAACCGTGTTGGCAGCGTGATAGATTTGGTTCGTTGTTTTGACGCCTTGGATGCAATTGCCCTTTTGCAGCAGTTCCACAACAGGAGCGAATTCCAGTTCGCCCCCAGCCCGGTGGAAGGCTTGCAGGTAGCCTTGGGTCGTGCGTTCGGGATTGATATGGCCATGACGGACGGTGAGTGCTCCTGCGATCGCATTTGGATTTAGCAGGGGTTCCAACTTGCAGGCTTCTTCTACAGTCAGAAGTGTTGGAGGAATGGCAAAATTTTGGTAAGCGGTCGCAACTTCTTCTGGATTGCGATCGGCGGCAATCGTTAGTACTAAATCCAGTTCCCGGAATTCGGTATCCGTATCTAATTCTGCCGATAACGTGCGGTGGCGTTCGATACCTTCGGCACACAATACTCGCGTCAACTCAGAGGTGGCAGACCAGTAAGCGAGTCCACCGTAGCTGTATCGGGTCGCTCCTTGAAAGGTGGCATCTTGCTCGATTATAAGGACGCTGAAGCCCTTTTGACGCAGTTCGTAACCCAAGGCTGCACCCGTGATACCACCACCCACCACAATCCAGTCATAGATTTTCATAGCCCTCGCGATCGCTTTTTGTGGAATAACCTTTATTGACTTCCATCAGTTTGTACACGAAAACCTGCTTTTTAGGTATAAAAATAAGCAGGTTTAATCAATAAAATGGTTATTGAGTCTAGCTCTTCAGTAACTACACGCTTATCGAGGGTCGAAGTCACCCTGATAGGTGTGGAATATCCGATACGTGGGTAAAACTAGCGCCGTACCACCAAAACTAGGGAGCATACCTGGATCAGTTTCTTCTGCCTCACTGCCACCTCCATAGAGGTGAAGTGGACTAAACCAAGAGTAAAAGCCTGGAATTAAAGCGTCCATACTGTAGGCGCTTGCTTTCAAATCTTTATTGGGAATCGAACCAGAATCGTTCGGTGAGGAGTCTTTCTGGTTATCACACATATTGCGAAATGTTCTCATGTCACCCTCTGTATTTAGCTTGGTCGGACGGAGTTAGTATTGCGTTGATTCTAGCAAGGTGAGCTTCGCTTGCGATCGCTTCAGCCATTTCTTTACCGGAACAAACTGTCGCCAGTCAATGCCAAAAACCAGACTCAATTTATTGGATTTCCGACTCCGGTGGTGCGATTTGAACTCGTCGTTCTGGTTCAACTGCCGAGACTCCCTCAACTCGAGCCAGTACCTCGATTTTTTCCGAGTCACACGAACCCGTTAGAACTCCAATCCCAGACATCATATTCTCAACCTTCATGCCAGCAGACTCTAAGTTGTGAGCAACTTCAAGTATTTGATCGATATGCTCGTCATCAAGGGAAACTGACACATTTATCTTGGACATGGGAATCACAGGGGCTAGGGTGAAGAAGGCAGAAGACAGAAGACAGAAGACAGAAGGTGAATTTCTGCTGCACCGTACTCAACCGATGTTCTAGCACACATCAACCGGTGCTTGTACTAAGCCAGCACCCACGTCTGTTGCCGGAAGGGGGAGGCGCAAAGCTGTCTGGATGAGCAGGTTCCAGAGTTCTTGTCCTGTGGCTCCCATTGTCTGGGCGTAGAGGGCAGCGATACCACTAACGTGGGGGGTTGCCATACTAGTGCCGCTGATTGTGCGATAGCGGAGGGGCATCAGCCAACTAGAGTAAATATCAACTCCGGGCGCAGCGATATCAATTTGTCCACCCAAGGGATTGAGTCCGCCATTGGAGAAAAAGGCGACTTGCAACTGGCGATCAATAGCGGCAACTGCCATAATAGACGGGCAGTTAGCAGGATGCCCGACAGGGTTAACAAGACGAGTACGGCGATCGCTTTCGTTACCCGCTGCTGCAATAATTAACGTTCCCCGGCGTAAGGCGCGGCGAGCCACTTGCTCAAATACTCTAGAATAGGGCTGACCCAAAACGGCAGGTGCTCCAAGAGACATGGAAATGAGCTGACAACCATTGCTAATTGCCCACTCAATACCTGCTAAAATTCCACTATCTGACCCACTGCCTTGATTGCTCAAAACCTTGCCCACATAAATTTCGGTTTCGTAGCCAACCCCGTAACGAGGTGGAATCGGGGGACTCAAAGAACCGCAGGCAGTACCGATGACATGGGTGCCGTGTCCATTGCCGTCTTGAGCATCTTCATTCGGGATAAAAGACTTGCCGATAATCGAGCGTCCAGTAAAATCGGGATGGGTAAAGTCAAACCCAGTATCTAGAACTGCAACTCGAATCCCACGACCGCCTATCGGTGAGTTTACAACCTTTGTCACTTGCAGTCCCCAGGTTGTTTCAACTTCATTAAGGGGGGCTACTAAAGCCTCAGCTTGTTCACCCAGCAAGTTATCGACTAGATGAACAACGGCATCCCGATATCCGCGCAGGTAATCGGCAGAAAAATGAGTCAGCGCACTGGAGGGGGGTTGCCCCATGCGCCCCGGTTGAATATCGCTCAAGGCGTAGACTACCCGTTCGGGTTCGAGAGCGAGAATTGGACTGGTGTTTGTAGTGGCGGCGTTGATAGATCGCAGTTGTTCCGGTTCTAGGGTGACAACGGCAACGCCGAGTTGGTCGAAAACTACGGTATCTGCACCTTGTAGCTGTTCTGGGGGTAAAGCGTTGCCTTCACTCTCTGCTGTTCTGGCAACGCTACTGATGCCAGCAGAATCCCGTAGGGTTTGCATACCTGCTTCAATCTCATCTTCAGGCAGCAAGACTAAATATCTGCCGGTTGTTTCTGGCTGAATCAGGAAAGGATTGAGGCTATTCATAGGACTGCGATCGCCTATACCAACATCCTTATTTAGACAGAGGAAAAAGGCGATCGCATCTTCCTGGAGAGTTAGAGGCGTACTCTTGTAACTGAGGCAGGTTAGATGAAGGGGGAGTGGGGAGTGGGGAGTAAAGAACTGGTAGGAAATTTTCGCTGTGCTGGTCTAGCTAAAATTGAGGAATATCGTTCAGTAGTCTGGCAGCAGCGAGATTAGACACATCGATAGTAAGCGAGAGTATTTTCATGAATTCGATTGCTTGTACGAGCTGTGAGCAAACCAATCCCCGTGATGCGCGTTTTTGTTCTCGCTGCGGTGCTACACTACCCAAACCTAGTCTAGCTGGTGGCAACTTAACCCCCGGAACTCGATTGCGCGATCGCTACATTATCTGCCATCCCCTAGGGCGGGGAGGGTTTAGCCGAACCTACCTCGCTGAAGACACAGGACGCTTTAATGATTTAGTCACCATTAAAGAACTAACACCTGCGACTCAGGAAACATACATTCTCCAAAAAGCAGAGGAACTTTTTCAGCGAGAAGCGGCAATATTGCACAAACTGTCATCACCGCAGATTCCCCGATTCTGGGAATTTTTTCGAGAGGGAAAACGGCTGTTTTTAGTGCAAGATTATATTGAAGGCAAAACTTATCAGGTTTTATTAGAAGAACGCCTCGCAGCAGGGCAAACCTTAAGCGAAGCTGAAATAGTACAGCTATTACAGCAACTGCTGCCAGTGGTGAGTTACCTTCACTCCTACGGTATCATTCACCGGGATATTGCTCCTGATAATATTATCTGCCGTACTGCCGATGGATTGCCGATTTTGATTGATTTGGGAGGTGTGGCGCAAGTTACCTTGAAAGCCGTGACGACTGTTGTCAGGGAAACTAATTCTTCTGTTTCTAGCAGCGGAACTCGTTTGGGTAAAGTGGGTTATGCCCCAGACGAACAGCTACGCCTCGGTATTGTTGCCCCTCACAGCGATTTGTATGCCTTGGGTGTCACGATACTGGTTTTGATGACTGGTAAACAGCCTCCAGAACTGCTCGATCCAAATACATTAGAGTGGCGCTGGATGCAAGAACTGAACCTCAGCCAGCCAATGAGTAACATTCTCCATCGTATGCTGGCACCGCAACCTTGCGATCGCTTCCAGTCCGTTGATGAACTTCTACAAGAGCTACCCGCCGCACCGTCTGGTTTCCCAGCAACCCAACTCACAAATACTGTTGCCGCAGATTTACAGGAAATCCCTAATCAGTCAGCACCTACGAACGATTCTGGTACCGGGCATATCTTTGATGAATCGTTTAAAGTACCCGATGAGATTAAAGGTTGGAACTGGGGGGCGTTTTGGCTACCGGGTTTCTGGTGTTTGACTAATCAGGTATGGGTGGGACTAATTTCTTGGGCTGATCTGAGTCTTATCACTTTGCCTGTCACCTTCGGAACGACGTGGCCTATTGTGGGTGTGGTTTTGGGTGTTAAGGGTAATGAGTGGGCTTGGAAAAGCCGACGATGGCGGAGTATTAAAGATTTTAAACGGCATCAGCGATTTTGGGCGATCGCATCCTGGGTGATTGTCGGCAGTTTTGCGGCTTTGCTGGCGTTGATTTTTGCACTGTTTTTAATTGGGATGGTTTTAGGAATGGGTTCTATGGGAGGAATGGGCGGAATTGGGGATTAAAAGTTTAGATTTTAGGGAGTGGGGAGTAGGGAGTAAATTGGCTGGTGGATTATCAGTGTTAATTTGCCGGAATCGTCAGATTAACACTGAACGGTTGAGTACGTTGATTATCCCCTTGAGCCCAAACTAACTCACCCGTAAGTTGATATTTTCCAGCAGTCGGTGCAGGTTGACCTTGAGCCGAATAATTTAAGAGGAAATTGCGATCGCTCTCAGCTACAATACCCGTTGGATCAAGAGTACCTGTCTCAACTTCTGTGTTTCCTTGTTGCAACGTCCAACTCACAGCAGGTCGAGCCGATGCCTGTCCTGTATTCTGTACTCGTAGCTGTATCTTTTTTTGCTCAGGATTCCAGCTAGCACTCTCCACGGCTAGATTCGGGGATAAATCTCCCTGACGCACATAAACTGTAGTGCCAATTCTTGCAGTCAGGGCTACACTATTACCACTGCTATCTGTGGTTTCTTGTAGGGTTTCTGTAAAAACAACCGCTCGATATTCTCCCTCTGGCAAACTAGGCGGAAAGCGAGTAATCAGGCGTATCCGGCGCGTCACTCCTGGTGGTACAGTGAGTTCTCTGGGTGAAAATTGTAGATAGGGAGTCAGGTCGCTGGGGCTAGATGTTAGGCTTTGAAAGCCATTATCCCCATAAGTAAACGGTTCAGCATAGACGCGACCGCGAAACGGTTCGTTACTATTATTCGTGACATTAATAATACCCTGAGCTTGACCGCGATTCGCTTGCGCCTCAATAACTAATGGCGATATTCTCATCTGGGCTTGAGCTGCACTACCGCAAAGCAAGGCAGCGGATAATAATGCCCAGCTACTGATGCGGGAAGCTGCTGCGACAACAGAATTAGAACCCAGAGCCATAGCCGTCTTATTCATTAAGTTATTTAGTAACAAAAGGTAGGGGCGACCCGTGGATACTACCTGATTGACTGACAAAAGTCCTTTGCCCTCACCCTAAATCCCTCTCCCAAAGCGGGAGAGGGACTTTGAGAGGCTTCAACTCTTCCGGCTCCCCTTCGCCCCTTGTGGGAGAAGGGGCGAAGGGGATGAGGGGGTTAAGTTTTGTCAGTCAACCAGGGCTACTACATAACGATTATCGTCCTAGCCATCGTGCTTGGTCGCCCCCTGCTAACAAAGTACGAATCTCCTACGGCACGATGGTTAAAGTCGCTTTATAGGTGTAGATTCCTGCTTTTGGATTTGGGGTGTCAACCGACATATCCACTTCCACTGTTTGCTGAAGTGGTTGGTTAGGAGCAAGAGGAATAGGAAAAAGTGCCATGGATGGACTGGGAGTACCACCACCTTCAGCAGAACCAAAATAGAATGTCTGCGCACCTGGAACTCTTGCCCTTACCTCCAAAGGACTCCCAAATGCACCTGGAGGTAAGGGAGGGGCACCAGGATCGGGATTGGTGGGAGTGAATGACACAAAGCGAGCATCACTAATTTGAATATCTACCCCTGGTGTATTACAGGAAACATCAACCTTACCCGATACGCCTCCTGGTGCATCAGAGGTAATCGGTCCAGATAGAGGTCCAGGATTTGTTTGTGGTCCCCCAGCATACACTAACGTACCCGGCACAGGAGCTGCAAAACTACACTCAGGACCAATATTCCCTTCAAACATGACATCAACGGATTGAGCCAACGCTTTCGGACTGAAAGCGACTGCACCAGCCAGCACGAGTCCGGATGTTAAGAGTAAACGACGAATCATTGAAAATTCCTCCTAAAGGTAATGCACGTCTAACCCAACCCTCACAAAGAAAGCGGGTTACGGCGTAACGGTCAGAGTCACTGCATAGTCATAACTTCCAGCCGGAAATGGCACAGGTCTTTCCACACGCATATCTAGCTCTAAATCGCTAATTCCAGCCGGGAGATTAACTGTAACATCTGTTGTATCAACCGTCACATTTTGTGAGCCAAAGCTGAAAAACGTAATATGCTTTGTTTCATCCGGATCGGGTGTTGACCCAGATATTAGGCGAGGCGGCGAAATGGTCAGAGTGGCAGGGGTATTAGACTGCACTGTAACCGTAGCCGGAGTGACCGATTCAATAACATTTGGTAGTTGAGTAGAACTACCAACCGTCGTTGTCTCCGCTATACCCGAGACAACATTTCCAAAGTTCACCTGAATGGGAACATTAGCCGTGAATGGAATGTCAACGTTTTGAGCTAGTGCTGTAGAATTGACAGCCATGGCACTTGCCAGCGTCAAAGCTGATACAACGGCATCACGATGCCACATTTGAAGCTCCTCATGGGTAGCAGCGTCTCATCACCTCCGTAGAATCTCGGAGACTTAGACTGCCACTATCCTAGCCAGAATTACCGGCAATGTCACCGAATGTTAACCTTCCCCTGGCAAAATTAATGAAAACTTGAAAATGGGGAACCCTAGGGATACGGTATACCGTCCCTCTATAAGTCCTTTTGTTGTGATTTATGCTTTTGCCACTCCCTAAACCATCTGCTCCATGCGGCGGAAATCTCGTTCCACCTCAGCCCAAAGGGAGCGATTATGGGGGTCGGTACGCAGGGCTTTTTTCAGGTAAATTCTGGCTTTGTGCCACTGCCCATCCTTGACAAGCTGCCGTCCCCAACATTGATAAGTAATCGCTTGCCACTGACGCACTTCCGGATCTTGAGGAATTCGCTGTGCCAACCCTTCCACTAATGCAATAGCCCGCGCAAATCGTCGTTCCTTAAGCAACTGTTGTAAATGCTCATAGGAATTCCATTTGAGCTGATACTCCACCTCAGAAAGCGGTGGTGGCTTAGGAGTCACCTTTGTTGTCGGTGGCGGCGGTTGCGGAACGCTAGCTGCCTTCTGTTCATTTTCAGTGACAACCGTCTGGGAGGAGTTGCGATCGCTCTCAGACGGTTTAGTAGCGTTGAGGAGAAGCTTGTACGCTTCCGTCAACTTAATAAATTTTGCTTGGGCAAGCTTGTCTCCAGCGTTGACATCCGGGTGATACTGGCGTACCAAACGCCGATAGGACGCTTTGATTTCAACGCTGGAGGCTCCCTCCCTCAAACCCAACAAGTGATAACAATCAGCCAATTTCATCTAAAGGAACAGCACTGATGAGTGTAGAGGCAGCATCTTCACCAACTGCCCTACCGAATTTATCTATCTTAGGGTGCCTTTTCCTCAATGACACGGTCAATCAATCCGTACTCCTTCGCTTCTTCGGCTGACATGAAAAAGTCACGATCCATGTCTTTTTCAATCTTTTCGATGGTTTGAGACGTGTTTTGAGCGTAAATCTGGTTAAGCTGACGTCGGATGCGCAGAATCTCTCTAGCTTCAATCTCAATATCGGTAGCTTGTCCGCGCACACCACCGGAAGGTTGGTGAATCATAATCCGCGAGTGAGGCAACGCCAGTCGTTTGCCCTTCTTGCCGGCTGCCAGCAGAAAAGAACCCATCGATGCGGCTAAACCCACGCAAATGGTCACGACATCAGACTTAATGTGCTGCATGGTATCGTAAATTGCCATGCCTGCTGTTACTGAACCACCGGGAGAGTTGATGTAGAGATAAATATCTTTGTTGTTATCTTCCGAGTCCAGATAAAGCATGACGGCAATAATCTGGTTGGAAATGTCATCATCGACTTCTTTCCCTAGAAAAATGATCCGTTCCCGGTAGAGACGATTGTAAATGTCAATCCACTCGGTATACTGCGATCCGGGCATCTGGTAGGGAACTTTGGGAACGCCAATAGGCATAATTTGCTCCGAACTATTGTACTAAATTGAGGGGTGAAACGATTGCCTAATCAGGCATGGCAAACTTAATGGCAGCGGCAGGATAACAGACTTAACACGTCTTGATTTAAGAGACACCAGCCGCTACAGCCGCAGGCACCTCATTACTTTCAAGTACTCGATCAATCAAGCCATACTCTTTCGCTTCTTGGGGCGTCATGTACAACATCCGCTCCATATCCTTGGTAATTTTTTCCGGTTGCTGACCGGTGTTGCGAGATAGAATATCTATCAAGGTTGTCTTATTCGCCAGCACTTCCTTAGCGCGAATTTGGATATCCGTCGCTTGACCTCGAGCGTAGCTCTTGACCTGATGCAGGACAATTGAGGCATTGGGTAAACTGGCTCGGCAGTCTTTGCTTCCTGCTGATAGCAACATCGCTGCCATACCCATAGCTGAACCGATGCAGATGGTATGGATCGGTGGTTTAATATAATTCATCGTGTCGCAGATGGCAAAGGCTTCTGTTTCAAAGCCAATAGGCTCGCCATCGTTACGGGAAGTCCCTGTCGAATTGATGTAAATTTTAATGGGCTTATCCGGGTCTTGGTACTGCAAATACAGTAGTTGGGCAACAATAAGCTCAGTGACTTGTGGCACCAAAGGCAGACCTAGATAGACAATCCGCTCGTTCAACAACAACGAGGGTAAATCCGGTGGCGGTGTTCGGAAAGAAGACCGACCATAGTAGGCGGATTGAACAGCCTGAATCGGTAATTTCATGGTGTTTGGGCTGCAATAATGGCGCTATCTTTATAAAACATAGTAGCGTGTTGGTGAATCTGGCTGGGGCGGTTCTTTCTACTTACTGCATTTATGTTGCACAGGGGAATTGTCTAGTTTGAATTTCGATGTTTCCGTAGTACGGGTGTATTTCCGTGAAGTTAGTATGATTACAGCTTGCTTACTCAGGAGTCTTAGGCATGAAAGTTGGTTTACATCCTGCCCTCAATGACGCTAATGTTGATGGGAATCAACCCAGCAGTCAGCGTCAGCTATCCATTGCGGTAAGAGCGATCGCTGATTCGGTAGATCGGTCAGTCCCCCTGAATTTATGCCTGGTTCTCGACCACAGTGGGTCGATGCACGGACGTCCCCTCGAAACGGTGAAACAGGCAGCGGTGCGACTGATTGAGCGCCTCAACCCTGGTGATCGCATTTCGGTGGTAGCATTTGATCACCGAGCTAAAGTGCTGGTTCCCAACCAGGCAATTGACGACCTAGATAAAATTAAACAGCGAATCCAACAACTTTCAGCCGACGGGGGTACGGCGATTGATGAGGGTCTGAAGTTAGGGATTGAAGAAGTCGCTAAGGGTAAACAGGATAGTGTCTCTCAGGTGTTCCTGCTTACAGATGGTGAGAACGAACACGGTGATAATAAGCGCTGTCTGAAATTAGCTCAACTGGCTGTTGATTATAAACTAACGCTAAACGCTTTGGGATTTGGTGCTAACTGGAACCAAGACATTCTCGAGAAAATTGCGGATGCCGGGAGTGGGACACTCTGTTACATCGAACAACCGGAACAAGCAGTGGAAGAGTTTGGACGCTTATTTACCCGCATTCAGTCGGTGGGATTGACGAATGCTTACTTGCTGTTTGACCTAATGCCCAAGGTACGCTTTGCCGAACTCAAACCCATTGCCCAAGTTGCTCCTGATACCATTGAACTACCCCTGCAACAACAAGGCGATCGCTTTATGGTTCGGTTGGGAGACTTGATGACCGATGCCGAGCGGGTGATTTTAGCTAACCTTTATATTGGTCAACTGTCTCAGGGTCGTCAAGCGATCGCTAACCTGCAAATCATATACGATGACCCTACCACCAGCCAAGAAGGATTGCTGTCTGAACTAATAACGGTTGAAGCCAACGTTCAGGGTGTTTATCAAGCCGCTACCAATACAGACGTACAAAAATCCATTCTGGCGTTAGCCAAGTATCGACAAACTCAAATTGCCGAAGCCAAATTGCAACAAGGCGATCGGGCTGGTGCCGCCACAATGCTACAAACGGCTGCTAAAACTGCTATTCAAATGGGAGACAATGGAGCCGCCACCGTCCTGCAAACCAATGCCACTCGCTTACAAGCTGGGGAAGAACTCTCAGAAGCCGATCGTAAGAAAACCCGTATTGTTTCCAAGACTGTGTTACAAGAGTGACATTTAGAAGAAAAGCAAAAACTTCACACGACTCCAACTGAACTCTCTTTTCTGCTCCCCTACTCCCCAGCTCCCCCAACACGTTGGTGTAAGAATTCTTAACAGCATCTCTCATCAAATCAGTTTACTCTAAGCATTTGAAACGTTTTTTACGTTTTTGTTAAGCAAAAGACACTAGTCGTCAACGTTAGGGACAGGAAATTTAGCATGAGTAGCAATTTAGCCACCCAACTGCGTGAGGGTACTAAAAAAGCCCACACGATGGCAGAAAATGTTGGGTTTGTCAAATGCTTTTTAAAAGGAGTCGTTGAAAAAAACTCTTACCGGAAGCTAGTTGGCAACCTCTATTTCGTCTACTCGGCAATCGAAGAAGAGATGGAGCGCCACCGCACGCACCCAGTCCTCTCTAAACTATACTTTCCAGAACTCAACCGGAAAAAGAGCTTAGAGCAAGACTTGTATTACTACTACGGTTCCAATTGGCGTGAGGAAGTCAAGCCTTCACCCGCAGCTCAAGCCTACATCCAGAGAATTCAGGGAGTATCGGCGTCAGAACCTGAACTGTTAGTTGCCCAATCCTACACGCGCTACCTAGGAGACTTGTCAGGTGGGCAGATTCTGAAAAAGATTGCCCAACGAGCCATGAATTTAGCCGATGGCGAGGGTACTGCCTTTTATGAATTCCAAGAGATTCCCGATGAGAAGGCGTTCAAGGATGAGTATCGTCAAGCCCTGAACGATTTACCTATCGATCAAGCAACGGCTGATCGCATTGTTGACGAAGCAAATGCGGCCTTTGGCATGAATATGAAACTGTTCAATGAACTGGAGGGTAACTTGATCAAAGCTATTGGTCAAATGCTCTTCAATACCTTGACACGCCGTCGTTCTTCTGGTAATACCGAACTAGCAACAGCAGAATAAAAAACGACCTTAAAAGCAAGCCAAGCGGCGTTTCCAGTTCTGTCTTTTCGAGGGGATAGGGTAGGAAGCGCCGCAAATTTCGTTGGGATTGTTAAAATTTTGTTAATAGATGTGAACGCAAACCTAGGTAGTCGTTAAGCTAGAAGCAGGGGTTCCCAAGGGGAGCCTTTTTATCTATTGTGGTTCTTACCGATTGTCTGAGATACCTTGCTGACTTGCTTAACAAATCTTAACCTAAAAAAGATGGAATTAAGCAAGACAAAGAGTTGCCTAAGTTAGCGAATTGAAATAATATTCAACATGGTGTAATACCTGTCATACCAGTGTATGACAGATAGGAAGGTATACCAGCAGCTAGCAAGAGACTGACCCGTGTCTTTCTCTAGCTTTAGCCTGAATCCGTTCTTCTACGTGTCACACCAAAGTTCACTTCTCCCAGAATTCCCATCATTTGCGTAAACACTATATACAGTGTTTGACCCCCTACTGACTGTACAAAGAGTAGGAAATCCATAGGTCAATCTTATATATAGCGTTTTCAATTTGTTGTAAACCCCTACAGCTAGTGTAGCGACAAAGGGTGGGGCGTTCGGTTTGAAATGGTTTTAGGTTCTGTATTGCGGAGCCAACCCCGGCAATAAGTTAACTCCGGTTTCAATTCAGACGGGTTGTTAACTTGACACGAGTTGGAGACACCACAACTGATTCTAGAAAACCTGCATCAAAAACAGATTAAAGTCAATCAATTAGAGGGGAAAGGGTCAGTGGGTTCATTGAAAAAGTGGGACGTAGAAAACAAATTTTGGAGTCGATTGAAACAAATCTTTACTAAAAAAGAATGAAATTTACAAAATAAAGGTTTAAACTTAACACAACCAAGACTGATTAGCTTTGTTGACTTCCTTAAAGCTATTTTGGGGCAGGTTTTTGAGCTTGTTTTTGGACAACTTAGCCGAAAAGTCGAAGTAGTTTTTGGTACAAGTTTTTACCCTTTAGGCAAAGATTAAACAAAGTTATAGCTGAAGTAACTTTACATAAAATTCACATAAAGATTTAAAAACCCTCTATTTCTTGTGTCAGATAAAAACCTTGCCTGAAAAGGAATTCAGAGAAATTAGAGCTAAATCGATAAAAGATTTCAATTGTTTTATTTCAGTAAAGATATCTCGGAGGGACTAGATGAAAAGCAAAAACAATGCCATTATTAATCAAGAGGAGAGTATTGTCTGATGGCGAAATTAAAGAAAAGTCAGGGTCGCATCTATAGCAAAGCTAAAAAGCCAAAGCAAACAAAGCGTAAATTTTCTTAACCATTGATTTCGCGATCGCTCAATCAAGTTTTACTTTTGTCAACCTTTAGTTTTCGGAGCCATTAACTTATGTCTAAGCTCATGAACCAGGCATCAACCGCTACTGTAGAAGTTGAATTGGCTAACAGTGCAACTTCTACAGTTAGTATTGCAACGTTTGTGGGTCGTGGGGGCATCATCCCTGATGGGATGGGTAGCTTCCAAGATGAAATTGTTGTTGCTGATAACTTCAAAGTCTCTAGTGTCACCGTTACCCTCAACGATTTAGAACATACTTGGGTGGGTGATATCGTTGTGCGTTTGCGTCACATAGAAACCGGTACTGTCGTTGATTTGTTGCGACGACCGGGGCAACCCCAATTTTCTTCCAGTGGCTATAGCAGCGACCTCAACGGCAATTACAGCTTTAGTGACACCTTTAAGGGTAACTTTGATGCTGTGGCAGCAGAAAATGATGTTATCCCCAGCGGCAGCTATGCTCCTCTTCAACCCTTGTCAGTATTGAAGGGACTCTCATCGGCTGGTAGCTGGCAGTTGATTGTTAACGATTGCTCTGCTGGTGATTCAGGTTCTCTTGGGTCTTGGAGCCTGGAGTTGGTATAGAAAGAAAGCAACTTCTATAAAATAAATTGGCTTTGAGATACACTAAGGCAGAAATTGCTCATCAGTTGGAACGAGTGATGTTTGTAGAAAATCAAAAAGAGATTCCCCAATCTCTGCGGGTAAGGTGAAGAAAGCACCCAAACCCAGAGCGGGGAAGCATAGCTTTTTGTTGTTCAGAACGAGTCAGCCTGTGACAAAAAACCTGAAGGGTTGATTTCTGCTTTTGCCACACTCAGTGGAGCTTTAGGTTGTTGGGGGATATTGCTGTATCCCCTCACAGCACATACTTAGGTTTGCAGCTCCACTTGATACAAGTTGACTGTTTCTCCTTATTATAAGGGAGACAGTAGGCAAAATAACTCTGGAGGTAGGGTTGATCAACTATGGCAGCCACTACATCGTTATTTTTGACCTATCCGAATTGCTATCGCTCTTTAGTTTCAGCCCACTTTGACAGAAGAGCGATAATTTCAGAGACATTCAGCTTAGGAAAAACTTACCCCCCCGTCAGGGGCACAGGATGAGCAGAAAAGCCTTCCCTAGTAAGAGCTGCAACAGTCTCTATATAATCCCCCACCCAATATTTAGAATCAAAGCGCACAACTTGACTTTGGTTTGATGCCGTTACCCTTGCCAACACTGGCACTTTTGCCTGATTCCTCTCCCCAGATTGTTCTTTAAGAACACTTTTAAGACGGTTGAGTTCACTGGTACTAACTCCCTGGGGCATCAGTTCTACAATCACCATTTGTGCATTTTCAATCGGCTCGGCATCTTCAATAATCATTTGAATTTTTTCATCTCGCTCATCGACTTTGCCCCAGACAATCAAACGAGCGTCGGTTTGGATGAGTTGTTCAATGCGGCTGTAAGTTTTGGGGAAAACAACGCCTTCGGCTTGACCCGTCAAATCTTCCATCTGTACGAATGCCATACGTTCGCCGCTTTTTTTCGAGAGGTGGTGCTTAACCTCACTGAGCATGACAATGGCACTTAAAAGGGTTCGCTTGCTCTGTTCGCCCAACTCGTTGAGATTAATGGGAGAAAGGACTTTAGTCGCTTGGCGTGCAGATTTGAGGGGATGGTCAGAGATGTAGAATCCCAGTAAGTCTTTTTCTTGTTGTAATTTTTCCTGACGCGAGAAATCATTAACCCCAGTCGCTTTGGGGGCAGATTTCCACGCCTCGCCATTCTCCTCTTGACTGCCACTGGTGTTTTCCAGGAAATCAAAAATGTTAATCTGACCGCTTTCTCGATCCTTCGCCCGATCATGCGCCCAAGAGATGACTACATCCAAATCTTTGATAAGTTGGTGTCGATTGGGTTCGATGCTATCAAAAGCACCGCAGTAAATTAGCGATTCTAGCGCACGGCGATTGACAGCTCGCAAATCTACGCGATCGCACAAATCGGCTAGAGACTGAAACGCACCATCCTTCTCACGAGCTTTTAAAATACAGTCAATCGCCCCATCCCCCAAATTCCGGATTGCCGATAGCCCAAACAAAATTTTGCCGGATAAGGGAGTGAAATCGATATCCGAACGATTGATATCCGGTTGCAACACATCAATCCCCATTGTTGAACAGGTGGCGATGTATTTCTGCACCTTATCTTGATTGCCACTGCTAGCCGTCAGCAGCGCTGTCATGTACTCAACCGGATAGTTAGCTTTTAGATAAGCGGTTTGATAAGTGACGTAACCGTAAGCGGTGGAGTGAGATTTGTTGAAGCAGTTGGAAGCCACTAGCCCATTTGCCAAAATAAAGTTATGGTCGCGCTCCACGCCAATGTCATAGACTAATTGAGTACCCAAGGCTTTGCGACCGATAATTTTAACCATGTTCCGATATCCTTAAACCCTTATCTGAAATGTTGAAGATATAACAGACGTCATCTATCGCGTCTCTACACTTGACTCCTGCTAACACCACTGATTTTTACACGGAATATGCTAAGAGCCGGAATTGTTGGACTGCCCAACGTAGGTAAATCTACATTATTTAACGCCCTGGTTGCCAATGCTAAGGCGGATGCGGCGAACTTCCCATTCTGCACAATCGAGCCGAATGTCGGCGTTGTTGCCGTACCGGATGAACGGTTGCAGGTTCTCGCCAAGCTTTCTGTCTCCGAGCAAATTGTGCCAACTCGCATTGAGTTTGTCGATATTGCTGGGTTAGTCAAAGGTGCGAGTAAGGGGGAAGGATTGGGCAACCAATTTTTAGCCAATATTCGGGAAGTGGACGCGATCGTCCATGTGGTACGCTGCTTTGACGATGAGAACATTATCCATGTTGCGGGTTCCGTTGACCCAGTACGCGATATTGATGTGATTAACCTAGAACTGGCGTTAGCTGATTTATCCCAAGTTGAGCGCCGGATGGAACGCACTCGCAAGCAGGCGCGTTCGAGTAAAGACGCTCAGGTAGAACTGGGAGCATTGGAAAAGTTGAGTGCGGCACTCAATGAAGGCAAATCGGCGCGGAATATTAACTTAACGGCAGAAGAAGCTGAGTTGGTGAAGCCCTTGGAATTGCTGACTGCCAAGCCGATTATCTATGCGGCTAACGTGTCTGAAGATGACTTGGCAACGGGTAATGAATGGGTGGAGCAAGTTCGGCAAGTGGCAGCGACTGAAAAAGCTGAAGTTGTCGTGGTTTCTGCTCAAGTTGAGTCTGAACTTGTCGAGTTATCGGCGGCAGAAAGCGCTGACTATTTGCAATCTCTAGGTGTAACGGAAGGGGGACTCAAATCCCTGATTCGCGCTACCTACGAACTGTTGGGCTTACGGACTTTCTTAACTACTGGACCCAAGGAAACTCGCGCTTGGACAATCAAAACTGGCATGACAGCCCCTCAAGCCGCAGGAACCATTCACACCGACTTTGAGCGGGGCTTTATTCGAGCCGAAACAGTGGCTTATCAGGACTTGGTGACGACTGGTTCAATGAATGCAGCAAAGGAAAAAGGGTTAGTGCGATCGGAAGGTAAAGAATATGTTGTGCAGGAAGGAGATGTGATGCTATTTCGGTTTAATGTATAGGGGTAGTGAAGAGCGGGAGTTACGCAAATGGATCTAGTTAGTCTGATCATTGCATGGCTAGTTACCTCTGTTAGCTTGTTCATTATTTCCAAACTGCCCACGGGTGTCGAAATTGACAGTTTTCAGAAAGCCTTATGGTCGGCAGTGGTTTTTGGACTCTTAAATGCCTTTTTGCGTCCAATCCTGGGGTTTTTAGCCTTCCCCATTACTTTTCTTACCTTTGGCTTATTTGCGATTATTCTGAATGCGATTGTTTTTGGCTTGGCGGCTTATTTGGTACAGGGATTTCGATTGCGCTGGGGATTTTGGAGTGCTTTAATTGGAGCTATTGCCCTCGGTATCATTAACTCGCTGATTTATCAGCTACTGGGAGCCATTGGTTAAGTCAGTCGGTACAATTAAAGTTAACGGGTGAGGATTATCCTTCGTCACCTGGCTTGGCATAACCTAAGCGTCCTCCATAGAGTTTTGCGATCGCTATAGCAGTTCTCACTTACATGAGGTACAGTCCCATTCCCTACTCCCCACTCCTTCGGAGAAGCAAGCTACGTCCTGTAGGAGAGAGGTTGGGGGTGAGGGCGCTAATTCCCACTGGTTAATGGGGTTTTTTAGCATTGGTACTGCGAATAATTCCATAACTGATGGAGAGAGCAAGAATTGCGACGGCTAATCCTATAATTTTGCTGCCTTCGGTTCCTTTGAGGTCGAGAATAATAATTTTCCGGGCGACGGCAATTAAAGAGGTAACGATAACGAGTTCAACTTGAACAACGTGCTTACGGAGATAGGCAGTGATATTTTCTAGAATTTCCAGGGCAATTAGGACATTTAAAAATAGCCCAAAAATTTCAAATAAGCTTTGGTTAAAGAAGCCGTAGGGCGAAACTAGCAATTGTTTGGAGAGGACGACAACCAGGTCAAACATTGCCACTAGTATGACGGCAATCATCACTATGGACAAAATCTTGGAGACGAGTCCCTCAATCTGTTCGATGGCACCCATAAATGAGTTGTCCCGACAAGAATCTCGGAAGAGAAGGAGAACTTTTTTCAATTGCTGCATTCTGTGTTGGGGAAGCTACCCTGTCAAAATGATATTACCATTAGCAGGGTTCAAGGCTGTAGTCTGTGGGACTTACGCGATCGCTCTACCCCCTTCTATTTTTGTGTCCTACTCAGATGGGGTAGCCCAAGCTCAAGCCTCTGGTATAGGATAGCGGAATGTTTGGTAGAGAAACAAAGAACCATGGAAAAACTTGCCTCCCTTCATCACGCTGTAACAGATGAGGCATGGGCAGACTCAGAACCCGAAACTATCCCCAGTTACAGGTTATTCTTCCCAGAACTCGACCGAAAAAAGCGCCTGAGTGCAGCCTGGATTCCATTCATTTTTTTGACCATTGCGCTATTCATCGTCAGTTTGGCTAGCCCGGTTCTGGCTCTGCGGAAAGGAAATAGTGGTTCTGATGTTAATGCCCTTCAGAAAAGTCTGCAAGAAGATGGCTACTTTGATGGACCTGTTACAGGTTATTACGGACTTTTGACCCAAGATGCGGTCATTCGATTCCAGAAAGCTAAAGGTCTAAGCCCCGATGGTATTGTTGGATCTGAAACGAGATCCGCTATCGAGTCGGGTTCTTCAGCATCAAATAATAATAGTAGTTTTAGCTCCGAAGCTCCAACAACACAGGATTTTAGCCCTGTCTCACCAGCCGATAGTTTTGTCAATCTAGAAACTCCGACAACGCCGGAATCTAGACCACCATCAGATGATACGTTTGTCAACCCCGAAACCCCATCACCAGAATTTTCCGCAGTTACTCCCCCACCCGGCGCAGACAGGAATGAAGCGGTAGTATCCGCTAGACCCTCTTTAGTCCTCACAAGAGGCAATCGCAGTTCTCAGGTAACGTCCCTTCAAAAGAATCTGCAAATTGGCGGTTACTTTGAAGGACCCATTACAGGCTATTACGGCTCCACAACCCAAGAGGCCGTCATTCGATTCCAAAAAGCCAAGGGCTTAACCCCCGATGGTCTGGCAGGTCCCAAAACCCGCGCCGCCATGGAATCGGGTTCCCCAGTACCGATGCCCGCGTTGCAGCCTGCCCCCTCTCCCACCGTCACCGATGACCGTATCGGATTTGCTAACCCCGGTTTGGTTCTCAGGAGAGGACATCGCAATTCTGACGTAACCGCCCTCCAGAAAAAGCTGCTAGACGATGGCTATTTTAATGGACCGCTCACAGGTTATTACGGCTCCATGACTCAAGAGGCGGTGATGAAATTCCAAAAAGCCAAGGGTCTAACCCCCGATGGCATTGTTGGCTCCAATACCCGAATAGTTTTGGAATCTGGCTCCCAGACATCGACCTCCTCTCAACCCGACAGCTCAGATTCTGTATTTAATGAAGACTCATTTATTGATGAGCAAAATGAAGACTCTTCCCTGAACGAACAGAATGAGCAGGAACCCTTTAATCAAGACTTGTTCATCAATGAACAGAGTCAACAAGACACCACCCAAGAAAATGAGTCGAGTCTTGGTACTGAGATGACACTCAAAGAAACCATTTCTGGCAAGATTTCACCCAAATCAATTGTACATTCCGGTCAGGGTTTATTTTTTGCCCAAAACATGATGTATAGCCATACCATCACGGTTTATGACCGGAAGTATAAATTAGTCAAAACTCTTGCCGATACCGTCAACTTAGAAAAATACGGGTATTCAAAATTTACCGGGAAATATCAAGGTGCTCCCGTTGAAGCCGCGTTTTCTCATAACGGTCAGTATGCTTGGATATCTAATTACCAGATGTACGGGTCAGGCTTTAACAAACCAGGTAGCGACCAATGCACTTCTAATCAAAAGACTGACAATAGTTTTTTGTATCGTGTTAATACTAACAGTCTAGAAATTGACCAAGTTGTTGAAGTCGGCTCGGTTCCTAAATTTGTTGCCACCTCACCCGATAACCGCTTGGTACTGGTTAGTAACTGGTGTAGCTGGGATTTGAGCGTCGTAGACCCTGAAGAAATCCGCGAAATAAAACGAATTAAATTGGGTCGATATCCCCGTGGAATTGTCGTTGATTCAACGTCAGAAAAAGCCTATGTTGCCGTCATGGGTTCCTATGACATTGCTGTCGTAGACCTCAATGATTTCTCAGTAGATTGGTTAAAAAATATCGGTCATTCACCCCGTCATTTGAGTATTGACCCCACAGGTCAGTATCTTTATGCAACCTTGAACAGTGAAGGGATGGTTGCGAAGATAGATTTATCCACAGGTAAGGTACTCAAAAAAGTTGCGACTGGTAGTGCTCCTCGGAGCATGGTGATATCCGATGATGGTCAATTGCTTTATGTGGTGAATTACCATTCCAATACGGTCAGTAAAGTTCGCACAACTGATATGAAGGTACTGCAAACGGTTAATACAAATGCTAATCCTATTGGTATTACTTACGACCCGAAAACTAGGCAGGTTTGGGTAGCTTGCTATTCGGGCAGTATTATGGTGTTTCAAGATTAAGAGAACTATCATAGTATCGGTGGCATCAATTGTTATCGTTTGCACCAGCATTATCAAAGTCAGCGTCAAAAATAGCGATTATACCGATTCCCTCTCATGTGAGATACAATACAACCCCCTCGCATCCCCCTTATAAAGGGGGACTTGAAGCTCAAGGACGTACCTAACAAGACGAGGAAACTCTATATATAGCGCTTCTCACTTACATGAGATACAGTCCCATTCCCTACTCCCCACTCCCCACTCTCTGCCTTCATCAGGGTATACCTCACCAGATAGAGAAACGCTATAAATTTTTTAACACTTGAATTGCCTATGTTCCTCTCCCTCGACTATGAACCAACATTGGAATCCTTGGGATATGACTATTTTGATGAAGTGGCAGCCGCAGAATTTCCTCGCCACATCTTACGGTTTCGTAATGATCAACTATTACCCGTGTTGGGCTTAGAATTTCAAAAGGTTACGGATGCAGATTTTATTCAAGCGTTCGGCAAATTTGTTGGGATTCGACCTTTTTTAGCCCTGCGATATCACGGCTATCAGTTCGGGGAATATAATTCTAGGTTAGGAGATGGTCGGGGTTTTCTCTACGGACAGGTACGAGGGAGAGATAGGGAACTTTACGATTTTGGCACTAAAGGGTCTGGTACTACCCCCTATTCTAGAGGGGCAGATGGCAGATTGACCCTCAAGGGTGGGGTGCGGGAAGTCTTGGCGGCGGAAGCGCTGCACTCGTTGGGGGTGCGTACCTCTCGCTGTTTGAGCTTGATTGAAACCGGAGAACCATTGTGGCGGGGAGACGAACCATCTCCGACTCGTTCGTCAGTGATGGTACGGTTGAGTCGTTCCCATATCCGGTTTGGCACGTTTGAGCGGTTGTACTATTTCAAGCGTCGAGATTTAATTGAAAAATTATTAGATCACGTAATTGAACAGTACTATTCTCACGTCATCCCTGTGAGTAAGGGGGAGAAAACGGAGCAGTATGTGCAGTTTTATGCTGAGTTAGTGGAACGAGTGGCAGAATTGGCGGCGCAGTGGATGGCAGCAGGCTTTTGTCACGGGGTGCTGAATACTGACAATATGTCGATTACTGGAGAAAGTTTTGACTACGGACCTTATGCCTTTATCCCCACCTATAGCTCGTTGTTTACTGCCGCTTATTTTGATTATTATGGGCGCTACAGTTACGGTAGGCAACCTGCTATTTGTAAAGGGAATTTGGAGATGCTTCAGCAGCCTTTAGGGATGATTATTCCTGTTGCTGAGATGGAGGAGGGGTTAAGACGGTTTGATACCCATTATTCTACAGCTTATCGCCAGCTTATGCTTAATAAGTTGGGGTTTGAGTCAGTGAGTGAACCGGAAGCCGATGAGTTGTTGAATCTCACGATTGAGTTTCTCAAGGAAACTCAGGTGGGTTATCACGAATTCTTTGCTCAATTAGCCCAGCAGTTTAACCCACGATGGCGCGATAGTGAAGAGCACATTTTTAGCGATACATCATTTCTAGAATCAGGTGAGCAGCCGTCATTGCTGGCAAATTGGCGATCGCTCTATCATCATGTTTTGCAGAATTTGTCAACTTATGAACTGGAGGCTGTTGGGAAGCGCTTGCGGGATAAGAATCCGAAAACGGCATTATTGCGACCTGTGATTGAAGACGTTTGGGGTATTATCGATCGAGATGATAACTGGGAGCCTTTTTATGACTTGGTAAGGCGGCTACAGGCGAAAGAGTAAACCTATAAACTAGCGACTACTAATAACTCCTGCGTTTTGCGGTTTAGATCCCCGACTTCTCTAAGAAGTCGGGGATCTGCCTTCATGAACAGTCTGCCGGAATTACTGCATCTTCTCCAAAACGTGTCGAATCACATCGGCTGGCACTTGATCGGTGATTGTTACTGCACCAATCTGAGTTGGTAGCACAAATCGTACCTTTCCATCTTTTACCTTCTTATCCGTTTGCAGGGTATCGACAATTGCTTCAATCTCTAATCCCGCAGGTAACTGACTCGGTAATCCCGCTTTTTCAATTAAAGCATTCTGCCGCTGTGCCTCCTCTGGCGTCCACATCTTCAGTTGCACTGCAATTTCAGCGGCTGCCACCATGCCAATCGCCACCGCTTCCCCGTGGTTGACTAATTTATACCCCGTCAAACTTTCTACTGCATGACCAATGGTATGACCGTAGTTTAAAATAGCCCTTAACCCTGCTTCTTTTTCATCCTGACTCACGACATCCGCTTTCGCTTGGCAGGAACACGAGAGGATATACGACAGTAACTCCTCATCCAGATAACGCATTTGGTCGAGACGCTTGGCACTCTCGAGCTTGGCAAATAACTCCGCATCCCAAATAATGCCATATTTAATCACCTCTGCCATCCCCGCCCGTAATTCCCGTGCAGGCAATGTCTTTAAAACTTGGAAGTCAATTAAAACAAATCGTGGTTGATGAAATGCGCCAATCAAGTTTTTACCTTGGGGATGATTGACGCCTGTCTTGCCACCAATTGCCGCATCTACCATCGCCAGTAGGGAGGTTGGCACCTGTACTACATTAATTCCTCGCAACCAAGTAGCAGCCGCAAACCCCGTCATGTCGCCAATCACACCCCCCCCTAATGCCACCATCGTACTAGAACGCTCTAAACGGTGTTTTAGTGCCCCATCGTAGAGCTTTTGCGCTGACTTGAGGGTTTTGTAGCGTTCTCCAGGGGGTAGGGTGCAGTGAGACACCTCATACCCTATCAGCTTCAGTGCTGCCATCACCCTTTCTCCATATCGGCGGAAAATTGCGGGATTCGATACCACCAAAACCTTCTTGCCAAGTTTCAGGCGACTCATCCAGACACCCAAATCGTCCAAACGTCCTGGTGCGATCGCAATCTCGTAAGATTGGGGCGGTACATCAACACGAATCACAGATTTCATTATCAAACCCTTTTGCCAAGCAACCGTGGGCTGTATTCTAGCCCACAAAATGATTCAATGGACTAATAGAACCTCTTGTGGAGAACAGTAAATGTCTGTATCTGGAATCATCGCCTATTTTTTAATCCTCGGCGCTGCCTCGGCGGTTGCCCTAGCCCTGTTTTTTGGTTTGAGAGCTGTTAAGTTGATTTAATGACGCTTTCAGCCAGTTACTGACTTACTTGGCAGATAGTTTACTCGATTGCAGCGTTAAAAGCGATCGGGTAGCTACCGACATAAAGAAAAACTCAATACTACAAAGAAGAAGGGGAAACAGTCTAGAAGTTAACTGATTCCCCATTCCCTATTCCCTATTCCCTATTCCCCATTCCCCATTCCCTAAATGACTATTCCCATTATCATTGAAATTGCCCTTAGTTTAATTTTTATTTATTTGATTTTAAGTCTTCTCGCTTCTGAAATTCAAGAATTAATTGCTACGTTGCTCCAATGGAGAGCCGTTCATTTAAAAGAATCAATTGAAACTCTTTTAGCAGGAAATAATAAAAAACAAGACTTGAAATCGGTTAAAACTCTTGCCAACGAGCTCTATAAAAGTCCTCTAATCAAAACACTCAATCAAGAAGCTAAAGGATTTTTAGCCACTATTCCCCGACAGATTAATCACCTTTTAGGGTTTATCGTCCGCTTTGGACGGAAAAGTATGTTTGGCTATAAAAAACACAGCGGACCTTCCTACATCCCTTCACATTTCTTTGCCGCTAGTTTGCTAGAAAGCTTGAAATTACCAGAACTTCATCACCAGATTACTGCTCTCAACCTGCAATGGTTCGTACAAGAAAACGTGATAGTTAGAATTGCATCTATTTTACATGACCAAAGTCAATTGATCAACAGAATTACTCTAGACTTTAATTCTGAAAGTGAACTCATCGGCTATCTTAAAATTTTTACCCCCAAAAATGACTCTTCTAAACGAACTTTATTAATATTAAATGATTTCTATAAATTAAAGCACAATCTTAATAAAATTATTCTCAATTTCGAGAGTAATAAAGCAGATTTAGCTATAACTATTAATCGCATAGCCGATAATCTAGAACGATATTTTGAATTTTCTCAGACTTATCTACCTAAAATGCAGGTTGCACAACTCGATCGCTTAAACGGGGAAATTTTTGGTAGAAACCAAAACGAGCGATTATATGTGTTACAAGACTTGCAGTTAACTATTTTTGAACTAGTGGAAATAATTGAGTCATGTGGTGAAATTACCCAGCGTTGGCAAACCTATAAGAATGACAAACAGCTTACCGATCGAGAAGCTCCAATTGCAGCAACAAAAGAAGCTACCCAAAAAACCAAACAGTATCTTGAAGAATTGAAGCAAGATGTCGATCAATTCAAACCTGAACTGATGGCGACGGAAGTGCAAGATATCTGTAATGACATTGAAGCAATTCTCCAGCGAAGTCATTCGGCTTATGACTACAAATCAATCATCAACTTTATTCTAAATTTAGATGAGTCTCGACATTTAATTAAGGAAAAAATTATCAACACAATTAATACCATTATTGCTAGTTACGAAGAAAGATTTAATAATGAATATGAGGAAGTTTATAACCAATTTAAGCAGGATATTCAGCTAGAAAATACAGTGCAACTGCCTGTAGCCGCTAAAGAATTTATTTTAACGCTGGGTTGTATTGCCAATTTGCCAAATACTAAACTGATAGATGACTTAGAAAAATTGCTAAATCATGTTTTAGAATTGAATTTACCTAAATCTATCACAGAAAATCTGAGTATTCTGGCAGAACGAACGCAAAGCAATTTACAGGATGTTCGGGAGGATTTCCATCAATTTGAGCAGGAAGTAGCAACCTGGTTTGATCGTTCAATGGAACGTGCTAGCGGTGTTTACAAGCGAAATGCCAAATTGGTTGCGATCGCAATTGGTTGTACCGTTGCTGTGGCTGCCAATGCTGATACTTTATATATGGTGAGTCGGTTAACTAAAGACTCAGCCTTAAGGACTGTCGTTACTCAAACGGCGAATGACATCGCTGCCAGCGATACCCAATTAACGCCAGAAACTTTAGACAAGATTGATCGTGCTGTAGATAATCTATCTCTACCCATTGGTTGGAGTGAATTCAATCGTAGGCATCAACGCCAAAATCGGCAAATTCCTTGGGATGTGAGATACCTAGTCGGCTGGTTTTTAAGTGGTTTAGCCATTTCAATGGGCGCGTCATTTTGGTATGACATGTTGGGTAAAGTCATGGATGTCAGTAACGTTGGAAAAAAACCCAAACCTTCAAGAATACCTCCCCAGGATAGAGGGTAGGGCTTCTGATACTCTATTTATGCTTAAATTAATAGATTGGCTCTATCATCAAAATATCAAAAATTCAGCCTAGAGATAGGTTAATACAAGGTTGAATAACCGCACACTTGAGAGACTCCCGGTTCTAACTAAACAATGCTTGACTGGATAACCAACATCATGAATTCTTTAGGCTACCTGGGAATTCTGATGTTGATGTTTTTAGAAAATATTCTTCCTCCCATCCCCTCAGAGGTAGTGATGCCTCTGGCTGGCTTCACAGCCAAGCAGGGTGAGTTGAATTTAGTAGGGGTGATTGTTGCAGGGATGGTAGGTTCCGTGCTTGGTGCGTTACCCTGGTACTACATCGGCAAATATGTAGGCGACGAGCGCTTAAAGCGTTGGGCGAATAAATATGGTAAATGGCTAACCTTATCCAGTAAAGAGATTACTAGAGCAGATCGGTGGTTCGATAAACATGGTGACAAAACAGTACTTTTCTGTCGTTTCGTCCCAGGAATTCGCAGCTTGATCTCAGTTCCGGCAGGGCTGAGTGAGATGAATCTAAAGCCTTTTTTGCTGTACACGGCAATTGGTACGTTAGGGTGGACAAGTGTGTTGGCATCTGCCGGATATGCCTTGGGTGAGAATTATGACATTGTGAAGCAGTACATTCGTCCGATCTCTGCGATCGTATTTGTATTGCTGATTGTGGCGTTTGGGGTTTGGGTTCTGAAACGTAGAAAACGAAGAATAGGGAATAGGGAGTAGGGATTACTGTTTATTTGAGAGCCAGAAAAAGCGATCGCTCCTCACCATGAACTCTCTCGGCTTTCATCCTCACAAGAAGTCATCCTAGCCTGCGGGTAATAACCTATCCGCCATAACTCAATCTTTTAACTGACACAGTTGTACTTTCAATTCGCGCAGCATCCGACTGGTTCCCTCATCAATGGCTTTTTGCACGAGTTGGGGAATCATTTCGGTGATGAGTAGTTTAGGAAAGATGGGGCTGATAGACGACTGGGTATAGTTACCATTCTGAAGTAAGTAAATCCTAAGTTGGCGATCGCGATAGATCCACACTTCTGGAACCCGCAGGGCTTCGTAGGCGTCCAAGGTAGTCTTGGAAGTCACATCAGACTCAATGGCAAGATCAGGGGGTGGGTAAACCTCTAAGTCCATATCGGTGCAGCCTCGGACACGCCCTACACCCCAGTAAACTCTTGTTGTTCACGGCTCAACTAGAACTGCTATAGCATTTCACCACTAGCAAGCAGTTGCGATCATCATCCGTGCGTGTATAACTGAGCTTATCCGCAATTTTTTGTAAGATGAGTAAACCCCGTCCACCGCCAGCCTGTGCGTCTACCAAGGGAGGCGGACTCTGAAGCCGTTGCTCCAAATCAAAAGGCGGTCCTTGATCCCAGATGCGTATCTCCAGATATTCGGAGAATAGAGTAACTTCAATAGTAATGGGAATAGTGGTCGGTAAACCCTTATGGGCATAACGAACGGCGTTGGTATAGCCCTCCGCGAGCGCTAACTGGCACTGTAACCATACTTTTTTAGGAATGGATGGTACTCTGTGCTGATCGAACCATGACAAAACCTGATCTAGCGCATTGAGGTCGGAGGGAAAGTTTCGGGTAAATTTTTTAAGGTCGTTCAACTGCTCAAAGCCTTTCAAATCAACGACACCAAAGCCTGGTTTTAAATGCACCGATACTCTACTGTTGAAAAATCCAGTTTACCCTAGATTTAACCCTTGCTCTACGATTGACTGACTTACTTTGGGATCTTTATCACTTTCTTATGAAAGTACACTCAACTGCATCTAGTTGCCATCCTCGTTGTCAGCCAGTGCATCTGCAATCTTCTTGAGTGACTTGTACTACCTCAATGCCATGAACCAAATTCTAATTATTGATGATGACCCCGCCATTCAAATTTTGCTAAAACGAACCCTTCACAATCAGGGTTACGAGGTGTTTGTTGCCAGCAATGGCGAAGACGGTTTAGCACAAGCACGGCAGTTACGTCCGGCACTGGTCATTTGCGATTGGATTATGCCACGCATGAACGGTTTGGAGGTCTGTCGCCATGTTAAGGCAACACCCGAACTGTCAACAACCATGTTCATTCTGCTGACCTCTCTCGGCTCAATTGAGGATCGGGTAAAGGGGTTGGATGCAGGTGCGGATGACTTTGTATGCAAACCTATCGAAATGGCGGAGTTGCAAGCACGAGTGCGGTCTGGCTTGAGACTGCATCAACTCAGTCGCGATTTGCAGCACCAAAAGCACCTATTAGAGATGGAATTAGCTGAAGCTGCCGAATATGTCCGTTCTATCCTTCCAGACCGGATGACCGAACCGCCGGTTACTATCGACGCCCGATTCATTCCTTCTCGGCAACTGGGGGGCGATGGCTTTGATTATTACTGGCTTGATTCAGACCATTTAGCGATTTACCTGTTGGATGCGGCTGGACATGGCTTGCGAGCTGCATTGCCCACGCTTTCAGTGATCAATCTGCTCAAGTCCCGCGCCTTGCCTAATATCAATTACTACCAACCCAGCGATGTTTTGCGAGGGCTAAACCACACCTTCCAAATGACTCAGCGTAACGATAAGTACTTTACTCTTTGGTACGGAGTTTACAATCGCCTCAATCGCCAACTCACTTACGCCAGCGCTGGACATCCACCAGCTATATTGTTCTGTGGTACACCCTCTTCCTACACGGATGCGAAGCTTCTCAAGACAGCAGGACTACCCGTCGGTATGTTCCTAGAAGCAGATTATGTTGATGCTTGCTGTGATGTGACCCAATCAAGTACCCTCTACGTCTTCAGCGATGGGATTTATGAAATTAACCAACCGGATGGCTCGATCTGGGGACTAGAGCCTTCATACCCTTAGCCTCAGAAATGGGAGCGATCGCTCTCGTAAGGCATTAGCTATTGCACTACGGGACGTACTCCAAAATTAAACTGACCTTTTATTTGTCCCTAACTCATCGCCCAAGTTCTCCGTTCTAGACCATTCTGAGGCTTGTGGGTAGGGTATAGGGTATAGATTCTGTAGGTAGCACCCTTAAAATTAGCTGGCAGACACTACAGATTCTTCAAAATCTGCTCGAGTTGGAAAGATTTCAAAAACCCGATCCATGCTCGTTAGTTCAAATAACATTTTGATTTGTTCGTTGACTGAGCAAACAAAGAGCTTGCCACCAGCAGCACGAACGGTTTTCAGTGCTAAGACAAGGGCTCCCAATCCGGAACTATCCATAAAAGTAACATCTTGGAAATCAATCAATACGATATCGACATTAGATTTCACAAGGTCACTAATCTCTTGACGAAATTGACCGGCTTTTGTGCCATCTAAGATGCCAGAGGGTTGAACAATTTTAACCACAGGACTCATATACCACTTAAGACTGCTTTTACAAGAATATCCAGACTTTGCCAGTATAGCTGCGACAACTCAATTCATCCAGAGCAGCTAGACTCTAGTGCTTTGTAGAATGCAGGGTTCAGGAAATTTTATAACCTCATCAAAACTATACCCTAGCCTGTTGAGGTAACCCAAAAACTTGCGGCTTTCCCTGAACTAGCTACCAGCGTTGGTCAAGGATAGGGTTTATCTCAAATTTTGCTCGAGATACTCTAGTCCTTACCGAAGAAAACCGTATCGCTCCGGATTGTTTCGGTAGGTCTATTCAATGTACCTCATTGCTAAAAGAGTATACCTGAACTGAAGCTCACTTGATGTAACCGCACACCCTGTAAGACTTGAGAAATGGAGCAACGCTGAGACTGTCGCCTCTGACAAATATTGCCTGCACGCTACCATATACTTCCCATGATAGACTAGCAAAGCTTTTCGATTTCTTAAAATCAAGAAATTATCACGAATGCAAGCATTTCGTTCATGGAATCTTATGATGTCGCGATCATTGGCGCAGGTCACAACGGACTAGTCTGTGCCGCCTATCTGCTCAAAGCCGGGTATACCGTACTGCTACTAGAGGCGCGTTCTGTCCCAGGCGGTGCCGCAACGACGGAGGAAGCCTTGCCAGAGGCAGCTCCGGGATTTAAGTTTAATCTGTGTGCCATCGACCACGAATTCATTCACCTCGGACCAGTAGTCGAGGAATTAGAACTACATCACTATGGGTTAGAGTATCTGTTCTGCGATCCCGTTGTTTTCTGTCCCCATCCTGACGGCAAGTACTTTTTGGCTCATCGTTCGGTAGAGCAAACCTGTGCTGAAATTGCCCGCTACAGCGATCGCGATGCCAAAAAATATGCAGAATTTACGGACTACTGGCAGCGGGTGACTCAAGCAATTGCTCCCATGTTTAATGCGCCGCCCAAGTCAATCATTGATATTGCAGGCAACTACGGCTGGACAAACCTTAAAGACCTCTTATCCGTAATCGGCGGTGTTGACAAAACCCTAGACTGGGTACGCGATATGCTAACCAGTCCCAAGGAGATCCTTGAGGAGTGGTTTGATTCGGAGTTCCTCAAAGCCCCACTCGCCCGACTCGCATCAGAACTGGGAGCGCCCCCTTCCCAAAAAACTATTGCCATTGGTGCAATGATGATGTCACTGCGCCACAATCCCGGCATGGCTCGACCCCGTGGCGGCACAGGCGCACTCACCCAAGCTCTATTAAATTTGGTGAAGAGTAAGGGCGGAGTTGTTTTGTGCGACCAGCCCGTTAAGCAGGTTTTAGTGGATGACGGTCGGGCTGTGGGGGTGAGAGTTGCCAATGGTAAAGAGTATCGCGTCAACAAAGGCGTAATTTCCAATATTGACGCCAAACGCTTATTCCTCCAACTCGTTGACTCAGCAGATATCGATTCAGCCGATCCTAAACTGCGCGATAGAGTAGAGCGGCGTACTGCCAACAATAACGAAACAATTCTTAAAATTGATTGTGCTCTGTCAGAGGTGCCGCGCTTTGAGGCTTATGACCACAAAGACGAGTATCTAGTGGGTTCAGTATTAATTGCTGACTCGGTAGCCCATGTAGAACAGGCACACTCCTTAGCCGAAATAGGACAAATTCCCGACTCTAACCCCTCCATGTATCTGGATGTACCAACGGTGCTAGACCCGTCCATGGCTCCAGAAGGCAAGCACACCCTGTGGATTGAGTTCTTTGCCCCCTATCAGATTGCCGGGGCTGAGGGGACGGGTTTGAATGGTACGGGTTGGACGGATGAATTGAAAAATAAGGTGGCAGATCGGGTAATTGACAAATTGGCAGATTATGCCCCCAATGTCAAAAAGGCAATTATCGCCCGTCGCGTAGAAAGCCCAGCCGAATTAGGCGCACGCTTGGGTGCCTATAAGGGAAACTACTACCACCTCGATATGACCCTCGATCAGATGATGTTCTTCCGCCCTTTACCGGAACTGGCTAATTACAAGACACCCATTGAAGGGTTATTTCTCACAGGTGCCGGAACCCATCCCGGCGGTTCCATTTCTGGAATGCCGGGACGCAATTGTGCGCGGGTGTTTCTGAAGCATCAGCAGCCGTTCAATGAAAGACTTAAGGAAGCTAGCAATTTCCTAAAGTCGAGGATAGAGTGGGTCTTTAAGGAGTCTTGATCCAAAAAGTGTCAACGCCCGCTTAACCTATTCTTTCAGTAACATCAATCCTTCCGCAGAGCAAATGTCTCCCTAGCTGCCGATGATTTAAACAAGGTAAACGTGATGCAATAAGTACAGAATGTTACTAATGTAGGACGATGACAGACCGGGTTTTAATTCTGGGAGGACAGGGACGAATTGGCAGCAGTGTAGCACAAGACCTGATTGCCCACACGCAGGCGCAAATTACTGTAACGGGGCGTCAGGTGAAACCAGAAGCTGCTGTCAGCCAAAAGGCACAGCCCCAAGTGGAGTTTTTAGCCTTGGATTTAGCTGATCACGAGGGGTTGAGAAGAGCGATCGCTTCTCACAACTTAGTTATCCATTGTGCCGGTCCATTTCTCTACCGCGACACTAGTGTCCTGAAAAGTTGCATCGAAGAAGGTGTCAATTATCTAGATGTCAGCGACAATCGCTCTTTCACCCGAAAAGCGCTAGCCTGTAGTGAAGCAGCAGCGGCGGCTGATGTTACCGCCATTGTCAATACTGGCATTTTTCCGGGCATTTCCAATAGCATGGTGCGCCATGATGTTGAACAACTCGATGAGGCAGAACGAATTCATCTGAGTTATGTGGTAGCGGGTTCTGGCGGTGCTGGAGTCACAGTGATGCGAACTACCTTTCTGGGGTTACAAGAGCCGTTTGAGGCTTGGACTGATAACCAGTGGCAATTGGTGAAGCCCTATAGCGATCGCGAAACCATTCAATTTCCTGCTCCCTATGGCAAAGTTGGAGTTTACTGGTTTGATATGCCAGAAGCTTTTACCCTGGTAGACTCTTTCCCGGTAAAAACCGTCATTACTAAATTTGGTTCGGCTCCTGATTTTTACAATCATCTCACCTGGATTGCCGCCCATATATTTCCCTCATCCTGGATCAAAAATCCTAAGGGTGTGGAGTTTTTGTCTCAAGTTAGCCACCAGATGACTCAAGTGAGCGATCGCTTCAGCGGTATTGGTGTTGCCATTCGCTCAGAAGTGAAGGGTCAAAAAGAGGGAAAACCTATTACAGTCTGCTCGACCTTAGTACATGAAAATACGGCTGTAGCGGCTGGTGCTGGTACGGGTAGTATTGCTCAGTTAATACTGACAGATCAACTTCACCAACCAGGTGTCTGCCCCGTGGAACAAGCACTTTCTACTGAGTTATTTGAACAAACGATGCAAAGCCGAGGCATTCAGATTCATTAGACTTCTTGCAGTTCCCTTATAAAGCATTAATACAATCATAATTTAACTAATCTTTATCAAAATATACGAAATTACAGATGTCGCTAAACTAATTCACTGAAAAAATTATCCGGATTTAACCCCTAACGCCTGGAAAAGGTTAATTAGCAGGGCTTCTATGTCTATAGCAGTTTTTGGTTAAATACTCTTGCAGGTTTCCTCCTTGTTCTAAAACTGAGATGCGTTGTATTTCATCCAAAAGATAACGGCTATAGAAACGAAAAAGGCTTATAAAGACAGAGGTCATGACAGAGTAACAAAGGGATGAAGAATACCTTCCCTGGGTTTGGAGACCCCTAACACCTCTTTTCAAACTAAAAATAGCTGAACAGGTAAGCATCAGCAAATGAGCTGCCCACTCTAGTAAGTTCTAGGAAATGGGTTAGTTGAGTTTGACCTACCTGCTTGGTGCAATTTGGCAGAAATCAACCGCTAGTTTGATTAAGTTAGTCAGTGCTTTGACTCAATTCAGGCAGCGTATTGGTGACAGAACCTCCGGATTTAATTCCTAACTGATGAAAAAGTTAGGGGATAAACCTTTTAGAAGTAGAAACGGTTGCAAAAAAAATAATATTCTGATTCTTTAATTAAATAAAAATCAGGATATTAAGATGATCCGATTGCAAAGTATTTGTGAAGAATTTAGAAATAAATTCATCAACTCTACATCAAAAAAATGGACATCGTTGAGATTAAATTGCTACAACTAAAAGGGGAAATCACCATTCATTTAACACCAACAGGAGATAGAAATGGCATTAAATGCCCATGAATTCATGAGTACGATGGAAAAGCGCATTGCTTTTACAGGCGAAGACAAAACTCTTCTTAAAGAGAACGCTGATTGGGGCAAAGAAATTGCCTCAGAAATGGCAGACCATTTCTATGATTATTTAGGTCGTGACGCAGAAATGAGTGCCATTATTAATGCCAAAGAAGGGCGGATTCATCGTCTACGTGAAACCTTCGTTCAATGGTTTTACGAAATGTTTACGGGCATGGATGAATGGGGAAATGCTTACGCTGATCGCCGTTGGCGAATTGGTCTAGTTCATGTACAAATTGGTATCGGACCTCAACACGTTGTCCCAGCAATGGCAATCGTCGTTAATGCGGTGGGTCAAAAGCTAAAAGCGTCTGGTAAAGATGAAGCATTGCGGGATGCTCTCGGTCGGATTTGCATGATTGATTTAGCTTTCATTGAGCAAGCTTATGTTGAAGTGAGTTCGGCAGCAGTTCTCAAAGAAACGGGCTGGACGGAAGGTTTGTTCCGGCGTTTGATTGCCACTGGCGCAAATTCTATGTAACTTGAGAGTTTTCCGTTCCAAGGTATACGAGTTGTAGCAATCCTATTTGATGGGCAACCTTTTGTTTCCACAGGGAACCTGATACTGACAACTCCAGTTGGTTCCTTATTTAGGATTGTTATAACTCCATCGCAATCTGTAAAAATTTCAGCAGGAGTACAACAATGGCTATCAATTCTGAAAAACTGGGGTATATCCTCAAAAACTTTGTGACGGCAACCGGTGATGTTGAGGGTGCAGCTATGGTTACGCCCGATGGTTTACCGCTAGCTTCTAGCTTGCCCGGAGGCATGGATGATGAGCGGGTTTCCGCTATGTCTGCTGCTATGCTGTCATTGGGTGAACGAATTGGCAAAGAACTCTCTCGAGGTGGCATTGATCGCATCTATGTTGAGGGTGATCAAGGCTTTAGCATTTTGACAAGTTGTGGTGAGGATGCTGTCTTCTTAGTGTTGGCGACTAAAGAGGCAAAGCAGGGAGTTCTGATGTTAGAAATCAAACGGACGCTCACAGAACTAAAGTCAGCTATAGGCTAGTCAAGTCGAAAAATTTCCAGGAGCAGGCAGTTAGGTTCTAGCCCTCCTGGTTATTGGATCTTGAACTAAGCTAGGCGATAAGTTGCTGTACATCTAACCTGTATAACCTAGCTGAAGCGAAAATAAAACTCTTCCTCTCAGATAAAAAAATTGCAGATTAAGTGTTTCAGCTTACCGCCCTACCTTCAATCATTAACAGCTCAATCAGTTGGGTAGGTTTTTGCGGAGAAAAAGTCCATGGAAAGTCTGCGTATCGTTGTAACAGGAACTGTCGGAGCTGGCAAGTCTACCTTTGTGCGGACAGCTAGTGAAATTGATGTAGTAGAAGTAGAACGTCGTGCCACAGATAAAATCTCTTCATTTAAGGAAACAACCACGGTTGCTTTTGATTTTGGGAAACTCGTTCTGGGTGCCAATATGGATTTGCACATCTACGGTACTCCCGGTCAATCTCGCTTTGATTTCATGTGGGATATTTTAATCAAGGGAGCTGATGCTTATATTCTATTAGTCGCTGCCAATCAACCTAGTGGTTTTTCCTACGCCCACGAAATTTTTTCGTTTATGAAAGAGCGAGTACAAGTCCCGATGATTGTGGGTTTGACTCATACGGACTGTGCAGAAGCATTAGCTTCAGAAGAGATTTTGGTAGCCTTGGGCTTAGTAAATGATAAAAATTGCCCCCCCATTCTCACCGTTAATCCTCATGTTAAAACCTCGGTCGTTGAAGCTTTAAAAGTTTTGCTCAAGCTAACTGATAAATCTGAGGTAACAGATAAATTCTGATTCAATACTGAATGGAATGAGCTGGAACAAGTTTTAAATTCAAAAAAGCTTGCTATTTATTAAATGACCGAAGCATTAACCATGCTAGTCGGTTATTTTTTTATAAATCAATAAACAAGAATAGATTTTCTTAACAAAATCATTTCAAAAAAAGCAGACAGTAGCAGATAATAACTACTAAAATAGTAATAGAGAATTAGACCTAGGATTGTATCTACTAATAGCGAATTTTCCAGGGAATTATTGTCAGATTTATTCCCATTCAGTCCATTCAGATTAACCCCTAAAGAGAGGTAAATTCTATGTCAATAGCACAAAATGCATTGCGTCACGAACTAGGAAATTTTAGTAGCGTTGTTTGCACGAAAGCGATCGTTACTGGTGTTGAAGAAGCTCTCGGAGAAAAAGCCGCCGCGATCGCTCTGATTTCAGCGGGACGCCAGCGTGGTAAAAGCTTGGCTGAAGAGCTTGGCTTAGTTGGCAAGGGTGAGGGAGTTGCCCTGACAGACGTGGCATCAAAAGTTAACGATATCATCGGTAAAGACGGGACTCGTTTGTGCATTGTGGATAAAGTCGAGCAAGAAGGCGAGTTGTACAAAGTCTATACGCGAGAAACCATTTGCTCGGCTGGTGAAGAAGAAGGTTCATCCCGTCAGTGTACCTACACTATGGGAGCCATTCAGGGATTCTTAGAAGCCTTTTTCGGTAAGCGCTTGCGGGGAACACAAACTGAATCTGTCTTGCGCGGTGGCACTCACGACGTTCTTCAATACAGTGTTATGGGGTAAGTAAATTAACACGAACAACCCCTATCGCACAGTCTTAAGAGGGCTATTCATCACTCAATTTCAGGTTGCTTCTACCGAATCAATTCTAATCGCTTCGTATTATTTGAAATTGAAACGGGAGTACAGCAATGGCTATCAATACCCAAAAACTAGGACATATCCTCAAAACCTTCGTATCAGGAACCAGTGATGTTGAAGGTGCTGCAATGGTGACACCCGATGGTTTACCTTTAGCATCTAGCCTGCCCGGAGGCATGGATGATGAGCGTGTATCGGCGATGTCTGCCGCTATGCTATCGTTGGGTGAGCGGATTGGGACAGAACTCGTCCGAGGTGGCATCGATCGCATCTATGTTGAGGGTCATCAAGGTTTTAGTATTTTGACCAGTTGTGGTGAGGATGCTGTCTTCCTTGTCCTGGCTACTAAAGAAGCCAAGCAAGGGGTCTTAATGTTAGAAATTAAACGGACACTGGGCGAATTAAAACTGGCACTGTAGTCATTTCAGGTGTAAATTACCCCGATAATCAAAGGTTCCCTTATTATCAAACATCCGCTGCTGTAAATTGGTAGGGGAATCTTTGATTTTAGTTATTAGGAGTAGGGAGTAGGCTTTTGCCGTGAGCGTCAGTCGAACGGGAGTAGGGAGTAATAAATGGCTGGAGAGATATCAAGATACGAACTGCACTTTCACGGTTTAGTACAAGATGCAATAGCCGTTGACCCTAGCAAAGTTAAGCAGATTCTTCAGGGGAATGTAACCCAACCCACATTCGCCCATCATCTTCCTTCTGATCTTACTGACTTTATCGGTCGTCAAGCCGAATTGGATAGGGTGGCGGCTCAACTGCGACAAGCAACCCTCGGACAAGAAAAAACGCCCCTGATTTCTGTAGTAACGGGTGCGGCAGGTGTGGGTAAATCTGCTCTGGCGCTTCATGTTGCCCATCAATTAAAGCCAGATTTTCCCGATGCTCAACTCTACGTTAACCTCCGGGGTACGGAAGGTCAGCCCTTGGAACCATTGGAGGTGCTGGCTGGTTTTTTAAGCTACACCCAGACTTACCAAAGTCTAAACGAGTCGCAGAATGGTTACACTCTCTCAAAGGACAGGAGTTAGATACATCTCCCAAAACTGGGAAGCTTCAACCTCGCCGTCGCCTTCTCTATCTCTTTGGCGGTTTGGTGCTGGCGAGTGTTCTGGGGGTGTTCTTGTTCTTTTGGAGTCGGTAAAAATCTTTTGCAGAAGAAATTTACCGTACCAAGTTGCCGTCAAAAATGTAATGAGAGAAATTTCACAGTACTTTTCAAGTCGGTGTGGTGCAGTTCCCCCCTTGATAAGGGGGGCTAGGGGGGTCAAAATGTAGTCCATTAACTTGAAAACCGCTGTAATTCCCTATTTCCTACTCCTTACTAATCATTGATTGATATAACACTCAAAGGATTTTTTCTTATTTTAAACAACTTGTTTGTTGTTTAAATTCGTAAAACTATACAGTATTAAAATTCTTGTCAGATGGGCATCTTGAGTGTCCTAACTTGTACAAACTAAACGAAAAATAGCTTACTCGTACAGCAACCATCCGGATTTAAGGGCTAACTTCCTGAAAAGATTTATAGAGCAAGTTATCCGGGATGAGTATTCAGCTTAAAAAATATCCCCTCTCGATTTTTTTTATTGAGAGATTGATTTTAAAAAAATCACGAAAAGTCAACAGAAACTTCATATACAGGAAGTTCAAATAGCAACCATTTATCCAATTAACTTGCTACAACTTAAATAGTGTAATTCTGATAAATTAATTTATAGAGGAGAAGGTTATGACCTTAGATCCCCATGCATTCTTATCCAAGCTGGAGGAGCGAATTAGTTTAACAAGTGAAGACAAAGCTATTCTAAACTCCTATGCAGATTGGGGAAGAGAAATCGCTCCTGAAATGGCAGTTAGTTTCTATGCTTACTTGGGGAGTGACCCGGAAATGAATGCTATTTTAAATAGTACAGAAGAACGTATCCATCGCCTAAGGGACACCTTTATTGAATGGTTTAGCGAAATGTTCACGGGCATAGATCATTGGGGAAAGTCTTACGCCGAGCGTCGTTGGCGAATTGGTTTAATACACGTTCGGGTTGGAATCGGACCTCAACACGTTGTTCCAGCAATGGCAGCAGTAGTTTGTGAAGTGAGAAAGCGCCTCAAGGCAGATGAAAAACCTGAAGCACTTCAGGAGGCTCTCAGCCGAATTTGCATGATTGATTTAGCCTTTATCGAGCAAGCCTATATAGAAGTCAGTGAGGCGGCTGTTTTGAAAGAAACTGGATGGACTGAGAGTCTGTTTAAGCGTCTGATTGCAAGCGGTGCTGCTTAGACCCGAACTGTGAGTTAATTGTATTGCAATCTCTAACATTTGACCCAAATTACAACAATGGCAATCAATACTGAAAAATTGGGATATATTCTCCAAACTTTTGTGACAGCAACATCAGATGTTCAAGGTGCAGCTATGGTTACTCCAGATGGTTTACCTCTAGCCTCTAGCTTGCCGGGAGGTATGGATGATGAGCGGGTATCTGCCATGTCAGCCGCGATGCTATCCTTGGGCGAACGAATTGGTCGAGAACTGGCGCGGGGTGCAATCGATCGCATCTATGTTGAGGGTGAAGAGGGGTTTAGCATCCTCACCAGTTGTGGAGAGGATGCAGTCTTTTTGGTGCTAGCAAGCAAGGCGGCAAAACAGGGTGTTTTGATGTTGGAAATTAAACGCACCCTTTCTGAATTGAAATCAGCTTTGCTGTAGTTGAGGCAGTCTGTATAGCGTTTCTTTATCGGGTGAGGTACAAAGTCCTGGATTTCCGGGAGTAGGAAATAGGCAGTAAAGAGTAAAGAGTAGGTACAAAAACTAAATGTACCTCACTAGTTATTCATTGACTTAATTAAGACGTTTTGGCGAGTTTTTTGCGGAGTAAAATAAATGGAAACAATGCGTTTAGTAGTAAGCGGAACGGTAGGCGCTGGAAAGTCTACTTTTGTCCGAACATTCAGTCAAACTGCAGTTGTAGACACAGAACGTAAAGCCACCGACGATACAGCATTGATGAAGAGAAAAACTACTGTTGCTTTCGATTTCGGTACGCGGATGTTGGGACGAGACATAGAATTGCAAGTCTATGGTACTCCTGGTCAATCACGCTTTGATTTTATGTGGGATTTGTTGATTCGCCGAGCCCATGCTTATATTCTGCTGGTGGCAGCTAATCGTTCTAGTTCTTTCAACGATGCTCGCGAAATTATGACCTTTATGAATCAGCGAGTTCAAATCCCGATGATTATTGGTCTAACCTGCATGGATTTACCAGGAGCATTGGGTCACGAACACGTCTTGTTTGGTCTGGGTTTTATGAATGACAAGGTGCGACCACCCATTGTAACAGTCAATCCCAATGATAAAACGTCAGTCTTTGAAGCACTGATGGTTTTAATGGCTCACCAAATCTTCCAAAGGAGTCATGGTAAGTCTCCACTCGGAAATGTAGAGGCAACTACTCCTTTAACTTCGCCGACTTCCAGAACTGCTTATCAGTGGCCCAAGCGTCAGTTGTCCTAGAGTTTGACTTACTTAGGGAATGGGGAATTTTAGAAAACTCCAGTTCCGTATTTTTATGTATTAAAAATTGCTTTTAAACCGCACCCTTTATTTCTCCATAAATATCTCTGCAAAAAACCGCTTCATTGCTGCCCAAGAACGCTTATCTGCATCAGCATTATAAGCCGCACCCGTTGAGGGATCGTTGCCAGCTTTGGGTTCAGTGAAGCTGTGGACAGCATTGCCGTACATAACTAACTGCCAGTCTACATTGGCACTATTCATTTCTTCTTTCAACCCTGCAACCTGTTCCTCTGGCACATAGGGATCGGCTGCCCCGTGCAAAACCAGTACTCTACCTTGGATATTTTGGGCATCTGCGGGATTGGGTGTATCCAGGTTGCCGTGGAAGCTGACAACCCCTGCCACAGGCGCACCACTCCGGGCTAACTCCAATACCGTACCCCCACCGAAACAATAGCCAATTGCCGCAACTTGATTGGGGTTGGTTAGGGAGTATTGTTGCAAAACTTGCAATCCGGCATTAGCGCGATCGCGCAATAGCTTTCGGTTAGAGCGATAAATCTTTGCTTGGGCGGCTGCTTGTTCATTGGTTTGAGGTCGGATGCCTTTGCCGTAAATATCGGCAGCAAAAGCAACATACCCTAGTTCGGCTAGCTGTTTCGCCCGTTCCTTCTCATATTCTCCCAATCCTTTCCAAGCGTGAACTACCATGACACCGGGGCGCTTGCCTTCAATCTCATCATCATAAGCGAGAAAGCCTTCGAGTACGGTGTCGCCGTGTTGGTATTCAATCACCTCAGTGCGGACTTCAGCGAGGGCAACTGCTGAACCTAGTAGGGCGAAAATTGGGGTTAGGAGAATTGATGGCAGTAGGTTTTTCATGTCAAATTGGTGCGATCGCGTTGTTCTGTATTGGCTCATCCGTATAAAGTATGACATCTTGATTGGTTTCAAACGTATCACACCACTTTCCTTAAGAAAAACCACACAAGCGATTCGAAAAACGGTATCATTTGGGGATAGTTAATTGACCCTTCCCAGACGACTCACGCATTGCAGTAAAATTCAATGGTCAGGTCATCTCTGTGTGTACGTTCCAGTCAGTACGATTAGGAATCAAACAGAAGGTTGCATAGACTGGGAGTGCCACACCAGTATCGTAAAATTTCGCAATATTTGTATTAAGCTCTTGTAATCCAACAGCTTTTAAGTCTCATTTTGCAACCTTCATATCCCATAATCTAACTCAGGTCATTGTCATAGGGAGAAATTGACATGAAAAAACATTTTTCTCGTCGTACCTTAGCCCGAGAAGTTCGTGAGGAATCCGCTGAAATTGCGTTTCTGCGACCTCATCCCGAACACTTAAATAATGGTGAGGAGTCGGCTTACCGAAACTCTAACAACGAGTTAAGTTATATTGCGAACTATTCCAAAGGCTTACCCCACAACCAACTCGGTGAGGTGGAACCCACAGCCTACCGAATCATGCTCAAAGCCTTGTGTAGTGGAAATTATGAAGATTTTGAAAAAATACCACGAGGTTGTTCTAAAGAATGCCAGATCGAGTTACCAGAATCTCTGAAATCCGAGCATCAGTTGGCTCAACAAACTAAACCAGGAGAGCCGAAGCTGCTGGAAAAATACCCACCCGAGGATAAACCAGAAGATAGTTCAGAACAAAAGAAATCCCTTGCTTGTCGCCGATTTACAAATCCTCAAGCCGGATTAGCCTTTGACCTAGAAGGACCCGATGCTCAGTCATTAGCGATTCCACCCGCACCCCGTATTGATGGAGCAGAAAACTCCTGTGAAGCCATAGAACTTTACTGGATGGCACTGTTGCGAGATGTAAATTTTACGGATTTTCGCGACAACAATGGTATTGACAAAGCGGCAGAAGAGCTATCGAGCTGCTCGGATTTCCGGGGACCCAAGGAAGATTGTAAGGTGACGCCAGACACTATTTTCCGAGGCTTGACGCCAGGGGATTTGGTGGGTCCTTTCCTCTCTCAATTTTTGCTCAAAGATATCCAATACGGCACACTCACAATCAATCAACGCCAGAGAACCGTAGTCCCTCAGAAAGACTTTATGACGGATTACAAAATGTGGCTGGCTGTGCAAAATGGCTTTGATTTCAGCGGTCAGGATAAATTTGACTCGGTTCGTCGCTATATCCGTAATATGCGGGATTTAGGGAATTACGTTCATTTTGATGCCCTCTATGAAGCCTACCTGAATGCTTGTTTGATTTTGCTGGATATAAAAGCTCCTTTTGATCGAGGCAATCCCTATATTACTTCCAGTAATCAGGATGGGTTTGGGACGTTTGGCGGACCTCATATCCTTAGTCTCGTGACGGAAGTCGCCACACGAGCACTTAAAGCCGTTTGGTATCAAAAGTGGTTTGTGCATCGGCGGCTGCGCCCGGAAGCCCTTGGAGGACTGATTCACAACCACTTGACCGGAAAGGCAAAGTATCCCATCGATCAGGAAATTCTCAACTCCCAAGCAGTTCAGGAAATCTTTAATAAGAACGGAACTTACCTACTACCGCAAGTCTTCCCAGAAGGGTCACCCACCCATCCCGCTTACGGTGCAGGACACGCTACGGTTGCTGGCGCTTGCGTAACCATGCTGAAAGCCTGGTTTGACGAGTCCTATGTAATGCCGAAGCCAGTCGTACCGAATGCAGATGGCACTCAATTGGTTTCTTACATTCCTTACAGTGGACCTGGTACGGAGGAGTTAACCGTAGGCGGTGAGCTAAATAAGCTGGCTGCTAACATCTCCATTGGTCGCAATATGGCTGGTGTTCACTGGCGCACCGATTACACCGAATCGGTAAAACTAGGTGAAGCGATCGCTATTGGTATTCTACAAGAGCAAAAGCTAACCTACAACGAAGATGGCTGTTTCTCTCTCACCAAGTTTGATGGTACAGCAATCACTATCTAAAGAGAGTAAATAACTAAAAAAGCGAAAACCCAGCTCAAAAGGCTGGGTTATTTTTTAATTGCTAAATTCGATTTTTATTATCCCCAAAGTATCAGCGGTTTTAATGCCCGTTATCGGGTATTACTATTTAGCGACCACTACCACGATTATCATCATCACCTTTGCATTCAAAAGCTAAATTGCCAACTAACTGACCCCATAGAAAGACAGGGGTTTCACTGCCCTTCTCCAAACGGGATTGACCCAAAAACCCGCTTTCATAACTGCACATAGTAGATCTCCGTGTCAGAGTTTCTACTGTTTCTTTCAGATCAAAATATGAACTATCAGGACGAAATCGGAAAATTTCATTGAATTTTTAGATAGCGACATCGACTTAGTTGGGAGAAAAAACGTCTTACTAGGGAGTGGGCTTTTGCCGTGAGCGTCAGCGTTCGACTGAGCGCTCACGCCGAAGTCCGAACGGGAGTGGGGAGTAGGGAGTGGGGAGTAGGGAGTGAGGAGTGGGGAGATAAAAAGATAAAGAGATAAAAAAACTCTTGAGGTGTTATGTTCCTTTGCCCCCTCCACCCCCACTCCCTCATCGAAACAAAAGATATATCTCTGCCATGCGGCTCTAGGCTTCCTAAAATGTGGGTAATGACACAATATGAATTCAAGTCAAAGTTTGGGAATTTTCTAGAGCCACTGATTGGAAAGACCTTGTGTGAACGTTTCTACTCGCTCGATAGAGCTTGACCTCAAAAATCTATTTCCGTTTGAACTCGATCAATTTCAGCAACAGGCGATTGCTGCTCTCAACGTCGGTCGCTCGGTTGTGGTTTGTACTCCTACGGGTTCCGGGAAAACACTAATCGGGGAATACACCATTTACCGAGCCCTAGCGCGGGGCGGTCGCGTATTCTATACAACCCCCCTAAAAGCCCTCTCTAACCAAAAACTGCGAGATTTTCGCGCCGCGTTTGGGGTAGAGCAAGTGGGTCTGGTGACTGGCGATATCTCCGTTAATCGGGACGCTCCTATTTTGGTGATGACCACGGAAATCTTCCGTAATATGCTTTACGGCACACCCATTGGGGAGATTGGCACGTCCTTGGAAGGGGTGGAAGCAGTGGTACTTGATGAGTGCCATTACATGAATGACCGACAACGGGGTACGGTTTGGGAAGAGTCCATTATTTACTGCCCACCAGAGATCCAGCTCGTTGCCCTCTCCGCCACCATTGCTAACGCTGACCAGTTAACGGACTGGCTAAATCTAGTTCACGGCTCAACTGAACTGATTTACTCCAACTTCCGACCGGTTCCCTTGCAGTTCAGCTTTGGCAACCCTAAGGGACTGTTTCCTCTGTTGGACTCCAGCCAAACTAAAATCAATCCTCGCCTTAAACCCAAACGTCAAAAAGGTAGGGGTCGAGGCGGGCGTCCAGAAAGCCCCAGCCTTCCCTACGTCATCGAACAACTGCGGCAACGCGATATGTTGCCAGCTATTTACTTTATCTTCAGCCGCCGGGGTTGCGATCGCTCCGTAGAGGAATTGGGTGACTTATCCCTTGTTAACCAACGAGAAGCAAGCGACCTTAAAGAGCGTATTGATAGATTCTTGAGTCACAATCTTGAAGTGGGTCGCGCCGGACAAGTGGAACCACTCTCTCGCGGCATTGCAGCTCATCATGCCGGAATCTTACCCGCTTGGAAAGCCTTCGTGGAAGAACTGTTCCAGTTGGGTTTGGTTAAGGTCGTATTTGCCACCGAAACCCTAGCAGCCGGGATTAATATGCCTGCCCGCACCACAGTTATTTCTTCCCTGTCCAAGCGTACCGACCGGGGACACCGTTTGCTGACACCCTCTGAGTTTTTGCAGATGGCGGGTCGGGCAGGACGGCGGGGAATGGATACTATCGGCTATGTGGTAACACTGCAAACACCATTTGAAGGAGCAAAAGAAGCAGCCTATCTAGCAACCACCGGTGCCGACCCTCTTGTAAGCCAGTTCACGCCTACTTACGGTATGGTGCTGAATTTGCTACAAACCCACACCTTAAATCGATCCAAAGACTTAGTAGAACGCAGCTTTGCCCAATATCTGGCAACTCTGTACCTAAAACCTCAGCAACAGGCAATTACTGAGCTAACAACAGAACTGACGAAACTGGATATTCAATTAGCACCTGTAGATCTAGCAGCCCTCTCCAACTACGCAAAACTAAAGGAACGCCTGAAAGAGGAGCGGCGATTGCTCAAAACCCTGCAACGGCAAGCCGAAGCCGTAAAAGCTAGCGAAATTGCCCACGCCCTGCAAGATACCCACCCTGGCACTCTGTTCGCTCTCAAAGGAAAATACGTGCCAGTTCCCGCTCCCATTCCAGCCGTATTGATTGCCAAGGAAAAAGGTCGCGGACAATTCCCTTATTTGGTCTGCTTGAGTGCTGACAATCGCTGGTATGTAGCAACAACGGCTGATGTAAGTGGCTGGTATGGTGAACTGCCAGTACGAGGGATTGCTGCCCTAGTCCCCCCCATAGAACTAAGTCTGAAGCCCGGTCAAGTTAGGAGCGGCTCCCCAGAAACAGAAGCCATCGCTGCTCAAATTCCCAGGGCTGTAGAGATAGCGGTGCCTCCCGAAGTGGTTGCTCAACAGCAGGTTGTAGAGGCGGTAGCCGCTCAAATTGAAAATCATCTCATGCAGCAGTGGGGCAATCCCTCACAACTGCTCAAGCGTCACAAACGCCGATTAGCTCTACAAGAGGAAATTAACCAGCGTCAAGCCGAATTTCGAGAAAATCAGGCTCAGAACTGGCGAGAATTTCTGAATTTGATGGAAATTTTGAGGGCGTTTGGTTGCTTAGAGAATGTAACGCCCACCTCTCTGGGGCAAGCTGCTGCCGCGATTCGAGGCGATAACGAATTATGGGTAGGTTTAGCTATGATGTCAGGGGAATTTGATGAGCTAGACCCTCACCATCTAGCAGCAGTAGCTTGCGCTCTGGTTACTGAAACACCTCGTCCCGATAGCTGGACAAACTACTTACCACCTGAGCCAGTCATACAGGCACTAGAGGCATTAAAGCAGACACGGCGTCAGCTCTTTCAGCTACAGCGCCGCTATGATGTTGCGTTACCCGTTTGGTTAGAGCGTGACTTGATCGGGATTGTGGAACAGTGGGCATTAGGTGTTGAATGGACAGAGCTATGTGCAAACACTAGCTTGGATGAAGGGGATATCGTGCGAATGTTGCGCCGCACTGTAGAGCTTTTATCACAAATTCCCCATGTGCCACCCTTGTCCAATTCCTTAAAACGCAATGCAATTCGGGCTATCCAGTTACTCGAACGCTTCCCAGTTAATGAGGTTGCTGCTTCGGGACGTTAGGAGTGTGGGGGAGCAGAGGTGTAGGAAATCTTACTCCTCTCTCCTGTTAGGCTGAAGTTGTTACTGGTATATTGGGGTCAAAATGTAGTTTTGTTTTGGGCGCTTTTTTCCACCTGTCGAACTCACGCTAAATTAAGCTTCCAGTAAACAATCCCAAACTATCACCCAAGGCTAAAAAAGCAATTTGTTCATTAGTGTGGAGAATTTCTGCATCAAAAGATTGGTCTTCATAGACTCTGGCTTCAAATCCAGAATTGCTAATTGATCCTAAGCGAATATTGGCAGGATCACTACCAAAATATGAACCGAGTTTGGCGAAGACAATGGGGATTTCATTGAAAGCCTGTTCAAAATTAACGATTTCTGGACTATCTGTGTAGGTGCTTTCCGTTAACCCTCCTTGTAAGAGACTATCTCCATCATTACCAATCCCTTGGTCGATGGCTAACCAACCAATCGTTTCTGTTAAATGAACTCCGCCATTCAAGGCTTCTTCTTCCTGCATGGTAAACTCAAAACTATTCGCGGTAATATTTTGGGTACGGGTAGTTACCCAGTCTGTGCCATTATGGGTTTGGACTTGGGTTAGAAGCGTTGGTGTTTGAGCAAATTCAGATAGAGCAACGGTTTCAAATCCTTGAGAGGAGAGTAAGTTGGAGTTTTGGGTTCGGGCTGAAATTCGGGTGCCATCACTCAGTTCCCAGTCTCCAGCTTCTACCACTAAGTAGGAGACAGTTTCTGTGGTATGAATATTATCTTTATAGTTAGCTTCTTGAATTCTTAGTTCAAAGGAGTTTCCGGTGACATTCCGTAAGCGGACGGTTGCTGGATCAGGTCCATTGAAGGTGGGGTCGGAAACGATAACAACGGGGTTAATGTAGTTCTGATTTAGGATAATAGTTTGCCAATTGTGATCAAGATTGGTGAGGGTTCCGTATTCACCAAAATTGACTTCTAAATCCAGAGCAGTAGCATTAATTGTTTTATCACTAGTTTCGGAGTTTTCTAAAGCTAAGAAGGCAATTTGTTCATTAACGTGAGTGATTTCTGAATCAAAGGATTGGTCTTCATAAACTCTGGCTGTAAATCCTGAGTTAGTTATGGTATGGTCTAAACGGAGATTAGCCGGGTCAGGTCCTTGATAGGAGCCTAATTTGGCTAAGAGGGTAGGTGTGGTAGTGAAGAAACCTGGTTCAAAGGGTGTATTTTGGGGATTGTGATCATAACTGATATTGGTTAAACCACTTTGGAAGAGGGTCTGACTGTCTTCACCTGTTCCTTGGTCGATGGCTAACCAACCAATCGTTTCTGTTAAATGAGCTCCGCCATTCAAGGCTTCTTCTTCCTGCATGGTAAACTCAAAACTATTAGCCGTAATGTTTTGAGTACGGGTAGTTACCCAGTCGATGCCATTATAGGTTTGGACTTGGGTTAGAAGCGTTGGTGTTTGGTTAAACCCATAGAGAGGAATTGTTTCAAATCCTTGAGAGGAGAGTAAGTTCGAGTGTTGGGTTCGAGCTGAAATTCGGGTGCCATCACTCAGTTCCCAGTCTCCGGCTTCTACCACTAAGTAAGAGACAATTTCTGTTGTATGAATATTATCTTTGTAGTTGGTTTCTTGAATTCTCAGTTCAAAGGAGTTTCCGGTGACATTCCGTAAGCGGACGGTTGCTGGATCGGGCCCATTGAAGGTGGGGTCGGAAACGATGACGACGGGGTTAATGTAGTTCTGATTGAGGATAATGGTTTGCCAATTGTGATCAAGATTGGTGAGGGTTCCATATTCTCCAATGGTTTCTTGTACGACTGGCGGTTCTTCTAGGGTGATGATGGTTTGTGCTGCGGTGGGGATGTTTTGTTCATTACCAGTGTTATCAAGGGCGACTGAATAAAACTCGTAGGTGTTACCGATTTCACCCATGTAAGTGGCTTCGGTTAGGGGGGTGTTTTCTAGCCAGGGGGTAAAGGGTTCGCCGTTTTTGGAGACGTAGACAGTGTAGCCTGCAATGCCGCTACCGTTATCAGTACCCGACCAGGTAACGAGGAATTCTTCGCTGGTGGTGGTTGCGGGTAAGAGATTGACGGTGCTACTGGGGGCGTCAGCGTCAATGGTGTTAATCCAGGGACCTTCTTTGGGGGCAGGATTGAAGTTATTAACGAGGTCGAATTGGACGAAGGCTTGGTTGGCGATTTGGGTGCCGGTGGGGAGGTCGTCTTTGGGGTCTACGGTGAATTCGACCCAGCCGAGTTCGTATTTGGTGTCTTCGTTGAAGGGGGGGAGGAATCCGGCGAAGGGGTCTTCGGGAAGTTCGCCGGTGATGGGGTCTACGGCTTGGAATATCCATTCGATTTCGCCAGTTTCGGGGTCAAAAGTGGCGTTGACATCGACGGCGAGGTTGAAGAGGGGGCGCATATCCACGCGGGTGTCGATGGTTTGACCGCCGGGGACATCGATGTTCCAGTCGAGGAAGCCGAAGTTGGTAAATTCAAAGGTACTCCAGTCGAGGTTGGGGTCGAGTTGGTCTTTGATAATGGCGGTTTGGGTGGGAACGGTAGCGTCGGGGTCGTTCCAGAAGTCGATGCGGTAGTGGAAGTTTTCGTCGGGGGAGATGTAGCGTTTTTCTTCGCCTATGGGGGTGTCGGGGGCGTCGTAGCCTGCAGGACCGAATTTGTCTTCGGGGGTGAGGGAGAAGATATTACCGATACGCTCTGTTGCTATGAGTTCACCTAATCTTGCTGTCAGCGCCCCTGCGATTCCTCCCGCGATTCCTCCTGCAATTGCTTCTCCAAGAACCCCTCCACCATATGCCCAAGATAGCGCTAGAGCCATTGCTACTACAGGGTGAAGAGCCAAAAGAGAACCAACTCCAAGTCCTAAATTTAGTCCAACAAGCTGACCAACTCTTCCACCATAGAATCCACCTAATTTTCCAGCAATAGCACCAATTCCTGTAGCAACAGCACCAGAGCTACCTCCAAGTGCATCACTAGCGATACCACCAGCTGCACCTCCTATACCTGTGCTTACAATTTCACCGAAATTAGGTTTAAGTCCTTGAGGATCAACTGCTATTAAAGGACTATTAACTACATACGAATAATAGTTACTATTTCCTCCTTCTAAATTCAGTGGATCTTCCGCCAAGAAACGTCCAAGGTCAGTTGCGTAATAACGTGCCCGCATGAAATCAAGACCATTTGCCTCTTCCATCACTCCCCATTGCCCAACAAACTCGAATGCGTTGGCAATAGTTTCAGTCTCCGAAATATCCTGCCCAAAGGGCAGATAAGTATAGCGATTGAGATAACCTCCGCTTGATCCAGTCAAGCCTGTTGTAGACCCGAGCGCATTAAAGTCGTAGTAATTAGAACTCCCTGACGCAATCTGACTTTCCAGTCCTATACCGTGAGTGTATTGAGCCGCTAAACCACCTCCGCCATACTCAGCAACAACATCACCCAAACCAAACGGATCGACTAAATACTCAGTGCGCTGTCCATCTTGAATCGTGGCAGTACGATTACCTAAAACATCATATTCATACTCCGTAATCGACCCATCCGGTGCAGTAACCTTTACCAACCGATTCTCACTGTTATAGCCATACTGCCAAGTCTGCCCCTGCTCAGTTTTCTCAATTAAATTTCCATCCTCGTCATATAAATACGTCGCATCCCCAACCGTTTCATACTGATTCAAATTATTAGTTGTGTACTCCGTTGTCACCCCATTGTGAATGGTGCGAATCCGGTTGCCTGCCGCGTCGTATATATATGTCAAATCCTGGTCAGCGATTTGGGGATTAATCGAGACAAAAACAGCATGGGTCAATTGTCCTGTAGCATCATACTCATACGTCCAGACACCATCCGATGTCACCGCACTATTTTGCCGTCCCAGAGCATCATAGGTGTAGTCAAACTGAGAATTAACTGACCCATCTGGTGCATAGTGAACCAGACTTTTAAGCTGACCGTCTGTAAAATACTCGTAGGTACTGTAAGTACCGTTACCCTTATCTTCCCGCGCCAAACGCCCTACTGCATCGTAGCTGTACTGTACAATCAGCGCATCACTGCCATCCGTTAGCCGTTGCAAACGACCCGCCGTATCATAGGCATACTTAACTGAGTACCCATCCGACCCGGTAAGTTGCGTCCGCCGACCTACTGCATCGTACTCAAAGGACAAGAAACGACCATTTGGATAAGTAATGGTTGCTAGACGGTCATTGGCATCATAGTCTAAGGTTGTCATTCCTTGGGCATCGGTGACAGAAAGCAGCTTGCCTTCTGTGTCATAGGTATATTGAGCTGGAGTTTCTCCAGGATTCGTTTGCTGGGCAATCAACCCATCTTCGGTATAGTTGTAGGTAATCGTTTCTCCCCGACGGTTGATGTAGCTTGCCAGATTGCCTTGGGCATCTACTGTAAACCCTTCCGTACTGCCATCGGGATATTTAATTTGTGTGAGATTCCCAGCGCTATCGTATTCATAGCGCATGGTATTACCCCTGGCATCCAGAATCCATTGCAAGTTACCGTAGGTTGGGTCAAACTTCAGAGCAATGGTATTACCAGAGGCATCCACAATCTGCGTTGGATAACCTGCCCCATCGTAGCGGATTTCTGCATCGGAACCATCAGGTTGAGTAATCCGCATCAAGTTCCCATCAGGGGATGTACCAAACTGATACACCCGACCTTCTGCATCTTGAATCTGACTGGGAATTCCCCGCTCATCAAAAAAGAGTTGGGAGGTAGCACCTGCTGCATCCGTAACCGTCACCGTTCCGGCAGAATCATAGCTGTAGGATACCGTTTCTGCCCCACCATTGAGCGCCGCCGTCTGTAAGCGTCCCAGATTATCGTAGCTGTAGGTGAGGGTGTTTCCCGTGGCGTTGGTGATGGAAGTGAGGGCGCGATTGGCTGTGTCGTAGGCGTAGGTGGTAGTCTGGTTATCGGGAGTCGTAACCTGTTCTAAGAAGTTACCCGTGCTGTCGTACTGATAGGTGGTAGTTTGACCATTTTGGTCACTAACTTGGGTCAGATTGCCATTAGCGTAACTGAAGGTGAGGCTTTGTCCGGCTGAATGGGTCAATTGAGTCAATTGATTATCAGCGTAGCTAGCGGTGATGGTATTGCCGTTCGTGTCACTGATGGATGCCAACTTAGCATTATCACCAAAGCCATAGGTCAGACCGGACGGTTCCCGCAGTTGGAACGTGCCATTGCTCTTACGGGTAAGAATACCGTCTTCTCCAGGTACGCCCTCATATCCCCCTTCTCCATCCGCGACAAAGCTACGGAAGGAGCCATCTGCCCAATGGACGAGGACGCGATTATCATCCGTTTCTTCTACAAATAGGTCATAATTATGAGTCCAGCCATAGCCTAGTAGCCCATCGGTATAACGAGATCCGAGGAACTGCCCATAGACCCGTACAAAGCGCACATCTAAACCCGGTGCAGGGGTAAAAGCATCCTCCCCAGCCGCCAGATAGGTTTCCGGATTCAAACCATTAGCCTGCAATACCTCAAACGCCAGCAAATCCTGGGCGTTGTAGTCGGTGCGTCCTAACTTAGCCAGGTACGCGGCATTATCCCCCAGCATTGCCACAAAATCAGCCCAAGTTGACCCTGTTTGAGCCTGCACATTGCCCCAAATCGCGTCCCACGCTTCATCGCTGAGTCCGGCTGGACGACTCTGAGTTTGCAATTCATCCCAATCAATGAGCTGGCTAGAGTTACCACTGCCATCCCCTTGCAGGGCATAGAGTTCAAAGTTCAACGGTTCGGTGTTCAGGGGGGTGCGAATCTTAAAGCTGATGCTTTCTTTTTCTCCAGCTTGCAAGAAATTCGTGGGACCATTATTACTCAACCCCAGAAAGCTAATCGAGGTGTCCCTCACCCACTGATCTGTACCCGGAATCTGCCACTCAATTTCCTGGTCGCTGGTGAGGCTCAACAGCGGACTATGCAAGTCAGAACCGCTGAGGTTTTGATAGTCTACGGTCAGGGTAACTTCCCGCCCAGGTCGCACATAGTTAGGCGCGGAGAGATTCGCTGAAAAGATCTGACTTTGCAGACTCGCCATTGACTTCACCGTAACAGCATCGGGCAATTGCAACGGCGCTGTCCCATTCCCAGGCTCCACCACCACGCTGTAGGCTCCCAAATCCACCCCAGCCAGATTGAATGTCGCAAAGGTGCGGGTCGAATCCTGATACTGTACTGAAACGGGAGTCAGTTCAGTCACGCCATCTGGAGCCACCAGCTTAATCGTATCTGTGGCGGTCAAACTATCCCCAACCAACTCCAGGGTAGTTTGTCCCCCCGCCGTAACCGTCGATTGGGTCACACTGTAGAGAGCCGGAGCTGGATTCTCCGCTGTTAATGAAAACGGGGTTGCCCCGTTTAAGGACTGCCCATACACCCCGATGTAGTAGTCTCCCCCAGCAGTATCTGGTAGGCTCAGGGTCTGATCCGGTTGCTGGTTCGCTGCTACTGCGTCATACTCGGTCAGGGTTGGTGGCGCACCTGCACGACCATAGAGGGCTACCGTGCCAGCAGTTGTGGCGCTATCTAGAGTCAGTCGCAGGGTTTTTCCTGGCTCTGCTGTAATCTGGAAATACGTCCACTCTCCCACCTGCACGGCTCCATTGGCAGGAGTTCCGACAGCCAGCACTGGCACATTCACAGCTAGGGGTTCAGAGGAGACACGACTGTTATTAATTTCATCGGACTCTGTGACAACCTCCGTTACGTCCGTTGCCACTAGGAGATATTGGGGTCCGGCTGTAACGGGAACGGTGGTGGTTAAGGTTTCTGTGTAGCTTTCTCCCGGAGCTAGAGGTGTGGTGTGCTGTCGAGTGGCGAGTAAGATATCATCTGGACTAATCACCGAATCAGCAGAAAGATAAACGCGATCGCTCCAGGTCGCGTTAGTGGCTATCTCCCCTTCATTGGCAACAGTCCAACTGACGGTAAACGTGTCTCCGATATTGACGTCTGTTGGCGTTGGAGTCGTGACCGTCGTAACCGCCAAATCAGCACTGTTAGTGCGACCCTGATACTCATAGGCTCCGATGTCGATATAGTCGAGAGAACCTGTACCACGATTGGCAATACCAACATCATCAAACCGCTCCTGTCCCAGTAAATCCTGGGGTGGGGCATCGGTCGCTACCCCAGCATCAATTGCCGGAGAACCTGGAAGCAGTTGATAATTTTCCTCAAACCGATTCACAAAAAGCGGATCAGCTACACGGTTCCCATTTGCTGTTAAATCTGGCTCACCGGGATCTCCATCCCACACGACTTCCTTACCACCGGGATTATAGAAAACTGAATGATTAATATTCGTCAGCGGCACATCACCACTGTGATCCCAACCATTGCGGTTAAATGCCACGATAGAATTTTCTAGGGTAAGGTTGGCTGCCCCCTGATGAATCCCAGCCGCTGTCCAGCCCGACCCATAGAAACCATTCTCGACAATGGTGCTATTCCGAAACACCCCTCTGGAATCAGCCCGCATGAAAATACCGTTATAGCGGTTGCGGGCAATCAGCAAATTATCCCCGTTAATTTCAATCAGAGGCGTGTAGACATAGATTCCCTGATAATTATGGGTAAGTTGGGAATTCTCTAGGGTGACGCTGACACCCTGCTGGATACCCAGAATCCCTTGATCGGCGTAGCGGACGATTGCGTGGTTGAACGTCCCCACTGCATTGCCACCGGAGAACGTAATCCCCTGCCAGTCTCCCGCTTCCGGTAAACTCGTGGAGCCATCACCATTACTATCCCCACCCACTGTATCATCCAGCCAGGAAGTGAACACCACCGGATTGTCTAACGTTCCCTTAGCATCCAGCGTCCCTTTAATATTTAAGCCTGCGAAAGCGCCCGTAAATTTAACCACTGTTCCCGGTTCTAGGGTTAGCGTTACCCCTTCAGGAATTGTGAGTGATCCAGAAAGGGCAATCACCCCACTCCAGGTGATGTCTTCAGTCAGGTTCCCCGCCGTAATATTAATGGGAACCGCCGTCACATTATTCCCTTCACTGGCTTCCCCTTGGACTCCCTGCTGATCAGTGACAAAGAGCAAGTAGCGATCGCCCGTCGCCGCATTAGTGGGGATAAACACAGAGCGATTGACTGTGTAACCCGCTCCAGGGACAATAGTCTCCGAAGGGGTAATCGGCTCGGCAGTGATAAACTGGTCGTTGCTACTCCAAACTGCGTCACTGGACAAATAAACTGCGTCGTACCACTGATTCGGCAATAGTCCTGTTGCGCCTTGATTTTCCACCGTCCAAGAAACGTCAACCAGTTCGCCTCGATGAGCCGTGGCAGGAGCCTGTGTAGCTGTAAATGTCAGATCAGGTCCAGCCAGGTCAATAGATTGGGCTAGGACATTATTCCCACTATTGGTTTCGCCTTGAGCATCTCCACCATCGGTGACAAAAAGAAGATACTGGCTACCCGCCGCTACGGTATTGGGAATCGTTACCATCTGCTGCTGGGTGTAGGTTTCACCTGTTCCTAAAGTGATGTTATTAGTACGGATGTGAGTCCCAATCAGCGTATCAGTGGCATCTAGCGTGGTATCACTAGATAAGAATATCTGGTCAGACCAAGTGGGGGCGGACGCTGAGTGACTCCCTGAATTAATCACAGTCCAACTCAGAGCAACCTCATCCCCCAGACTGGCGGATTCAGGAGCCGTAGCCTCTGTCACGGCTAAGTCTGGACCATTGAGCGTAATGCCCTGAGCCAGGATGTTATTGTTTTCATTCAGTTCTCGTTCCTTGTTGTTGCCATCCGTAACAAACAGCAGGTAGCGGTTTCCTGTAGCGGTGTCGTTGGGCAGATAAAGGTCTGCATTCAGGGTATAATTACCGCTAGCCACCAAGGGCATCTGATTCGCGGTTGACACAGAGCTGACTAAGCGATCGCTCTGATCTAAGGTTGTATTATCCGACAGATAAATGTGATCAACCCAGCCAGCTATAGCCGCCGCATCGCCTTGGTTTGCAACTGTCCAGCTTACCGATACCTTACTACCGAGTTGCCCTGTGCTAGGGGCAGTTACACTGGAAATCGTCAAATCTCGACCCGTTACCTGAAGTGGCAGAGCAAACTGATTATTCGCCTCATTCGATTCCCCCTGGTTTCGACTCCCGTCTGCGGCAAAAATGAGATGGTAATTTCCTGGCAGTACCGTTTCTGGGATGCGAACATCCCGTGTAATCGTATAGGACTCTCCTGTCGCTAGAGGAGTTTCGCTACCCGTTGCTGCCGTAGCAATGCGTTGATCCGCTGCATCAAGGACATTATCAGTCGAGAGATAAATGTAATCCGACCAGTTCGCCAAGGCGGTGGCAACCCCCTGATTCTGCACCGTCCAATTCATCTCAATCACTTCACCCGGCACAGCACTGGTGGCTGTCGAAGCATTGGACAGAATCAGATCAGGACCTGCAATGCTAATCGGTCGAGCTAGAATATTGTCGGTCTCATCTGTCTCGCCTTGATGACTAGAACCATCCGCAACGAAGAGTAGATAGCGATCGCCAGCCGCCGTATTCCCAGGAATCAAGACACTAGGATTAACCGTATAACTTTCACCGACTTCAATCGGTGTATTCGCTCCCGTCCAGGTAGACGCTAGTCGAGTATCAGACACATCCAGCGTCAGGTCATCAGACAGATAAACTTGGTCATACCAATTCGCGGTTGCAATGTTTCCCCCCTGGTTTGCTACCGTCCAACCTACATCAATCCTCTGATTTAAACCCGCTGTGTCTGGTGCGGTTGCCGAAGAAACGACTAAGTTCGGTGCTGAAACCGTAATCGGCAGCGCATAGAGGTTATCATCTTCGTGAGTTTCCCCCTGGTAGCCATAGTTATCGGCTAGAAAGAGTAAATAGCGATCGCCTATACCACTATCCGGAAGAGTGACATTGATGGTTTCGGTATAGCTAGCTCCTGCTGCTAAGGGCGTGTGTACTCCTGTCAGTTTGGTCGTCAGCCTGGTATCAGAGCTACCTTCTGAAAGGTCTAAAATCTGATCATCAGAGATGTAAACCGCATCGTACCAGTTGGCTGAGGCTTGAATCTCTCCTTGATTTTCAACCGTCCAGCCTACAGTTATAGTGTCTTGAATACCCCCAGTAGTGGGTGCAGTCGCATTCGTAACAACTAGGTTAGGCGCATTGAGAGTCGTTCCTGAGCCAGATGCAACAAGGGTGTAGCTCGTGTTACTATTCACTGAGTCCGTGTAGACCCTTGCAAAATAAGTGCCACTGGCGAGGTCAATTTGAATCGTGCGATCGCGATTATCACTAAATCTTGCACTGTCGAGCACTTCATTGAAACTAATTTTGCCGTCAGCGTTGATATCAACAGCAAGTTCTAAATCAGCATCTTCTTGTAAATCAATTAGCTGTAGGGTAACCTGATTGGGTTGATTGAGGCTGAATTGGTAGAAGTCATTACGGTCAAGACTCCCCACGGCATCGGTGAAGGTTTGCTGCGTCCCTAGAACACCAATATCAAGGGCGGTGTTGTAGTCATTGCCTGGTTCGGGAATAACTGTAGGGAGAGCTGTTGATTCGGCGGTGAGGGTATAGGCAGTATTTTGCTCACTATTGTGGGTGTAAACGTTAAGCCAATAAGTGCCAGCCCCTAAGGTGGTAATCAGACTACGATTTTCTGTGGAGCCGGAAAAGTCACTGATGGTATCGAATTCCACACTCTCATTGGAGTCTACGATGCCATCTCCATCCAAATCCGCCATAATCGCCACTTGAGCCGGCTCACTGAGCCCACTTAGGTTGAGACTCACTTGGCTATTCTGATTGAGGGTAAATTGGTAGAAGTCCTTGCGGTCAAGACTCCCCACGGCATCGGTGAAGGTTTGCTGCGTCCCTAGAACACCAATATCAAGGGCGGTGTTGTAGTCATTGCCTGGTTCGGGAATAACTGTAGGGAGAGCTGTTGATTCGGCGGTGAGGGTATAGGCAGTATTTTGCTCACTATTGTGGGTGTAAACGTTAAGCCAATAAGTGCCAGCCCCTAAGGTGGTAATCAGACTACGATTTTCTGTGGAGCCGGAAAAGTCACTGA